>NZ_JAHKJZ010000002.1:0-468757 GCF_018829705.1 Haemophilus sp. SZY H35
CTACTTAAAAAAGTAATTATGAATTTTCAGTTAAGCACCTATTAAGACTTCAAAATTAAAATATTTTAAAACAAGTCAATCAACAAGTGCCCACACAGATTGTCTGATATATTGTTAAAGAGCAAAAAACAACGACGCACTTGGAAACTTAAAGACTTCACAACAGTGCGTCGTTGTGTGCGGTGCATTATAGGGATTTTCAAAATCCTTGCAAGTACTTTTTTGTAAAAATATTTAAAAAAATGATCTTTTGGATAAAGTTAATACAAAAAGGTCTATTTAACATCAATTTTAGTCTATTTTTATTACATCTAAAGATTCAAATCCCCATAGATGTAAAGCTTTTTTAAATTGAGATTCTTCTGAAAAATGTGCAGTACAAAACATTTGATTATGTTTTTCACCTTGAGCACGTACACTTTTACCATCTAGTAAATATTTTATCCGCTTAGCAATCGCCGATCCAGGATCCATAAAATATTTAATTTGTGGCAAGCACAACTGAATTTCATCTTTGATGAGTGGAAAATGAGTACAACCTAAAACTAATGTATCCAAATCAGCCATGCCTGCCCACGGAGATAACTCATCTTTTAAACTAATTAGATCAACGGAATGGCCACGAATTTTTTGCTCCGCAATTTCTACTAATTTTGTTGTTCCCAATCTTTCGACAACACAATCTCGCGCAAATTTATCAATCAACTCATCGACATAATGACGTTTTACCGTACCCTTTGTAGCTAATAAACCAATATGCTTTGTCTTTGTCATTTCTGATGCAGGTTTAATAGCGGGTACAGTTCCAATGATAGGAATATCAAAATCAGCGCGCAAAGGCGGAAGTACAACTGTACTCGCTGTATTACAAGCTATCACGATTGCATCTAATGGATAACGTTGATTAATCAGTTGGCAAACCGCTAAAGTGCGGTGAATAATACTTTCTTCTTCGCGTTCTGAATAAGGGAAGCCGGCATTATCAAAACAATAGAGATAATGCCAATTTGGTAATAATTTTTTAGCTTCACGGTATACGCTAAACCCACCCACTCCTGAGTCAAAAAAGAGCACAGTTGGGCGTTTTTCTTTTTTATCCATTTAAAACTCTTTGAAAATTGACCGCACTTTTAAGCGTTCGAGTAAATCTCTTTATTATTTAACCAACGACGAATCAGACTTTCTGCTAGATCCGGGTATTTTTGAATAAGCGATTTTGCATAAAATTGCACCGTGGGTATCATTTTTCTATCTCGCATTAAATTTGCTACTCGCAATTCAGCAATGCCCGTTTGTTTCGTTCCAAGTACTTCACCAGGTCCACGAATTTCTAAGTCTTTTTCCGAAATAACAAACCCATCTTGGCTATCTCGTAGCACTTGCAAACGTTTTTGCGAAACTTTACCGAGCGGAGGTTTATACATTAGTACACAAAAAGAAGCCGTACTGCCTCGACCGACGCGCCCTCGTAACTGATGAAGTTGCGATAAACCTAAACGCTCTGCATTTTCGATAATCATCAAACTAGCATTCGCAACATCAACACCCACTTCGATTACTGTCGTTGCCACCAATAAATCCAATTCTGCATTTTTAAAACTCATCATGACATCTTGTTTTTCTTGTGGTTTCATCCGCCCGTGCACTAACCCAATATTTAACATAGGTAATGCCTTAGTTAGATCTTCCCAAATCGCTTCAGCTGCTTGAGCTTCTAACACCTCTGATTCATCAATTAACGTACACACCCAATAGGCTTGGTGTTTTTCATTAACACAAGCGTTTTTTACACGCATCACAATTTCAGCGCGACGTTCTTCAGAAACCACTACGGTTGTTATAGGCGTACGGCCTGGAGGCAATTCATCAATAATTGATGTATCCAAATCTGCATAGACAGTCATTGCCAACGTTCTTGGAATCGGCGTGGCCGTCATAATTAACTGATGGGGATAAAATCCTGCTTTTTCGCCTTTCTCACGCAACATTAATCGTTGATGCACACCAAAACGGTGTTGTTCATCAATAATCACCAATGCTAGATCGAAAAACTCGACTTCTTCTTGGAATAAAGCATGCGTCCCCACCACCATTTGCACCGCGCCAGTTTTGATTTTTTCAAGCTCTGCTTGTCTTGATTTTCCTTTTACTTTACCAGCTAACCAACCTACTTCAATGCCTAAAGGCTCAAACCACCGTCTAAAATTATTCGCATGCTGTTCTGCTAGTATTTCTGTTGGCGCCATTAAGGCGACTTGTTTGCCATTATCAATTGCAGTTAAAGCAGCCAATGCGGCAACCAATGTTTTTCCCGAGCCAACATCCCCTTGTACTAAGCGCATCATTGGATAATCTTTGATAAGATCTTGTTCAATATCCGACACTACTCGCTTTTGAGCATTAGTTGGTTGAAATGGCAAGGTGGCTAAAAATCGCTGTTTTAAATCTGTTTGATAATGTAGCGGTAAGGCAGAAAATTGCTGCGTTCCTAACCGCACTTTTTGCATAGCTAAATTATGTGCCAATAATTCTTCAAAGATTAATCGCTGCTGCGCAGGATGCTTACCCTGCTCTAACATTTCTAATGAAATATCTGGCGGCGGACGATGCAATAATCGCAATGCCTCTTTTAAGCTATATTGATGTGGATTAAATTCATTAGGCAAAATTTCTGCAATCTGAACTTTGTCGAGCAATGCCAAAGCCTGATCCGTTAATTTTCGTAATGAATTTTGTTTGAGCCCTTCCGTCGTGGAATAAATCGGCGTTAGCGTTTCTTCCAATACAATAGGCGCATTATCTCGCACAATTTGATATTCTGGATGATGAATTTCAGGCATGTGACGCCCACGTTTTACCTCTCCAAAGGCCTTTACTCGCGCACCTACTTGAAAACTATTACGCATTCCCGCATTAAAATTGAAAAAACGTAACATAATTTTCGATGTGCCGTCTGACAAACTAACTGATAAAATCGGGCGACGGCCAAAAGCGACTTCACAGGTTTGTACAATTCCTTCAATGGTAAAATATTGTTCGGGACGAAGATGAGCGATTGGCGTAATTCTCGTACGATCTTCATAGCGAATAGGTAAATGAAAGAGTAAATCTTGTAGGTTATGAATGCCGATTTTAGCCAGTTTATTAGAAATGGCCGCCCCCACACCAGAGAGGCTGGTCAAAGGTACGGCATCGAGAAGTTCAAGGCTCATAGCTCATTAATATTACGTTTGACATTAACGACGCCAGTGATGCCTTTAATACGATGAACGATATTGGCAAGGTGTTTGATATCTTTTACACAAACCTGCAAAATCACAAGCAATAAATTGTTCTCTAATTCTTCCGTCCAAATATTTTGAAGACTGCTTTCGCTCGCAGAAATTGCGGTCATTAAACTAAGCAAGGCATTCTGCTCATTCAATATTTCTATTTGTAATTCAGCCTCAAAATTCACCGCACTTTGAACGTTATCCCATTTAGCCAACGATTGGCAACAAGCATTTTTCAAACTTGCACAATGTTGATGGTGTACCACAACTGTATTTTTTTCTGTACAACATCCCACAATAGGATCACCTGGGATTGGATGACAACATTGAGCAAATTGTGTTTTACCCACTTGCATTGGTGCAATAGTGAGTATTTTGGATTCAAATTCAAAATTCTGAGTATTAGAAGATTCTAACGGCACGCCCACAAATTGATGCGCAATGATGGAGGCAGACTGATTGCCTAAACCAATTTCTCGTAATAATTCATCTAAAGAAGAAAGCGCTAAAGCATCTAGTACAGTTCTAATTTGTTGAATAGAAAAATCACCTAAATTATGTGGTTGTAATGCTGCATTAAGCTCAACTTCGCCTAATTTCACCGCATCCTCTTCACAACTCTGTTTGAGATAATGGCGAATCCGTGTTTTCGCACGAGCAGTTACCACGAAATTTAACCATGCAGCTTCAGGATGCGCATTTGGATCGGTGATAATATTTACCGTTTGCCCAGACTCAAGGGCTTGTGAAAGCGGATAAGGTTTATGCTCAACAGTCACACCAATACAAGTATTTCCCACATCTGAATGCACGGCATAAGCGAAATCTACTGCCGTTGCACCCATTGGCAATTCAACAATTCGACCTTTTGGTGTAAAAACATAAATTTCTTTCGGGAAAAACTCTGATTTTACATTCTCAATAAACTCAAACGAATTACCTACACTTTGTTGAATTTCGACCAAACTTTGCAGCCAGCGTTGTGCGCGGATTTGTGCGGTTGTACTGTCGTTTTTACCATTTTCTTTATAAACCCAATGCGCCGTAATACCCATTTCGGCGACTTGTTCCATATCCTCTGTATGGATATGAACTTCTACGGGGACACCTTTCGGCCCAATCATTGAAGTTTGCAAAGATTGATAGCCATTTGCTTTAGGTACGGCGATATAATCCTTTACTCGACCAGGACGTGGCTTATAAAGATTATGCATTTGCCCCAAAACGCGATAACAATCATCCACATTTTTTACAATCACACGGAACGCATAAATATCCATAATAGAGTGGAATTCTTGATCCTTTATGCGCATTTTTTGATAGATCTTATAAAGGTGTTTTTCACGCCCCCACACTCGGGCAAAAATGCCTGCGTTTTCTAACCGCACTTTAATCTCTTGTGAAATACGTTCGATTAAATCTTGTCGATTACTCCGCGCCACATCAATGAGTTTTTTCAATACCTCATAACGGTGAGGATGCATTGCTTGAAAAGATAAGTCTTCTAATTCATTTTTAATATGCTCAATACCTAAACGATGAGCAAGCGGGCAATAGATTTCAAGGGTTTCTTTCGCAATACGGCGGCGTTTATCTGGTCGTAACGAACCAAGTGTGCGCATATTATGCGTGCGGTCAGCAAGCTTGATTAACACAACGCGAATATCACGCGTCATCGCCAAAATCATTTTGCGAAAATTCTCGACTTGTGCTTCTTGGCGAGTACGAAATTTCAACTTATCGAGTTTTGATACACCGTCCACAATTTCAGCCACACTGGCACCGAACTCTTCTTTCAGTTGTTCTTCTGTATAAGGTGTATCTTCGATAACATCGTGTAAAAGCGCAGCCATTACTGCTTCATGATCTAAGTGTAGTTGAGCAATAATGGAGGCTACCGCAACAGGATGGGTAATGTAAGGCTCCCCACTAGAGCGAAATTGTCCTTCGTGCGCATCTCTTGCAATCACAAACGCACGCTTAATGAGTTCAATTTTATCTGCGGGCAAATACCCTTGAATAATTCGATCTAAATCCGCAAACAGTTCCAAAGGAGACCTACTTATCGTTGAAAGAGAAAGTGCGGTTAAAATATCGTGATTTTTTACCGCACTTTTAAAAGATTATTCTGTAATTAATGCAACAGCTGCTTCTTCCGTTTCTTGCACTTTAGCCATTTCTTGGAATTCTTGTGCATCCATAATATCTTGATTAATCAAACCTTTTTCGATTTCACGCAATGCGATTACTGTTGGTTTGTCATTATCTTCTGGCACTAACGGCGCACTCTGGTTAAGTTGTAATTGTCTTGCACGACGCGCAGCCGTTAAAATTAAATCAAAACGGTTACCAATTTTTTCTACTGCATCTTGCACAGTAACACGAGCCATAATTTACTCCGATTTGTCAAAAATTACTCTATTGAAAGGGCGTTATAATACTCAATTTCGCCCTATTTTGCTAGTAGCTGTTGAATTAACATTGCATTTTGTTTTTGTTGATAATCTTTAGTTAAGCGTTCCGATTGCAAAATACTTTGTAAATCTTTTAATGCTTTCTCAAAATCATCATTCACAATGACATAATCATATTCGTCATAATGCGAAATTTCACTTATCGCTTTTGACATTCGTTCAGCGATAACCTCTTCACTATCTTGCCCACGACCAATTAAACGACGTTCTAACTCTGGCAATGAAGGCGGTAAAATAAAAATACTTTTTACCGAAGGTACTTTTGTACGGATTTGTTGAGCACCCTGCCAATCAATATCTAAAAATACATCAATACCTTTTGCTAAATTTTCTTCAATCGCAGGTAAAGAGGTTCCATAATAATTTCCACCAAAAACTTTAGCATATTCTAAAAATAAATCTTGCTCAATAAGTGATTCAAACTCTTCTTTTGATACAAAATAATAGTGTACACCTTCAACTTCACCTGGGCGTGGGGCACGGGTCGTATGGGACACAGAAACCATTTTTTGAGTTGAACTATCTGATGCCAATAACGCTGAAATTAATGAAGATTTTCCCGCACCACTTGGTGCAGACAAAATATAAAGATTACCTTGAGACATAGAATATTTAACCTTCTCTAACAATTTCAGTCTATTATGCAGATTTCTCTATAAAAAATCATCAAAAGTGCGGTGATTTTTTACGGTACTTTTTCATTCTAATGATGATTTGATATAGATCACAAAAAAGTAGTAGGGTTTATAGTTTTATAAAAATGCTCGTGCTATACTCTGTGCACTGTCTTACTGAGTGAGCAGTATTACTCAAAGCAAACAGATTTGTTTAACTTAAATAAAAGGTGAAAATCTTATGGCAATTAAAATTGGTATCAATGGTTTTGGTCGTATCGGCCGTATCGTATTCCGTGCAGCACAACACCGTGATGACATCGAAGTTGTAGGTATTAACGACTTAATCGACGTTGAATACATGGCTTATATGTTGAAATATGATTCAACTCACGGTCGTTTCGACGGCACTGTTGAAGTGAAAGATGGTAACTTAGTGGTTAATGGTAAAACTATCCGTGTAACTGCAGAACGTGATCCAGCAAACTTAAACTGGGGTGCAATCGGTGTTGATATCGCTGTTGAAGCGACTGGTTTATTCTTAACTGATGAAACTGCTCGTAAACACATCACTGCAGGCGCGAAAAAAGTTGTATTAACTGGTCCATCTAAAGATGCAACCCCTATGTTCGTTCGTGGTGTAAACTTCAACGCATACGCAGGTCAAGATATCGTTTCTAACGCATCTTGTACAACAAACTGTTTAGCTCCTTTAGCACGTGTTGTTCATGAAACTTTCGGTATCAAAGATGGTTTAATGACCACTGTTCACGCAACAACTGCAACTCAAAAAACTGTAGATGGTCCATCAGCTAAAGACTGGCGCGGCGGCCGCGGTGCATCACAAAACATCATTCCATCTTCAACGGGTGCAGCGAAAGCAGTAGGTAAAGTATTACCAGCATTAAACGGTAAATTAACTGGTATGGCTTTCCGTGTTCCAACTCCAAACGTATCTGTTGTTGACTTAACTGTTAACCTTGAAAAACCAGCTTCTTATGATGCAATCAAACAAGCAATCAAAGATGCAGCTGAAGGTAAAACTTTCAATGGTGAATTAAAAGGCGTATTAGGTTACACTGAAGATGCTGTTGTTTCTACTGACTTCAACGGCTGTACTTTAACTTCTGTATTTGATGCAGATGCTGGTATCGCATTAACTGATTCTTTCGTTAAATTAGTATCTTGGTACGATAACGAAACTGGTTACTCAAACAAAGTATTAGACTTAGTAACTCACATTTACAACTACAAAGGCTAATTAAAACTTTGAAAAAATTAACCGCTCTTCGGAGCGGTTTTTTATTACCTAAAATTTAGTTTACGATCTAAAAATGAACAATGGATCACTAAAAATAATTTAAAACAATCAATATTATTCTAGCTTTTATTCCTATTTAAGATTATATTAGCGCACAACTGTTCGCTCAATAAAATCAAAAAATAGGGTTAATATGAATCTCGATCTCCATTTTGTTAATCGTATTCAACAACAAGCCAAAACTCGTGCAAATATGACCGCACTTCGCTATAAAGAACACGGCTTGTGGAGAGACATCTCTTGGAAAAATTTTCAAGAGCAACTCAATCAACTTTCTCGTGCATTGCTTGCTCATAGTATTGGCGTGCAAGATAAAATCGCCATCTTTGCCCATAATATGGAACGTTGGACAATCGCTGACATTGCGACCTTACAAATTCGAGCAATCACAGTACCTATTTACGCAACCAATACAGCGCAGCAAGCAGAATTTATCCTAAATCACGCCGATGTAAAAATTCTATTCGTCGGCGATCAAGAGCAATACGATCAAGCATTGGAAATCGCGCATCATTGTCCACAATTACAAAAAATCGTGGCAATGAAATCCACCATTCAATTACAACAAGATCCTCTTTCTTGCACTTGGGAAAGTTTTATTGAAACAGGTTCAAACGCCCAACAAGATGAACTAGCCCAACGCTTAAACCAAAAACAATTATCGGATTTGTTTACGATTATTTATACCTCGGGTACTACTGGAGAGCCTAAAGGTGTCATGTTAGATTATGCTAATCTCGCTCACCAATTAGAAACGCATGATCTTTCACTTAATGTGACAGATCAGGACGTTTCACTTTCTTTCTTACCGTTCTCTCATATTTTTGAACGAGCCTGGGCGGCTTATATTCTTCATAAAGGAGCAATACTTTGCTATTTAGAAGACACCAATCAAGTACGGTTAGCTTTAACGGAAATTCGCCCTACCTTAATGTGTGCCGTGCCACGTTTTTACGAAAAAATTTATGCCGCCGTCTTGGATAAAGTTCAAAAAGCACCAAAACTTCGCCAAATTATGTTTCATTGGGCAATTTCCGTAGGACAAAAACATTTTGATTTGCGTGCAAATAACAAAGCTATTCCATTCTTATTGAATAAACAATTTGCTTTGGCAGATAAATTAGTGCTCTCAAAACTTCGCCAATTATTGGGAGGGCGTATAAAAATGATGCCTTGCGGAGGAGCAAAATTAGAACCGGCTATTGGGCTATTTTTCCATGCTATTGGCATCAACATCAAATTAGGCTATGGCATGACAGAAACAACTGCAACCGTTTCTTGCTGGCATGATTTCCAATTTAACCCAAATTCAATCGGCACACTCATGCCAAAAGCAGAAGTTAAAATTGGGGAAAATAATGAAATCCTCGTGCGTGGCGGAATGGTGATGAAAGGCTATTACAAGAAGCCAGAAGAAACAGCTCAAGCCTTCACAGAAGATGGTTTCTTAAAAACTGGCGATGCGGGAGAGTTTGACGAACAAGGTAATTTATTTATTACCGATCGTATTAAAGAATTAATGAAAACCTCAAACGGTAAATATATCGCACCACAATATATCGAAAGCAAAATCGGTAAAGATAAATTTATCGAACAAATTGCAATCATTGCCGATGCGAAAAAATATGTGTCTGCACTTATTGTGCCTTGCTTTGATAGTTTGGAAGAGTACGCAAAACAGCTCAATATTAAATATCATGACCGTTTAGAATTACTAAAAAATTCTGAAATTCTAAAAATGTTTGAGCAGCGTATTAATGCAATACAAAAAGAACTGGCTCATTTCGAGCAAGTAAAAAAATTCACGTTACTTTCTCAAGCATTCAGCATTAAATTGGGTGAAATTACACCAACATTAAAATTGCGTAGAAAAGTGATTTTAGAACGTTATCGTAAGCAAATTGAAGATATGTATAATTCAAAAGAATCAAAAAATTCATAACTAAAAGGCTCTCGTTTGAGAGCCTTTTTCTTACCTGTTATTCAGGAAATTTTTCTTCCAAAATTAATGCTAGCCCATCTTCATTATTAGTCGCAGTGACTACATTTGCAGCTTGTTTAATTTCATCAGGTGCATTTCCCATTGCCACCCCAAGCCCCGCGTGTTCTAGCATATCCAGATCATTAAAGTTATCACCAAACGCAATCACTTCATCGGTTTTTACGCCAAAATAATCTTCCAAAAAACGCACCGCACTTCCTTTGGTTGCACTCTTGTGCATCACCTCTAAAAAGTTAGCATGGGAACGACAAATACTCAGATGTGGAAATTTTTCCTTTAAAATAATTTCAATATCAATGATTTCTTGAGCTTCCCCAATAATTTGAATTTTATGTGGCGAACGTGTTGCCACTTCATCAAAAGGATGAATCTCAATTTTGGTGACATTGCGTTCAAAAATCACCCATTTATTTTCAACATCGCGTGCATGGCAATCATTATTTGTATAATAATTCACGCCAAGCAAAGGATGATCCGCCAAAACGGTATTAATGTCTAGAATATCTTTTGGTTCAATTTGTACGCTATAAATTGGTTCAAGATGTTGATTCAAAATAAGCGCGCCACTAAATGCAACAAACACATTATTCGTTTCAAGCTGTTTCCAATAAGGCAAAATACCCAAAGGAGAACGCGCCGAAATTGGCACAAAAGGAATACCATTCGCTGTTAAACGCTTAATTGCCGCAACAGTTCGAGGGGAAATGGTATGTTGAGAGGTTAATAAGGTGCCATCAAAATCACTAAATACCGCTTTATACATCATTACTCCGAATAAAGATTATTTCTCTGCTAGATAAGGATCATCAAAACCTAATCCTTGCATAATTTGGGTTTCTAAACTTTCCATTTCTTCAGCTTCATCATCTTCAATATGATCATAACCGAGTAAATGTAAGCTACCATGCACAACCATATGCGCCCAATGCGCCATTAATGGTTTCTCTTGTTCAGCGGCTTCTCGCTCCACGACTTGACGACAAATAACGAGATCCCCTAACAATGGCAACTCCACCTCATCGGGACATTCAAACGGAAATGAAAGCACGTTAGTCGGGCGATCCTTGCCACGATAAGTTAAATTTAATTCATGGCTTTCGGCTTCATCCACAATACGAACCGTCATTTCGACTTCATCCCCTTCTGGTTGTACAGCCGCTGTTGCCCACTGCACAATCTGTTCTTCTGTTGGCAACCCCTCTATATTTTCTGTGGCAATTTGCAGATCAACGAATATACTTCCCATTTTACTCTCCTAAATTCTTTTCAATTTCTGACCGCTCTTTTTCACGTTCGGGTTTACGAAGCTCCGCTAATTCTTTTCGACGAATTTCATCTTGCACTTCCCATTCTTCGTATGCTTGCACCACTTTAGCCACCACAGGATGACGCACAATATCTTTGCTATCAAAATAGTTAAAACTTAATTCTGGTACTTTTTCCAACACTTCAATCGCATGGCGTAAACCAGATTTTGTGCTACGAGGTAAGTCAATTTGCGTAATATCGCCCGTAATCACGGCTTTAGAATTAAAACCAATACGGGTTAAAAACATTTTCATTTGCTCAACTGTCGTATTTTGGCTTTCATCTAAAATAATAAAACTATCATTAAGTGTACGCCCTCGCATATAAGCCAAAGGGGCAATTTCAATAACATTACGTTCCATTAATTTTTGCACACGCTCAAAACCTAGCATTTCAAACAAAGCATCATAAAGTGGACGTAAATAAGGTTCGATTTTCTGACCTAAATCCCCAGGTAAAAAACCTAACTTTTCGCCCGCTTCCACCGCAGGTCGAGTAAGTAAAACGCGACGAATTTCTTGACGTTCTAAAGCCTCAACTGCTGCAGCAACCGCTAAAAAAGTTTTCCCCGTCCCTGCTGGGCCAATACCAAAACTAATATCGTGAATTAAAATATTATGCAAATATTGAACTTGATTTTCGCCTCGAGGTTTAATCACACCTCGTTTAGTTTTAATCGTTGTACCGAAAACATTATTTTCAGCGCAGTTCGGCTCAACTTGAGATAGCATACGACTTTCTTGTAAAGCCATATGCACATCTTCCAAATCTAACTCTTTCACTTTACCTTTTACGGGTGCAGTTTCAACATATAAATCTTGGATTAATTTCACCGCACTTTTTATCAATTTTGCATGATAAGGTTTAGACTCCTCTTCCACTGTATCAATATTAAAAGTGAAATTATGACGAGCAATGACAAGATTAAATTCTTTTTCGATAAGTTTTAGATGATCATCAAATGCACCGCATAAAGATTGCAAACGTGCGTTATCTTGAGGTTCGAGAGTAAATGAAAGCATGAGGATACTAAGCTGGTGAAAATTTCGGTTATTCTAGCGTAATTACCACTTCATGGGAAATAATCATCACTTTGTTTTCATCCCTATTCCCACTATAATATGCGCCCTTAATTATGTTACAAACTGGATATATTATGACCGAGCAAAATAACCCTTACGACGAACTTAGATACTACTCAAAACCCTTTTCTTATACGAGCATTGCGCGTTTGGAAGGAAATGCAACCTTGTGGGGATTAACCCCTCCAGCACTCAAAGGTACTAAAGTATTAGAATTAGGTTCTTCTTTTGGTGGAAACTTAATTTCTCAAGCGATTTATTATCCAGATACTGAATTTGTAGGCATTGATTTATCAGATAGTCAAATTACTCAAGGTAATGAAATTATTAAATCAATGGGATTAACAAACGTTCGTTTAGAAACAAAAAATATTCTCGATATTACGCCTGAATTTGGCATGTTTGACTACATCATCGTACATGGTATTTATTCTTGGGTACCTGATAATGTGAAAGATAAAATTCTTGAGGTTTGCCGTGAGAATTTAACCCCTAACGGTATTGCTTATATTTCTTACAACACCTATCCTGGTTGGAAAAGCCGCGAAGTTGCACGTGATATTATGCTTTATGCGAATAAATACACTCAGGATTTACCGCTCTCTGAACAAACTCGTCGTGGCAAAGCTGTTGTTCAGTTATTCTCAGATGCAATTAAATCGATTGAGTCTGAAAAAAATAATAATAAGAGCCGAATCAATAACTTTGATAATATTCAAACTAAAGGTGATCATTACGTAGCACATGAATATCTCGAATATCACAATCACCCTCTCTATTTAAATCAATTTGTTGATAGCCTAGATCAACATCAATTGGCTTATATTGGTGATACGGATTTTCAACTTTCATATACTTCTTGGATGCCACCACATCTAAGAGACATGATCAATCAATTATCCGAAACAGATTATGTGGCACGTGAACAATGCCTCGATTATCTTTACGATGTGGCATTTAGAAGAAGTTTATTATGCCATACTCATTTGCAAGATAAAATTAACCGTACAGAAATCATTGATAAAGCATTATTAAATAAATTAACTTTTATTAACCAGAACAAAGAAAATAATCTCAGTCATATATTTAATAATCAAGGCGTTGCAAAATTACTTGAACACTTTATCTATCAAGTAGGTCATTTCACTATTCAATCATTAACTGATTACGTTGCTGAACATACAGAATTTGAAAATCTCACAGAGAATGAAATTTACTCTTCTGTATTGTTTGCTGTAGTCCTAGGATATATCAAGGTTTTTCTCACGCCTTATCAAACATATACGTTTGAAGATAACAAAACTTATGTACCTAAACGTTTTACTCAATATGTACAGACCTTATTAGAAGGTGCAGATCAATATATTGGTGCTGGTAATATGTATAATGACGGAGTTGAGAATTTAAATGAACTCCATCTTTACATGATGGCCCAAATGGAAAAACCAACAACTAAAGCAGCGCTTAATTCGTCACTCAAAGCATATTTAATTGAAAATGGCTACAAAGATATGAGCAACAATGAGAAACTCATTGATGAAAAATTTGACTGTTCTGGATTATATGATTCTATTTGTAAAGTATTAGCAGACTTAGGTTACATTCAACCTGCCACACTATAAACAAAATTCAAAGCAATCAATATATTGAAGGAGAGCTAACCGCTCTCCTTTTGTTTTGTCACAAACAAAAATTGAGAATTATTTGCATTTAAATGAATTTAGAAATAGAATAAAGGTCATTCAAGCTTAATTAAAACATTCATTCTCATAAACAAGGAGTTATCAATGACATTCAAATCTTTCAAAATTGCGACACTCGCTGCTGCACTTACATTCTCAGCAACTAGCTTTGCCGATATTACCGTTTACAACGGCCAACATAAGGAAGCTGCAAAAGCCGTAGCTGATGCATTTACGCAAGAAACTGGCATTAAAGTCACTTTAAATAGTGCTAAAAGCGAACAGTTAGCTGGTCAACTTAAAGAAGAAGGCGATAAAAGCCCAGCCGATGTATTCTATTCAGAACAAACATCTCCATTTGCCGCACTTTCTGAAGCGGGTTTATTAGAACCACTTTCAGCCAATACGATCAAACAAACCTCTCACCAAGGTGTACCAGTTGCACCTAAAAAAGATTGGATTGCATTAAGTGGTCGTTCTCGTGTTGTCGTTTATGATCACACTAAATTATCTGAAAAAGATATGGAAAAGTCAGTGCTTGATTACGCAACACCAAAATGGAAAGATAAAATCGGTTATGTACCAACCTCTGGTGCATTCTTAGAACAAGTTGTAGCTATTGTTAAACTAAAAGGCGAGAAAGTTGCGCTTAATTGGTTAAAAGGCTTAAAAGAAAATGGTAAACTTTACGCGAAAAACAGTGTTGCATTGCAAGCTGTTGAAAATGGCGAAGTACCTGCAGCCTTAATTAATAACTACTACTGGTATGCATTAGCAAAAGAAAAAGGCGCAGAAAACTTAAAAACTCGCTTGTACTTTATTCGTCATAAAGACCCTGGTGCGTTAGTCACTTACTCTGGTGCTGCAATCTTAAAATCATCTAAAAATAAAGAAGAAGCGAAAAAATTCGTGGACTTCTTAGCAAGTAAAAAAGGTCAAGAAGCCTTAGTTGCTGTACGTGCAGAATATCCATTACGTACAGATGTGACTTCTCCATTCAATATGGAACCTTATGCTAAATTGCAAGCGCCAGTAGTTTCAGCAACTACTGCTCAAGATAAAGAACAAGCAAATAAATTAATTGAAGAAGCTGGTTTAAAATAAGCCCGCTAACGTTGCAACTGTATTTTCACCAAAAGTGAAGATACAGTTGCCACATATAAAGGATTATCTTTTGACCCGAACTCCCCCACTTTGGCTCACCATCATTATTTTACTTATTGGTTTACCGCTCTTATTACCATTTCTGTATATTCTTTTCCGTGCGATTGAAGTCGGATTAGATCGTAGCTTTGAGCTTCTTATTCGCCCGAGAATGGCGGAATTACTGAGCAACACAATGCTTCTCATGGTCTGTGTAACCATTGGCTCCATTTCTCTCGGTACTCTTTGTGCATTTTTACTTGAACGCTACCGTTTTTTCGGCAAATCATTTTTTGAAGTGGCGATGAGCTTACCACTTTGTATTCCAGCCTTTGTGAGTTGTTTTACTTGGATCAGCCTAACCTTTCGAGTAGAAGGTTTTTGGGGAACGATTGGCATCATGACATTAAGCTCTTTCCCACTCGCTTACTTGCCTATTTCAGCTACACTTAAACGACTTGACCGCTCCCTTGAAGAAGTAAGCCTTTCATTAGGAAAAAGCCAAACTTACACCTTTTGGCACGCAATTTTCCCACAATTAAAACCAGCAATCGGTAGTAGTTTATTGCTAATAGCATTACATATGCTGGTAGATTTTGGTGCGGTTTCTATTTTGAATTACCAAACATTCACCACAGCTATTTTCCAAGAATATGAAATGTCTTTTAATAACAGCACCGCAGCACTACTTTCTGCTGTATTAATGGCAATTTGTAGCATTATTGTGCTGGGAGAAACATTCTTCCGCGGTAAACAAACACTTTACAACAGTGGAAAAGGTGTCACTCGTCCTTATCCAGTAAAAACACTTTCCTTTGGCAAACAATGTTTAACCTTCGGATTTTTCTCTAGTATATTCATCTTAAGCATTGGCGTGCCTGTGATTATGTTAATTTACTGGCTTATAGTGGGAACTTCACTCGAAAGTGCAGGTGATTTTTCAGAATTTTTATCGGCATTCAGTAATTCATTTATCATTTCAGGACTAGGCGCATTGCTTACCGTAGTTTGTGCTTTGCCATTGGTTTGGGCAGCTGTACGCTATCGTAGCAAATTAACCGTTTGGATTGATCGCTTACCTTACCTATTACACGCCGTACCCGGCTTAGTTATCGCATTATCACTGATCTACTTTACGATCAACTATGCCAACAGCTTATATCAAACCTTTTTAGTTATCATCGTGGCTTACTTTATGCTCTATTTACCAATGGCACAAACCACACTTAGAGCCTCACTTGAACAACTTTCTGATAATATTGAGAAAGTAGGACAAAGCCTAGGACGAAGCCCATTCTATATTTTCCGAACTTTAACATTACCAGCAATGCTACCAGGCATTGCGGCGGCATTCTCTCTAGTATTTTTGAATTTAATGAAAGAGCTTACGGCAACACTTTTGCTCACGCCAAACGACATCAAAACCCTTTCGATTGCCGTTTGGGAATATACTAGTGATGCGCAATACGCTGCAGCAACGCCTTATGCACTCATGCTCGTTCTCTTTTCAGGGATTCCTGTGTTTTTATTGAAAAAATATGCATTTAAATAAAATGATAAATAATCCGTTATTAGCCGTTAAAAATCTCAATAAATTTTTTAATGAACAACAAGTTCTTCACGATATTTCCTTTACCTTGCAACGAGGTGAAATCCTCTTTTTGCTTGGTACCTCTGGTTGTGGAAAAACAACGTTATTGCGAGCGATCGCAGGATTTGAACAACCTAATACGGGCGAAATTTGGCTAAAAGAGCGGTTAATTTTTGGCGAGAATTCTAATGTGCCAACTCAACAGCGCCATCTAGGTTATGTGGTACAAGAAGGCGTCCTGTTCCCTCACTTAAATGTCTATCGCAACATTGCTTACGGATTAGGGAATGGCAAAGGGAAAACGGGCGAAGAGAAAATGCGGATTGAGCAGGCAATGCAACTCACTGGAATTAGTGAACTGGCAGAACGTTTTCCTCACCAACTATCAGGCGGACAACAACAACGTGTGGCGCTAGCTCGAGCATTGGCGCCGAATCCAGAACTAATTTTATTGGATGAACCTTTTAGTGCCTTAGATGAACATCTTCGCCAGCAAATTCGTCATGATATGCTAAAAGCGCTGCGTCAAAGTGGTGCATCAGCGATTTTCGTCACTCATGATCGTGATGAAGCATTACGTTATGCGGATAAAATCGCGGTTATCCAACAAGGAAAAATTTTACAAATCGACACGCCTCGTACACTTTATTGGTCGCCTAATCATATTGAAACCGCAAGTTTTATTGGTGACAACATTGTGCTATCGGCGAATCTGATTGATGAAAACACCCTTCAATGCCAATTAGGCAATATTCCCATAAAAAATAAATCAATCTCACAAAAACAAGGTAAGATTTTGCTTCGTCCAGAACAATTCAGCCTGTTTAAAACATCGGAAAATCCAACCGCACTTTTCAAAGGGCAAGTGAAACAAATCGAATTTAAAGGGAAAATTACTGCTATTCAAATTGAAATTAATGGCTACTCAATATGGATTGAGAACATCATTTCCCCCGATTTATCGATTGGCGATGAGCTGCCAATTTATTTACATGGAAAAGGGCTTTTTTACGCCTAAAAATAAAGCCTTATCTTCACGATAAGGCTTTATTTTTAAACAATATATTCAGAAAAAATTTGTTCAAGATTTGATATTAAACAGTCTGCCCCTAAAATATTTTCCCCTTTCCATGCCTGTTGCAAAATGTCTAGAGAAAATTGCTGGCTCGCTAATTCAGCTAACGGCAAATAACTAATATGCCAAGGCTCCCGCCCCACTTTCTTATTGGAGTGCATATTCATAAAAGGCAAAGCAAAATCAAAGTGCGGTAAATTTTCGGTAAGAAATTCACTCAATTCAAAGAAGTAGCCGCCTTTTTCATATTCCCAAGGCTCCAGTTGTAAAGATTGCCCCCGTGGCAAAAGATCAGGATCGAAAATATCCACTTCCGTTCCCCAATGATGACGACTAGCCCCTGGCAATGCAGACCAACGTAAAATTGCCTGACATTTTTGCCAGTCATCTAATTGGCTCAAATCTAATCCTTTACCAGCATCATCATGAACTTTTCTATCACCCTTAAATTTGCTGTTCCAAATAAGCTGTTGGCGTTCAAAATCACGAAAACTGCTCGCAGGCTGTAAATTAAAGCCATTTTTTGCCGCACTTTGTTGCAAACCTTGAAATGCTTGCACAGCTTGTGTTTGCAAAAAATGATGTGATGAATGAGTTGCGAGTAAATTGACTAAATGCTCACGGGACTTTCCTGTAAGCATTTCTGGCGTTAATTTCATTTTAGCTATCCAATAAATTCACTAACATTTTGTGATAAATCTCACCGCACTTGCCAAGATCTTCTACACTGACACATTCGTTGACTTTATGAATTGTTGCGTTAAGTGGCCCAAATTCCACTACTTCAGCGCCCATCAATGCAATAAAACGACCGTCTGAGGTGCCACCACCTGTTTCAGCCTTTGGCGTTATGCCTGTTGTTTCCTCAATAGCGGAGGTTATCGAATCTAATAATTTACCTGGTTTTGTTAAAAATGGTTTACCTGATAAATTCCATTCAATACGATATTTCAAATTATGTTTTTCTAGCATTTCAGCTACTTTTTGCTTGATTATTTCATCCGTGACTTCTGTGCAATAACGCAAATTGAACTGAATATATAACTCGCCTGGAATCACATTATTACTTCCCGTACCTGCGTGAATATTAGCAATCTGTAGGCTTGTTGGAGGAAAAAAATCATTACCTTCATCCCATTGGTAAGTTGTTAATTCTTGCAAAAATGGCGCAGCTTTATGGATTGGATTTTCAGCTAAATGCGGATATGCCACGTGCCCTTGAATTCCCTGAACACAAAGATTCCCTGTAATTGAGCCGCGGCGACCATTTTTGACAACATCACCCAAGTTTTTGGAACTCGATGGCTCGCCAACCATACAATAAGTAATTTTTTCATCACGCGCCATTAAAGTCTCAACCACACGCACAGTACCATCTTTTGCGGCTGCCTCTTCGTCAGAGGTAATCAATAATGCAATGGTGCCTTTATGGTTAGGATTTGCTTTTACATATTCTTCCGCCGCCACAATCATTGCAGCAAGGGAGCCTTTCATATCCGCCGCACCACGACCATAAAGCATGCCATCAATAATCTCAGCAGAAAACGGCGAAGACGACCACTGATTTTCATCGCCAGTAGGCACAACATCCGTATGTCCAGCGAAAGCAATAACTGGCTTACCCGTTCCGTGTTTTGCCCACAAATTTAACGTATCATTAAAAGGCATCCATTCAATTTGAAAACCTAATTTTTCTAAACGTTCGGCAATAATTTGCTGACAGCCTTCGTCATTCGGGCTAATAGATGGCCGACGAATTAAATCTTGCGCTAACGAAATCACTTTTTCTCTCATAAAAACTCCTAAGAAAATAACCGCACTTTAAGCAAAAGCAACCTGATATTCCTTTTCATTAAATCCAATTAATGCCTTCCCATCTTGTAAAATAATTGGGCGTTTAATCAAGGTTGGATTTTCCTCCAACACGGAAAGTGCGGTAGTTTTATCAAGAGAATTTTTAACTTGTTCATCCAAATTACGCCAAGTTGTACTGCGTTTATTCACCAACACATCCCAGCCAAATTGAGCTTCTGCTTGGGTTAAAAAGTTCAAATCTAACCCATCAACACGGTAGTCGTGAAATTTGTGTTCAATGTTGTGATCCGCTAGCCATTTCAACGCTTTTTTTACTGTATCGCAATTTTTAATGCCGTAAACTGTAATCATGTTTCACCTAAAAAATAAGAAAAATCCTCAATCTAATCAGATTGAGGATTTTAACCCTTATACTACTTCATCTCAAATGAATTAACCTAACAACTTATTTATGCGTTTAATAAATGCAGCTGGGTTTTCCAAAGAGCCACGCTCTGCTAGCATAGCTTGTTCAAGTAATAATTCCACCCAATCAGCAAATTCTGTTTCATCTGCAATATCAGCCACTTTTTTCACTAAGTGGTGTTCTGGATTAAGTTCAAAGGTGTATTTTACTTCTGGTACAGGTTGCCCTGCGGCTGCAAACAATTTCGCCATTTGAGTCGTCATTTGATCATTATCCGTAGAAACCACCGCTGGTGTATCCGTTAAATTGTGAGTTAAACGCACCGTTTTCACACGTTCGCCAAGCAAGTTTTTCACGCGCTCAATAAAACTACCAAAAGCCTCATCTTGTTGTTTTTGTGTTTCAGATTCTTTATCCGCTAAATCGCCTAAATCCAAATCTGCTTTCGTGATACTTTGTAATTGTTTACCATCGAATTCAGTTAAATAGCTTAACATCCATTCATCAATTCGATCGGAAAGCAATAAAACCTCAATGCCTTTTTTATTGAATAGTTCCAAGTGCGGGCTATTTTTCGCAGCAACATAACTATCCGCTGTAATGTAATAGATGGCTTTTTGCCCCTCTTTCATACGCGAGATGTAATCTTCTAAAGACACAGTTTGCTCGCTGCTATCATTATGTGTCGAAGTAAAACGCAATAACTTGGCGACAGTTTCTTTATTAACAAAATCTTCTGCAGGGCCTTCTTTTAAGACTAAACCAAACTCTTTCCAAAATTGAAGATATTTTTCTGCATCATCTTTTGCTAATTTTTCTAGCATTTGTAATGAACGCTTAGTTAATGCTTTGCGTAATGCCGCAGTAATTTTGTTATCTTGCAAAATTTCACGAGATACATTTAATGGCAAGTCATTGCTATCAATTAAACCACGCATAAAACGGAGATAATTCGGCATAAATTGCTCAGCATCATCCATAATAAATACGCGTTGAACATAAAGTTTTAAGCCGTGTTTATGTTCGCGATTAAATAAATCCCAAGGTGCTTTAGCTGGTACATAAAGCAAACTAGTATATGCTTGATTTCCTTCCACTTTGTTATGCGCCCAAATAACAGGATCAGCAAAATCATGGCTTAAGTGTTTATAAAACTCTTTGTATTCCTCATCGGAAACATCATTTTTAGAACGCGTCCAAAGTGCATCAGATTTATTAATTTTCTCCCATTTTTCACCGCACTCTTTGTCTTCATCATCATATTCTTTCGTTAGCATTTCCACTGGCAAGCCAATATGGTCAGAATATTTACCGATAATTTCACGCAAACGCCATTCGTTTAAAAATTCTTTTTCATCTTCGCGTAAATGTAAAATCACATCTGTGCCACGGGATTTTTTCTCAATATCCGCCACAGAATATTCACCTTCACCTGCAGATTCCCAAAGTACTGCTTTATCCGCCTCTTCACCTGCTGCTCTAGTTTTTACAATCACTTTATCTGCCACAATAAAAGCAGAATAAAAACCAACACCAAACTGCCCAATAAGCTGGCTATTTTTTGCTTGATCTTGGCCAAGTGCGGTTAAAAATTCTTTTGTTCCTGATTTTGCAATCGTACCCAAATGATCGATGACTTGCTCACGAGTCATACCAATGCCGTTATCACTGATCGTGATCGTTCCTTTATCCGCATCAAAGCTAACACGCACACGTAAGTCGCCATCGCCTTCATATAAAGCAGGGTTAGAAAGCGCTTTAAAGCGTAATTTATCTGCCGCATCAGAGGCATTAGAAATTAATTCACGTAAGAAAATTTCTTTGTTGGAATACAAAGAATGAATCATTAATTGGAGTAGTTGTTTGACTTCAGATTGAAAGCCGCGAGTTTCTTGATTTTGTGACATAATTTTTTCCTTCATAAAGATAAAAATTGAACGTCACAGATATAAGAATAAAAAGAAAGATTTCAAGGGGAAACGCAAAGTGCGGTGAATTTTCACCGTATTTTATTCAAACATTTTCCTAAAATATCTAGAAATGAATAACGGTGATCACCATAAGCAATCACCGTTAAACCAAAAGCGTTTTCTTAAGTAGGTTTTGGGTACTTTAAAAATTAGAATCCGTAACCCACACCAACTTTTGCACCATAGTTATTAACTTTAGTATTATCAAAACTACCTAGACGATTGTATTCAACACCGCCATTTGCATACCAGTTACCATCTAATTTATATTTAGCACCTGCTACAACACCATAACCAATTTTAGTTTCAGAAGAACTTTTATATACTTGGTTAGCTCGATTATCATGTTTGAATTGGTTAGCTGCAACACGGGCGCCTACATAAGGTTCAACTTTAGAATTCGTGTCAAAATCATATAATACTGATGCACCTAAACCGTGAATTTTCGCACCATCAACTTTTCCATGATGAGTATAATCACCCGCAACACGCGTATTTCCTAATTTATAACCAACCGCTACACGAGGTTCAACTCGAGTATTATTGCTACCGTTTGCTTGAGTTTGAGATAAACCGATATCGCCTTCAGCATAGATATTCGCATTTGCAGCAGAAGCAAAGGCAAATGCACCAACAATAACGGCTAATAAAGATTTTTTCATTGGATAACTCCTTTATTTATTGAATAAGCTGGAAAAATATATCACAAAAATTATTCTGTTTCATCGACAAAAACTAATTTTCCTTTACATTTTCTACATAAATATTCAATCTTTTCTTTTACTATTCTATTATGTCGGCGAATACTTAGAAAATGTGTTTGGCACGCACAACGATATTCAAAGATTTTACCTTGCACATTTTTTATATCAAATTGATGGCAAGTATCCGCAGGAAGCTTAAAAATTTCATTCATTACAAGCTGCCACTCTTTCCCATGAGGTTTTACACTACCAAACATTTGATACACAATCAAATGCGCAAGCTCATGCGGCACGACTTGTCGAATAAATTCATCCGCATTTTCTAATAACAAAGTGCGGTTAAATTTTATTTCATTTTTTTGTAGGTAAGCCACTCCTGCCTTTATTCCACGTAACTCATAATTTACATCAGGCATTGTAAATTTTCGCTTAAAATAACCCTCTACAAGCTGCAAAGACTGATTCAATTTACGTTGCACTTGCATTTTTAAATGACGAAATGGAATTTGCTCTATTGATGTCATGATTGAAAAGAAAAAACCGCTAGATGAGCGGCTTTTATATAATTTACTAAATTAAAAAATAAGATTATTTTAATCCTGCTGCAACACGTAATTCTGCTGCACGATCCACTTTTTCCCAAGGGAATTGCTCACGACCGAAATGACCATAAGCTGCCGTTTCACGATAGATTGGTTGGATTAAATCTAACATTTTAATTAAACCATAAGGACGTAAATCAAAGAATTCACGAACTAATGACACTAATAATTCATTCGCAACTTTTCCAGTTCCAAAGGTTTCGACCATGATAGATGTTGGATCAGCCACACCAATCGCATAAGAAAGTTGGATTTCACAACGATCTGCCAAACCAGCTGCAACAATATTTTTTGCTACATAACGTGCCGCATAAGCTGCTGAACGGTCAACTTTAGATGGATCTTTTCCTGAGAATGCGCCACCACCGTGACGAGCGGCACCACCGTAAGTATCTACGATGATTTTACGACCAGTTAAACCACAATCCCCCATCGGTCCACCAATAACAAAACGGCCAGTCGGGTTAATGAAGAATTTTGTTTCTTTAGAAAGCCATTCACTTGGTAATACAGGTTTGATAATTTCTTCCATCACACCTTCATGTAAATCTTTTTGACTAACTTCTTCAGAATGTTGAGTAGAAAGCACAACCGCATCCACACCAACAATTTTATTATCTTCATATTTTAACGTTACTTGGCTTTTCGCATCTGGTCGTAACCACGCTAATTTACCGCTTTTACGCACTTCGGCTTGTTTTTCCATTAAGCGATGAGCATAAGTAATAGCAGCTGGCATTAATACATCAGTTTCATTAGTGGCATAACCAAACATAATACCTTGGTCGCCTGCGCCTTGATCTAATGGATTTTCACGATCAACGCCTTGATTAATATCTGCAGATTGTTTGCCAATCGCATTAAGCACTGCACAAGAATGGCCATCAAACCCCATTTCAGAATGTTCATAACCAATATCACAAATCACTTTACGCGTTAAATTCTCAATATCGACCCATGCTGATGTTGTGATTTCACCACCCACCAATGCCATACCAGTTTTTACGTAGGTCTCACAAGCTACTCGTGCTTTTGGATCTTGTTTTAGGATTTCATCAAGTACCGCATCAGAAATTTGATCGGCAATTTTATCTGGATGCCCTTCAGATACAGATTCAGATGTAAATAAATAGCTAGACATATTTTCTCTCTTTTTCTTTTAAATTTAGATGTATTGACGTATAGACGTCTATAATACGTATTTTAGCTTAATAAGCAAGCGCTATTATTGATTTATCGTCGTAGGAATAGTCAACCAATTACGCAAAATTTGTTCACCAAAGTCTGACATATAAGATTCAGGATGAAACTGAACACTATAAATTGGTAAAGATTTATGCTGCATAGCCATTACCACACCTTCATCACAAAGTGCGGTAACTTCTAGGCTATAAGGAAAATCTTTTTTCTGTACACCCCAAGAATGATATAACCCGATATTAAATTCCCTTGGAAGGCTAAAAAATAATGGAGAATTTGACCGCACTTTTAAAATTCGTTTCTGACCATGACGGACTTTCTCTAAGTTATACAATGTACCACCAAAAAATTCACATAAGGTTTGATGCCCTAAACACACACCTAAAATAGATTTCTGCTGATAATATTTTTCCAACATAGAAAAAAGTTGTGGATAAGCTCGTGGTACATCAGGCCCTGGTGAAATCAATATATGACTATATTTTTCCGCTGTACTTTCCTTTAAATCTTCCACGTTTAAAACATCATAAGGCACATTTAATTTTCGAATTAAATCCACCAAGTTAAAAGTAAAAGAATCGTGATTATTAATGATGAGTAATTTCATAACCGCTCGGCATTCGTTATAATCGGGCAATTTTACGCAAAATGACACAAAGCACAAAGCACAATGCAACATTTTATTGAACAGGCTAATCATTATGGCAAACAACGCACGCCATTTTTCTTTCTCGTTGATTTTGAAAAAGAAAAACCATTGATTTGTCCTCTCGAAAATTCTGCACAACAAGGCATTTATTTTGATATTTTAGGGAAAAGAAATAGCACGATTTCTCCACAACCCCTCCCTCTTAATTTTACCAAACATCCAATGCCCTTCTCTCGTTATCAACAAGGTTTTGAACTTGTTCAAAGTGAATTACAAAAAGGTAATTCTTATTTATTGAATCTCACCTACCCCACTGAAATTTCAGGTAATCTGTCACTTGAACAGATTTTTCATCAAACAAATGCTCCTTATAAATTGTGGTTACAAGATCAATTTGTTTGCTTCTCACCAGAATGTTTTGTCAATATTCATGACAACAGCATTTTTACTTATCCGATGAAAGGGACAATTAATGCATCTCTGCCCAATGCAGAAAATCAGTTACTCACAAATGAAAAAGAACAACACGAACATTACACGATTGTTGATTTGATGCGTAACGATTTATCCATGGTGGCAGAAAACATTCAGGTAAAAAAATTTCGTTATATCGATCACATCAAAACACAAAAAGGCGAAATACTGCAAACCAGTTCTGAAATTTACGGAAAATTGAATGAAAACTGGCAAAATCAAATTGGGGATATTTTAGCGACACTCTTGCCTGCCGGTTCCATAAGTGGCGCTCCAAAAGAAAAAACCACACAAATTATTCAACAAGCAGAAAAACAAAAACGCGGTTATTACACAGGAATTTTTGGCATATTTGATGGTAAAACACTACAAAGTGCGGTGGCAATTCGATTTATTTCTCAAACAGATGAAAAATTTTATTTTCATAGTGGAGGCGGAATTACCATTCATAGCAATGTGCAAGATGAATATGAAGAATTGTTAGAAAAAGTCTATTTACCGATTGAAGGTGCTGATTAATGTATCCTCTATTTGAAACCCTTTGTATTGAAAACGGGAAAATTCAAAATATCGATTTACACCAAGCGCGATATGAACGTAGTTTATATCAATTTTATGGCAAAAGTGCGGTAAAAATTTTTAATCTTTTTTCACTCATTCAACTGCCAGTGCCCTTACAAAATCGATTAGTTCGCTGCCGCATTGATTACAATGACAAAACCACACAAATTCAATATTTTGAATACTATCGAAAAATTTACCGCACTTTTCAACCTGTAATTTGTGACGATATCGAATATAGCTTGAAATATGCTGATCGCAGTTTAATTAATAAATTGTTTGCTCAACGAGGCACTTGTGATGAAATTATTATTATCAAAAATGGAAAAGTGACAGATTGTTCCATTGGTAATTTAATTTTCCGCCAAGAAAAAAAATGGTACACACCAGACACGCCATTGCTTTTAGGCACACAACGAGAAAAATTATTACAAAATGGGAAAATTCAAGAACGCACAATATTTCAAGAAGATATTGTCAATTTTGACGAAATTAAAATCATTAATGCAATGAATACACTTTAAAACGGGTATTACCTCTCTTTACAAAATTTTTTTAAAATTTTATATTGCCTAGCGACTTAGCTTAACATGACACTATAATCATAAGGAAAAATATGGCACAACCTCTCCAAACATCATTAAAACTCGCTTCCCTTCTTGGGCTAGCCGTACTAAGTGCTACCTCTACTGCTCAAGCTGCGGGTAAACTTACCATCTATTGCAGTGTTCAAAATACAACTTGTGAACAAGTGACAAAAGCATTTGCTCAAAAATATCAAATAGAAACACAGTTCATTCGCAATAGCACAGGGACCATTTTAGGTAAAATCAAGTCTGAAAAAGAAAATCCTCAAGCAGATGTTTGGTATGGGGGCACTATTGAACCGCATTTACAAGCAGCCGAGTTGAATTTACTTGAAAAATACCGCTCCCCAATACAAAAACAGATTATGCCCAAATTCAAATCCTTAATGGCTCAGCGCGGTGATTTCACATCTGTTATTTACCTAATGGAAATGGGTATTGGCATTAACACTAAAAAACTAGCCTCATTGGGGATTACGCCACCAAAATGTTTCGCCGATTTAACCAAACCTGAATTCAAAAATGAAATTCAATACGCAGACCCACGTGTTTCAGGAACCGGTTATTCATTATTAAGCACACTCATTTCTCTATGGGGTGAAGAAAAAACGAATGATTACTTAAAATCCTTGGATCACAATGTTTCCCAATATACAAAAAGTGGGCTCGCAACTAGTTATTTGGCAACAGGTGATGTCGCAATTGATATAGGTTTCATGCTCAATTATGCTAAAGAAAAGAATAAAGGCGCACCCGTTGAAGGTGTTTTACCTTGTGAAGGTGTTGGATACGCATTAGGGGCTGCAAGCATTATTAAAGGGGCGCGTAATTTAGATAACGCAAAATTATTTATTGATTTCGTGTTAAGCAAAGAAGCTCAAGAAATTCCTTGGCGATTTGGCGATTCTTATCAGTTACCGACCAATATTTATGCCCAACCAGCACCAGGCTTTACACCCGCAGACAAACTTAAGCTTATAGATATGAATTTTATAAAATTTGGATCTGATAAAGAAGGTAAACGCTTGATTCAACAATGGGTATCAGACATTAAAGAAAGAGGTTAAATATCCCTAAACAAAACAGGAAATAGAAGAGGTACATTACCCTATTTCCTGTTTTATATTCACTAAAATTTCAACCGCACTTTACCACAGTAAACATTCCCCCGCCCTTCTCTCGCAAACCCAATTAGGGTTAAATTATGCTCATTCGCCATTTTCACAGCCAAATCTGTAGCCGCAGAAATTGTCACTAACATCTCTATACCGCAAGCTATTGTTTTTTGAACCATTTCATAACTCGCGCGACTAGACGCTAAAATAAAGCCCTGAGGTTTATCCGTTTTTGCATACCAACCAAGTAGCTTATCTAGTGCAACATGTCGCCCTACATCCTCACGAATTACAAGCATATTGCCTTGTAAATCAAAAAAAGCACAAGCGTGTGTCGCTCCTGTTTGTTGAGCAAGTTGTTGATGAATTTGTAATGTAGTTAAACAACTATCTAATCGATTAATATCAAACTGAAAGGTTTGCTCTAATTTTGGGAAGTGTTTATAAACTTGATTAAGCTGCTCTGTGCCACAAATACCACAACCAGTTCTCCCAGTCAGGTTTCGACGATGTTCTTTTAATGTCATAAATTTTCGACTAGAAAGTTCAATTTGAACTTCTACACCATTACAAGCTTCTATCACATCAATACCATAAATATCCGAAGGTTTATCAATAATTCCCTCTGTTAGAGAAAAACCCAATGCAAAATCTTCTAAATTCTTTGGTGAGCACATCATCACGGCATGAGAAATACCGTTATAAACAAGAGAAACTGGGATTTCAACAGCAAGATCATCCTCTTTCTCAGTTAAAAGTGCGGTAATTTTTTCTTCTTTTTTATTTGTTCTAAACAAATAGATTGAGTGTCGTAAAAGCCAGTTCATTTCTTGTTATATCCATTACACGCATGTAACATTTTTGTTAAATTCGTTTCATTTTTATGATCTAGATCACTTATTTTTAGCAATCTAATGTAATTTGATTATAGATTTATGGTTAAAAAATCGTTATCCTTAGGCCCGCTTAAATTGGTGTTTTTTGCTATCGCCTTTTTATGTTACCTTTCGATAAGGCTATTTTATCGAAATCAATCAAATTATCTAAGCGAATTTTTTACTATCTAAAAATCTAAAACACATTAACGCTCACTGTTAATGTAAAGGAGTGATTATGCAGATCTCAAGAAGAAAATTCTTTAAGGTCTGTGCAGGTGGTATGGCGGGAACTTCAGCCGCAATGTTGGGCTTTGCGCCTACAAGTGCATTGGCTGCACCGCGTGAATATAAATTATTACGCGCATTCGAATCTCGTAACACCTGTACATATTGTGCCGTAAGCTGCGGTATGTTGTTATATAGCACTGGAAAACCTGCTGATACATTAAGTGGCCACACCAGCACAAATACTCGTTCTAAATTATTTCACCTTGAAGGTGATCCAGATCATCCAGTAAGTCGTGGTGCACTTTGCCCTAAAGGTGCTGGTGCATTAGACTATGTAAATAGTGAAAGCCGTTCTTTATATCCTCAATATCGTGCACCTGGTTCTGATAAATGGGAACGAATTTCTTGGCAAGATGCAATTAAACGCATTGCTCGCTTACTGAAAGACGATCGTGATGCTAACTTCGTTGAAAAAGATGCAAGTGGCAAAACCGTGAACCGTTGGACAACTACAGGTATTATGACTGCATCAGCCATAAGCAACGAAGCCGCACTACTAACTCATAAATGGGTGCGGATGTTGGGTATGGTACCGATGTGTAACCAAGCGAATACTTGACACGGACCAACGGTAGCAAGTCTTGCTCCATCATTTGGTCGCGGTGCGATGACAAATAACTGGGTTGATATTAAAAATGCCAACCTTATCATTGTTCAAGGCGGTAACCCTGCAGAAGCTCACCCTGTTGGCTTCCGTTGGGCAATTGAAGCAAAGAAAAACGGTGCTAAACTTATCGTTATCGATCCACGCTTTAACCGTACAGCCTCTGTTGCAGATTTACATGCGCCAATTCGTTCTGGTTCAGATATCGCATTTTTAATGGGTGTAATCCGTTACTTATTGGAAACAAACCAAATTCAACACGAATACGTTAAACACTATACTAATGCTTCATTCTTAGTTGACGAAGGTTTCAAATTTGAGGACGGTTTATTTGTAGGTTACAACGAAGAAAAACGTAACTACGATAAATCTAAATGGAACTATCAGTTTGATGAGAACGGACAGGCTAAACGTGATATGACATTACAACACCCTCGTTGTGTCATTAATATCTTAAAAGAGCATGTTTCTCGTTATACCCCAGAAATGGTTGAACGCATTACAGGTGTAAAACAAAAACTCTTCTTACAAATCTGTGAAGAAATTGGTAAAACCTCTGCACCAAATAAAACGATGACGCATCTATATGCGTTAGGCTTTACCGAGCATTCAATCGGTACACAAAATATTCGTTCAATGGCGATGATCCAATTACTTTTAGGTAATATGGGTATGCCTGGTGGTGGTATTAATGCATTACGTGGTCACTCCAATGTGCAAGGTACAACAGATATGGGCCTATTGCCAATGTCTTTACCAGGTTACATGCGTTTACCAAACGATAAAGATACCTCTTACGAGCAATACATTAACGCGATTACACCAAAAGATATTGTTCCAAACCAAGTGAACTATTATCGTCATACTTCAAAATTCTTTGTTAGTATGATGAAAACCTTCTACGGTGATAAAGCAACCAAAGAAAATGGTTGGGGTTTTGATTTCTTACCAAAAGCAGATCGCTTATATGACCCGATTACTCACGTTAAATTGATGAATGACGGCAAATTACACGGTTGGATTTTACAAGGCTTTAACGTGTTAAACTCATTACCGAACAAAAACAAAACTGTTGCAGGAATGAGTAAGTTAAAATTCTTAATCGTGATGGATCCGCTTCAAACTGAATCCTCTGAATTCTGGAAAAACTTTGGTGAATCAAACAACGTGAATTCTTCAGAAATTCAAACTGAAGTCTTCCGCCTACCAACAACCTGTTTCGCAGAAGAAGATGGTTCAATTGTAAACTCAGGACGTTGGGCGCAATGGCACTGGAAAGGTTGCGATCAGCCAGGTGAAGCATTACCAGACGTTGAAATTCTTTCTATGATTCGTGAAGAAATGCATCATCTTTATCAAAAAGAAGGTGGTCGCGGTATTGAATCCTTTGAAGCAATGACTTGGAACTATGCTCAACCACACTCACCAAGTGCGGTAGAATTAGCCAAAGAATTAAATGGTTATGCGCTTGAAGATCTTTATGATCCAAACGGTAACTTGATGTACAAAAAAGGCCAATTACTCAATGGATTTGCACATTTACGTGATGATGGTACAACAACATCAGGTAACTGGTTATATGTTGGTCAATGGACTGAAAAAGGTAACCAAACCGCAAATCGTGATAACTCAGACCCATCAGGTCTAGGTTGCACCATTGGTTGGGGCTTTGCATGGCCTGCAAACCGTCGTGTACTTTATAGCCGTGCATCATTAGATATCAATGGTAATCCTTGGGATAAAAACCGCCAATTAATCAAATGGAATGGTAAAAACTGGAACTGGCATGATGTAGCAGACTATGGTACACAACCACCAGGTTCTGATGCTGGACCATTTATTATGTCTGCTGAAGGTGTAGGTCGTTTATTTGCAGTTGATAAAATTGCAAATGGTCCAATGCCTGAACACTATGAGCCAGTTGAAAGCCCAATAGATACTAACCCATTGCACGCTGCAGTGGTAAGTGATCCTACAGTACGTATTTATCCTGAAGATAAAGAATTTATCGGTTCAAATAAAGAGTTCCCATTCGTGGCAACAACTTACCGATTAACGGAACACTTCCATAGTTGGACAGCACAATCTGCATTAAATATCATCGCACAACCACAACAATTTGTGGAAATCGGTGAAAAATTAGCGGCAGAAAAAGGCATCCAAAAAGGCGATATGGTAAAAATTACTTCTCGTCGTGGCTATATTAAAGCTGTTGCCGTGGTTACAAAACGTCTTAAAGATCTAGAAATTGATGGACGTACCGTACACCATGTAGGTCTTCCAATTCACTGGAATATGAAAGCCTTAAATGGTAAAGGTAATCGTGGATTTGCTACTAATACCTTAACACCATCTTGGGGCGAGGCAAACACGCAAACACCAGAATACAAAACATTCTTGGTGAATATTGAAAAAGTTGGGGAGGCATAATATGGCAGGAACTGCTCAAGGCGTTCAAACGCAAGACGTTATTAAAATCTCCGCAACTTCAGGCTTAACACCTGCACCACACGCGCGAGATCATAAAGTTGAAGTCGCAAAATTAATCGATGTTACTACCTGTATTGGCTGTAAAGCTTGTCAGGTAGGCTGTTCAGAGTGGAATGATATCCGCTCTGATGTCAATGCTCAGTGTGTAGGGATCTATGATAACCCTGTTGATCTCAATGCAAAAGCATGGACAGTAATGCGTTTTAACGAAGTAGAAGAAAACGATCGTTTAGAATGGTTAATTCGTAAAGATGGTTGTATGCACTGTGCTGAACCAGGCTGTTTGAAAGCTTGTCCATCACCAGGCGCAATCATCCAATACGCCAATGGTATTGTAGATTTCCAATCTGATAAATGTATTGGTTGTGGCTATTGTATCGCAGGATGTCCATTCAATATTCCTCGAATGAATCCTGAAGATAATCGAGTATACAAATGTACCCTTTGCGTGGATCGCGTATCTGTAGGTCAAGAGCCTGCTTGCGTGAAAACCTGTCCAACTGGTGCAATTCGTTTCGGTTCTAAGGAAGAAATGAAAGTATACGCAGAACAACGCATTGCTGAATTAAAAGCACGTGGTTATGAAAATGCGGGGCTTTACGATCCTGAAGGTGTTGGTGGTACGCATGTAATGTATGTATTACACCATGCAGATAAACCTGAACTTTATTCAGGTCTTCCGAAAAACCCAAGCATTGATCCAAGCGTTACTTTATGGAAAGATGTGTTAAAACCAGTTGCGGCGGTGGCAATGGGTGGTTTAGCCCTTGCAGAAATCGCACACTACTTAACTGTTGGTCCAAATGTAGAAGAAGATGTGGAAGATCATCACCACGAATTTGAAGAAGAAAAATCAACTAAGGGGGAAAACCATGAGTAAAATTGAAATTAGCAACGATACTCGCGTTATCCGCCATAGAACGCCTGCGCGTATCAGCCACTGGATGTTGGTAATTTGCTTTTTTATGACAATGTTCACTGGGGTTGCCTTTTTCTTCCCAGATTTTGCGTGGTTAACAGAAATTTTGGGAACACCACAAATTGCACGTGCAGTTCACCCGTTCACTGGGATATTAATGTTCTTTGCTTTTATTTACTTAGCGTTATTATACTGGGATCACAATATTCCAGAAAAAAATGATATTCGCTGGGCAAAAGGCATATTAGAAGTATTAAAAGGTAACGAGCATGCTGTAGCTGATAATGGTAAATATAACTTTGGCCAAAAAATGTTATTTTGGACATTAAATTTAGCTATGGTGACATTATTAGTAACAGGCATCATTATGTGGCGCCAATACTTCTCACATTACTTCTCAATTCCAGTATTGCGTATTGCAATTTTGCTTCACTCATTAAGTGCTTTCATGCTATTCACTGGCATCCTAGTACATATGTATATGGCATTTTGGATCAAGGGCTCTATTCGTGGTATTGTTGAAGGATGGGTAACTGTTCGCTGGGCGAAAAAACACCATCCAAAATGGTATCGTGAAGAGGTGTTAGAAGCACTAGAGAATGACCTTATTAACGAAAAAAATGACAAAGGTGGGAAAACCAAAGTATTATTTAAAGGCTTTGGAAAATAACCCCCTAGTATGAAAAAGTGCGGTTAAATAACCGCACTTTTTATTAGTGACAATCAAGAGTATCTTATGAGTATTAAAATTCTTTCAGAGGATGAAATTAAACAAAAAAAGAACGCTTATGATGTTCCACCTGTTTTATTTGCGAATCCTAAAAACCTTTACCAGCGTCGTGCAAAACGTCTGCGTGATTTAGCGAAGGATCATCCACTAAGCGATTACTTAAATTTTGCTGCAGATATTGTAGAAAGCCAACTTTCTACATTAGAAAAAAATCCTTTACCTGCTCATCCATTTAAACAGTTAAATGAAATTGAGCCCTTAAATGCAAAAACTTTTCAACGGAATAATATTTGGAGAGAATATCTCGCAGAAATTATTCACGAAATAAAACCTAAAGCTAATGAACAAGTATTAGCAACTATTGAACAGCTTGAAAAAGCATCATCTTCAGAATTAGAAGAGATGGCAACTAAACTTCTTACTCAAGAATTTAACTTAGTAAGTAGCGATAAGTCTGTTTTCATTTGGGCAGCCCTGTCCCTCTATTGGTTACAACTCACTCAACAAATTCCACATAATAGCCAACTGGAAAATACTGAAAACCTCCATCACTGCCCTGTTTGTGGCTCATTACCTGTCGCGAGTATTGTACAAATTGGTACATCACAAGGTTTACGCTACTTACATTGTAATTTATGTGAAAGTGAATGGAATTTAGTACGCGCACAATGCACCAACTGTAATAGCCACGACAAGCTCGAAATGTGGTCGTTAGATGAAGAGCTTGCACTTGTTCGTGCTGAAACCTGTGGTAGCTGTGAAAGTTACTTGAAAATCATGTTCCAAGAAAAAGATCCTCATGTAGAACCAGTAGCCGATGATTTGGCTTCTATTTTCTTAGATATCGAAATGGAAGAAAAAGGTTTCGCACGCAGCGGATTAAATCCATTTGTATTTCCCGCAGAAGCAGCATAAAAATATAGCCTAGGACAACATCCTAGGCTATATCATTTGTATCTATAAATAACAGGCCATTACCACGGCATTTTCTCGTCTACCACTGGGTTTCGGATAATAATTTTTTCGAATATCGACTTCATTAAAACCAATTTTTTCATACAAGAAACGAGCGGGGTTAGACTCTCTAACTTCTAGCCATAAGGTCTGAACACCTTTTTCTTTCAATCGAGTGATTAACTCATTCAACAATAATTTCCCCAATCCATTACCTTGATGAGACGGTACAATAGCAATATTAAACAAAGTCGCTTCATCCAATACTGTTTGGCAAATAGCAAAACCAATAATCTGATTATTCTCTATTAATTTTAAATTGAGATAACGCTCACCTTGATTATTTTTTAATGTACCAAATGACCAAGGAACCAGATGTGCTTGCTGCTCGATTTCATACAATCGCTCGAAATCACTGACTTCAATTTGAGAAATAATAGACATAATTAAGGTTGCTGAATTTGCTGCCACAACTCACGTTTGGCTTGGTGATTAGATTGAAATTGTTGCCAACTTGGCGAGCGATAAACACGCTCAGCTTGCATACAAAATGATAAAGTACGGTCAATTTTATCGTTATTTTCTGATAGCACCCAGTAACGAATAGGCTGCTTACATTCGATATGTTGGATTTGATCGTAATTCAAACATAAGCAATCTTCTTTTTTAAGATCAAGGCTGAGTAGCACATCAGCCAACAAAGGCGAGCCACTTATATTTTCATCAGAAACAGTGATAAAGCGAATATTCTCCGCAACACTAATTCCTACTGAACCTTGTAGCACCTCTGGGCGATATAACGTCCACTGGGAAATGCCCATTTCTTGTAAAAGAAGATCGCGTCTATTCATATTAACGAGCAATACTATCAAATGGATAATCGACTAATGCCTTAATAATCGCACGTTCTTCAGCCTGTGTAGGTTCCACTTGATATGAGGTATAACTACGATAAGCAATAATATTTTTATCTTTATGTACTAAAGCCACATAACGTTTAAATTTATCATTGGCACAAGCATAATAATCATGAATATCTGATTTCACAGCCTGTAACTGGCAGGTCTCTTTATTTTTGGCAAAATAACGTTCCGTAATAGCTTTCTCATGAGAAACATCAGTTAAATAGAATGTGTCACTTAACACAGCTTTACGAGCCTCACTGTTTTTACTTAATGCTAGACTCACAAAACGAGGATCGTCACCTTTTACTGCTTGTGTTTGTTTCACATATTTCTCGCCATTGAATTCAATTTCGATGCCTTTAGCTGAAATACGCTGAAACTGCGCATCTAACTTTTGTAATACTTCAGTTTGAGCTGGCGTTAATACCGGCTTTGATACTTTAGATGCCTTTTGAGGCGTACCTTGAACAAGGTCGAGAACTTGACATCCAGATAGTAATGTTGCCATTAAGGCTACAGAGAGAATTTTTTTCATAAAGGATTTTCCTAAAATAGTTTTAATCAATTTTTATTAATAATTTTGCTAAAATAGCGCGTAATTTTAACTAATAACCCACAGGATTCAAAGCGTGATTTCTCTAGAGAGCCAAGTTTTAGAACGACATCTTTCATTTTTTGATGGTAAATCAGTATTATTTGCTGGAGGTATTTCTGATAATTTTCCTCAAACATTAGCCTCTAAATGCCAATCAATCCAAATTTGGAGTTGCTATTTTGACTATGCAAGAACGCAAAGTGCGGTCAATTTTTCCGTTGAATTTCAAGGTCAAGCTGATTTAATCGTTTATTATTGGACTAAAAACAAACAAGAAGTCAATTTCCAACTCCTTCAACTATTAGCTCAGACACCTATTGGCCAAGAAATATTAATTATTGGAGAAAACCGTTGTGGCGTGCGTTCAGTAGAAAAAACATTAGCACCCTATGGAGAAATAGCGAAAATTGACTCTGCTCGTCGTTGCGGTTTATATCATTTTTCACTACAAAACAAACCTCACTTTGAACTTAAAAATTTCTGGAAAACCTATCAACATTCTACGCTACAAGACTTAACTATATATAGTTTACCTGGGGTATTTAGTGCAGCGGAATTAGATACGGGCACCGAACTATTACTTTCAACCATTGATAATAAAATAAAAGGAAAAGTACTCGATCTTGGCTGTGGAGCGGGAGTAATTGGCTCTATGATAAAAAAAAGCTCTCCTAACGCACAAATTACAATGACTGATATTCATGCGATGGCGTTAGAATCAGCGCGTAAAACACTTTCTGAAAATCAATTACAAGGCGAAGTTTACGCCAGTGATGTCTTTTCTGATATAGAAGGAAAATTTGATTTGATCATTTCTAATCCTCCATTCCATGATGGCATTGATACCGCCTATCGAGCAGTAACAGAACTCATCACGCAAGCAAAATGGCATCTCAATCAAGGTGGAGAATTACGCATTGTCGCCAATGCATTCTTGCCTTATCCCGAATTACTTAGACAACATTTCGGTAATTACGAAGTTGTTGCTCAAACAGGAAAATTTAAAGTGTATTCAGTTAAAAATTAACTACAATAAAGGCGGATTTTGCCGCCTTTATCATTAATGAGTAAATTCTCTTACTAATGAAAGCACTGTCTGAATATCAGAGGCAGACAACTGCCCTTCCTTTACAAATTTTACTTTACCATTTTTATCTAATACGATAATCGCACTTTCTTTGGCATTTAAAGCCCATGCATTTTTTACCGCACTTTTATCATCTAACACGACTTGGCTATGTGGATTCTCTACCTTGCCTTTCTCCGCACTACTTTTCACAAACATTCCTGTACCAACAATAGCATCATCAGCATTAATAATTGTTGTTGTTTGATATTTTGCAGGATTAAAATGTGACGCCTTAATTGCATCAATCATTGCTTGATTTTTCTCTTTTGCTGAAGTTCTTCCCGCTAAATGATGCACGATTCTCACTTTTCCAGGCAGCGTAGAAGATGTCCAAGATTGGAATGCAATATCCTTTCCATTTAACACAATTTCCCCATAATCAGATACTTTCACAGCAGGTAATAATTGATCTATTTGTAAATTATGTGCAAACGTAGAACTGCTCAACATCGCTAACCCCAATCCCAGCACTAAAAAATTTTTTTTCACGTAATTTCTCCAAAACTTTATCGAAAAAAGCCCACCTTAGTTTATTTTGGCGAACTTGACATTTTTTGCTATACTCGCGCGCCTATTATATGCTAACCAAGAAGGAAAACCCAATGGATCAAATGCCTGCTTGTCCAAAATGCCAAAGTGAATATGTTTATCACGACACGGTTAATTTTGTATGCCCTGATTGTGGTAATGAATGGAATAGTAATGAACAAATTGAAACTGATGATGATCAACTCATCGTCAAAGATAGTAATGGTAATTTACTTACCGATGGTGATGATGTGCTACTCATTAAAGATCTAAAATTAAAAGGCTCATCAGAAGTATTGAAAAAAGGAACAAAATTCAAAAATATTCGCCTAGTTAATGGCGATCACAACGTAGATTGCGGCAAAATTATGCTTAAATCTGAGTTTTTGAAAAAAGCTTAATAAAAAAATAAACCGATTCTTATTCAGAATCGGTTTATCATTTAAGCGATTCCACCTGATTTCATCAATTCAGCATGTGCTTTTTTCTGTTCTTTCATCTTAGCACTTGTTTCTCGACGCTGCTTTGAAAGCTCGGCATTACGAATAGTGTAATCATCCACTCGTCCTTCATAATCATCTCGCATACTTTCAATAATTCCGCGCACTTCTTCAATGCTCATATCGTCACGAATATATTGATTCAAATTATCTAACAATAATACTCGTTTTTGGTTATCACGAATTTTACGGTTGTAGTCTTCCATATCACGTTTAATCTTATTCTTTAAACGATACATTCGGACATACTCCAACACATCCTGGAAAGATTGCTTATTTACATTTTCCATAATTACTCTCTTTTAAATAGACAAAGTGGACTTCATTAATTTAGCTTTTTTTCATCTATTCGTCAAAACCTTACCAATAACTTTTAACAACATTCCCCAAAATTGATGGATTTATTTAAAAAGCGTTGATTATCCGCTTTTGTAGTGATAAAAAGAGACCAATATCATTCATAAAAATAAGGAAACACAATGTCACAAGTCTTTAATTTTAGTGCAGGTCCTGCAATGATTTTCCCAGAAGTTCTTCATAAAGCACAAAGTGAGCTCACAAATTGGCTTGATCAAGGGGTATCTGTCATGGAAGTCAGTCATCGTGGCAAATACTTTATGGAGCTTATCACTCAAGCTGAAAAAGATTTGCGTAATATTTATCATATTCCTGATAACTACCGTGTCCTTTTCTTACAAGGTGGTGCGCGTGGTCAATTTGCCGCAATTCCAATGAATTTAATCGGGAAAAAAGGGAAAGCACTTTATTTAAATAGTGGGCATTGGTCTGCCACAGCAGCAAAAGAAGCGCGTAATTTCGGAGAAATTGATGAAATTACAATTGTAGAAAACGAAGACAAAACGCGTATTACTCAACTCGATTTTAGTGATATTGCGGAACAATATGACTATGTTCACTATTGTCCGAATGAAACTATTAGCGGAGTTGAAATTTTTGATATTCCTAAAGTGGGAGATGCCGTATTAGTTGCAGATATGTCATCAAATATCCTATCTCGCCAAATAGATATCAGCAAATTTGGGGTGATTTATGCCGGTGCACAAAAAAATCTTGGCCCAGCAGGGATTACATTAGTCATTATTCGTGACGATTTAATTGGTCATGCCCGCAAAGACACGCCCTCTATTTGGAACTATGCGGTGCAGCGTGATGCCGATTCAATGATAAATACGCCACCAACCTTTGCATGGTATCTATGTTCTCTAGTATTTAAACATATTCAATCAATAGGTGGCTTAGACATTATTGCTAAACGCAATACATTAAAAGCGCAAACGCTTTATAATTACATTGATTCAAGCAAACTATATAGAAATGTTGTTGCAAAAGAAAATCGCTCAACTATGAATGTGACTTTTATCACTGGTAATGCTGAGCTCGATGCGAAATTTGTAGCTGAATCAACTGCAGCAGGCTTACAAGCATTAAAAGGACACAAAGTTCTTGGAGGAATGCGTGCATCTATTTACAACGCCATGCCATTAGAAGGGGTAGAAGCGCTGATTAAATTTATGAAAAAATTTGAAGCAGAAAATAGCTAATCAGAACAGGCTTAACGCCTGTTTCTATAATATCCACAATATGAATAAAAAAACGTATAAAAACAATGCAGTACATTAATATCGCCAATCAAGGGGTTAAATCCCTTTCACCTTACCAAGCAGGAAAGCCAATAGAAGAACTCGAACGTGAGCTCGGCATTTCCAATATTATAAAACTCGCCTCAAATGAAAATCCATTTGGCTTTCCCGAAAGTGCTAAACGCGCTATAAATGCACAACTAAATCAACTCACACGTTATCCCGATGCCAATGGTTTTGAACTCAAACAAACTATTGCTCAAAAATTTGGTGTTCAACCTAACCAAATTACGCTTGGAAACGGATCAAATGATTTATTAGAACTCTTTGCCCATACTTTTGCTAGTGAACATGATGAAGTCATTTATTCACAATATGCCTTTATTGTCTATCCACTAGTCACTAAAGCAATTAATGCAGTAGCAAAAGAAATTCCCGCTAAAAATTGGGGACATGATTTAAACGGATTTTTAGCCGCTCTTTCTGATAAAACGAAGCTTATTTATATTGCGAATCCAAACAATCCCACAGGTAACTTTTTAACTGAGCAAGAAATCGATGCTTTTTTAGAGCAGATTCCTGCAACTGTCATTGTTGTGTTAGATGAGGCTTACACAGAATTTACCCAAAAAGAAGAGCGCATAGATTCTTTTAGTCTTTTAAAAAAATACCCTAATCTTATTGTTTCTCGCTCACTTTCTAAAGCTTACGGATTGGCCGGATTACGTATCGGTTACGCAGTATCTAATCCCGAAATTGCCGATTTATTAAATCGTGTTCGTCAACCTTTTAACTGTAATGCATTAGCATTAACGGCAGCAGTTGCCGTGATGAATGATGATCATTTTGTTGAAAAAGTGGCGGAAAATAACCGCTCAGAAATGATTCGCTATGAAACATTCTGCCAAAAGCACAACTTAGAATATATTCCTTCAAAAGGAAATTTTATTACGATTAATTTTAAACAACCTGCCGCACCAATTTATGATGCCTTATTGCATGAAGGTGTGATTGTTCGTCCAATAGCAGGCTATGGAATGCCAAATCATCTTCGTATAAGTATTGGTTTACCAGAAGAAAATGACCGATTTTTCACCGCACTTTCTAAGGTGCTACATCTCCCTCTCATAAAATAGGAGCTTTTATGACAAAAGTAACAATGATGGGTAATCCCATTGAAGTAAAAGGCCATTTCCCACAAAAAGGCGAAAAAGTAGAAAACGTGCACTTTACAAATAAAGATCTAGCTGATGTAAGCTTAGGGGATTTTTCTGGTAAGCGTAAAGTCCTTAATATTTTCCCAAGTATTGATACCGGTGTATGTGCAACGTCTGTACGAGTATTTAATCAACGAGCATCCACATTAGAAAATACTGTCGTACTCTGTATTTCAGCAGATATCCCTTTTGCACAAGCACGCTTTTGCGGTGCTGAAGGAATTGAAAATGTACAAACACTATCAACCTTCCGCCATAAATCCGTACATGATACGCTAGGCGTTAACATCACTACAGGTCCAATTGCAGGATTAACTGCGCGTGCAGTCATTATTCTTGATGAAAATAATAATGTCATACACAGCGAATTAGTCTCTGAAATTAAAAATGAGCCGAATTATGATGCGGCTTTGGCTGTGCTATAACTTACATTAGCTAATTAAAATATCCCCTATTTGCAAAAACTAGGGGATATGATAAAAGTGCGGTCAATTTTCTTAATATTTTACACATCCACTAAAATCAAAATTGCCGCCTCACCGCCCCATTCTCTTGGCGCTTGATGTAATGCCCGCACTTTGGGATGTTGAACTAGCCAACGTGGAATTTGTTTTTTCAATGTAAAGGTGCCATAGCCCGTCATGATACTGGCACAATCAACATGCTCATTTTCACAAGCCAGTAAAAGTGCGGCTAATTCTTGCTTAGCTTGTTCACGGGTTAAACCGTGTAAATCTAAAAACAGTTCTGGCGAAAAATCGCCACGACGAAGTTGTTTTAACAAATGGGAATCTTCCCCATCACGTAAATATTTCACAACACCATCATTCTCATTCAGTAACGGTTCATATTCATCAGAAAAATAGAACAATGTGTCTTCTTTCGCTCGTAATTCTTTCAATTCTATTTTTTTCTGATCACGTTTTTGGCGTGGGGCAACAAAAGTATCTTGTTTAATCGGCTTAATGCCTTTGGTTTCCGCACGGAATAAATCAAATTCGTCTTGCATTTTTTCTCATTAATTTCAAATTTTGCGTATCATAGCATAGTTCTACATTCTCATCTGTGGTATAACTACGCCAAATTTTCATACCGAATTTTATGCTAACTTTTCTACTCACTTTTATGGAGAAATGCGATGGAAACCTCACATAACCAAGAATTAGTTGCAACTATCTTGGAAGATAATGTTGCAAACGAACTGCAAACCATCCAAGATTTTCTGCGTTGGACGTATAGCATTCTCAATCTATCCGATATTTACTTCGGGCAAGGGCACGATAATCCTTGGGATGAAAGCCTGCAACTCGTTTTAAGTGGCTTACATTTACCCATTGATTTACCTACCGAATTATTTAACAGTCGATTAACCCCATCTGAAAAAGAAACCTTAGTTCAACTTGTATTAACCCGAATCGAACAACGCGTACCGGTGGCATATTTAACGAATAGCGCTTGGTTCTGCGGTCACGAATTTTATGTCGATGAACGAACTATTATTCCACGTTCTCCAATTAGTGCTTTAATTCAAGATCGCTTTGAAGATTTAATTCTACAAGAGCCGAATCATATTCTCGATCTATGCACAGGTAGCGGTTGTATTGCCATTGCTTGTGCTTATGCTTTCCCGAATGCGGAAGTGGATGCAGTAGATTTATCAGTTGATGCACTTAATGTCGCGGAGATCAATATTTCACGCCATCAATTAGAGCATCGCGTATTCCCGATTCAATCAAACTTATTTGAAAATATTTTAGGACAAAAATACGATCTTATCGTGACCAATCCACCTTATGTGGACGAAGAAGATCTCGCCGATATGCCAGAAGAATTCCATTTTGAACCAGAGTTAGCCTTGGGTTCTGGCCATGATGGCTTAAACATTACCAAACAAATTTTGAAACAAGCGCCAGATTACTTAACCGAAAATGGCCTGTTGGTATGTGAAGTGGGCAATAGCATGGTGAGCTTAATTGAGCAATATCCAGATGTGCCCTTTGAATGGGTAGAGCTTAAAAATGGAGGACTAGGCGTATTTGCTATTCAGCGTAAGGATTTAGTGAAATATCACAATCTGTTTTAATCTTTCAAGTGCGGTAAAATTTTAATATCAATTTTAACCGCACTTATAAAACTCATGGCGCGCGTTATTCAACGCGTGCTTTTCTTTTTTATCATTTGACTCTATGAATTTACAAAAACTTTTACTCACTCGGCGTTTCTTTTCCACCCTTGCCTTTTTTTCTGTGCAAACGGTATTTCTGATTTATCTACAAAGTAAAGGATTGAGCAACAGCGAAATCGCCTTTTCCTTATCACTGCTCTTTTTCTCAAACCAAGCCCTTTCCATTCTTGCCGGTATTTGGGGAGATCGTTATGGTTTAGCCAAAATGATGTTGCTCGGCTGTTTTTTAGATGTGATAGCTTATATTTTCTTTCTCGCAGCAGATAATTATTTATTGCTCCTTATTGCGACCACTTGTTTTGGTTTAGGTAGTTGCTTATTTGGAACCAATGCCAAAGCCTGCTTACTTGTGTTGGCTGGAGATGAATACAAAGAAAAAACGCGCTTGCAAGGGAAATATCTAAAAGTGACCTCCATGTCATCCATGTTTGCGCCGCTTTTAGTGATCCCATTTATTAAATACGAACATATCGACTTGCTCATCTGGGTTTGTTTTTCAATGGAAGCCGTATTATTCGCCTTAATGGTGAAGCCTTTCTATCAAATTCAAACCTTACAAACGTTGGTGAAATTTCGTTTTACTCAAATTAAAGAAATTATTACAAAAGAATTTCTTATGGTGCATTTAATGCTCTTTTTACCTCTTGCCATTGCGAGCTCTTTCTTTGTCATTTTCCCATTTTTATTTAACAATAAACTTGGCATGCCTGAACATTCGCCGATAGCATTATTTGGTAACGGCTTACTCACCGTGCTATTACAAAGCTATTTTTCCCGAAAAATTAATTTAACGATCAAACAAGCCGCATGGGTTGCCCCTCTGTTGGCTATTGGAATTATCGTGCCTTGGTTTATCACCTTACGTTATCTTTCCGTACTTTCCGCCTATGCCTATCTTGTCATTTTTACCGTCATTGAAGTATATGCCCTCACAGCGATGGCAAACTTATTAGTAAAATTTGATAATGGCACTAATCGTGGTTTTATTTTTGGCGCATCAAGATTATTGCTTTCCATCGCGACAGTTGGTGTGATGAACCTTGTTCCAGTTCTATTTTTAGTATAAAAAAGTGCGGTTGAAATTCTTATTAAATTTCAACCGCACTTCACACCATATAACTATATAAATAAAATTATTTCACTTCTAATTCAATACCTTCAAATAATCGCTTCACGGCATTGTTATCACGCAAACTCTCCGCCTTTTCAACAACAGGGCGTGTTAAGTGCGGAGAAAAATATTCCATAAAATCATACATATAATTACGTAAAAACGTACTATGTTTAAAAGCAATATTTGTCATACTGGCACGGAATAAATGACTCGCATCAATTGCAACAAGATCTTTATCAAGCTCAGTATGCGCCATTGATGCCATAATACCCACACCTAATCCTAAGCGCACATAGGTCTTAATGACATCCGCATCAGTAGCTGTGAATACAATATTAGGCAATATTCCTGCGCTATTAAAAGCATAATCTAGATCGGATACGCCTGTAAAACCAAAGGTGTAAGTAACAAGAGGATATTTTCCTAGTGCTTCAATCGTTAGTTTTTCTGAATTAACTAAAGGGTGATCTGGTTTTACAATAACGGAACGGTTCCACCAATAACAAGGTAATTGAATTAAATCATCATACAAATGTGGCGCTTCAGTTGTAATCGCCAGATCCACCTCACCGGACATTAACGCATCGTGAATTTGTGTTGGCGAACCTTGATGAATATGTAAACTCACATCTGGATATTGTTTAGAAAAACGTTCAACAACTGCAGGTAGCATATAACGAGCCTGCGTATTCGTTGTCGCAATACGTAGTACCCCATGATTAGGTTGCGTATATTCATCAGCTACCGCACGAATACCCTGGGCTTTCACTAATAATTCACGCGCAATGGCAACAATTTTCTTGCCAGCGGGTGTCACTGCCTTAATATGTTTGCCATTTCGCTCAAAAATCTCAAGTCCAAGTTCATCCTCTAACAGACGCACTTGCTTACTTATACCGGGCTGAGAGGTATAAAGCGCATTCGCGGCTTCTGTGACACTCAAATGTTGATTTACAATCTCAACAATATAGCGCAGTTGCTGCATTTTCATAAAAAAAGTCCTTATTTTTTATAACGTTTGCTCAGTTCAGAATAACGTTTTACCGCTTTACGAATTTGTCCAGATTTTGGACGACGACGTGGTTGTGTAACATCTAATTTCGTTTCGGTTTCAGCCGGTAATCCCACAAGTTCACGCAAGTAATTGACGTTTTCAAGATCCATTTCTTCCCAGCCACCACGAGGCAAACCTTTCATCAGTTTGATATTACCGTAACGAATACGAATCAGACGGCTGACTTGAATTCCTTGGGATTCCCACAAACGGCGAACCTCACGGTTACGTCCTTCCATCAAGGTTACGTCATACCATTGGTTGATACCAACACCACCTGTAAATTTAATTTCTTTAAAGTTGGCAGGGCCATCTTCAAGCTGAACGCCCTTACGTAAACGCGCTAACATTGCATCATCCACTTGACCAAATACACGTACCGAATATTCACGTTCAACTTCACGGCTTGGGTGCATTAATCGATTTGCTAATTCACCATCAGTAGTGAAAAGCAACAAACCCGATGTATTAATATCTAAACGCCCCACCGCAATCCAACGAGAGCCCGTTAAACGTGGCAAACGGTCAAACACGGTCGCACGCCCTTCTGGGTCACTACGAGTACAAAGTTCACCTTCAGGTTTGTAATACATTAACACACGGCAAATTTCTTTTTGTGCGTGGCTAAGATTAATGATTTGGCCATCAATACGCACTTTCACGCCAGAATGTACGTCAATACGATCACCTAAAGTCGCAATTTTACCCTCTACGCTCACTCGGCCTGCGGCAATCATCGTTTCAATTTCACGACGAGAGCCTTGTCCAGCACGAGCTAAAACTTTCTGTAATTTTTCGCCCTCTACTTTAGGCTGATTTGAGGCTTTTACAACAGGTTTCGCTTTTGGCTTAGCTAAAAATTTATTGTCAGAATTAACCGCACTTTTTTTCGTATTTGTCGTTTCTACGCGAGCATTACGAGACACTGAACGTCTATCATTTTTAGCTGAAAAATCACTTTTCTTTGCTGAATCTTTGGAAAAGTGCGGTTGTCTTTGAGTTTGTTTTTGACTAGGTTTCATTGTTTTCCTTCAATAATGGAAAGGTCGCTTTCACAAGCGTCTATAAGTTAAATAAAAGGATCAGTGCTTCCACTTCCTTCGCGCAAAATCACTGGCGATTCTTCCGTTAAATCCACCACTGTTGTAGGCTCTTGCCCTAAATATCCACCATGAATAATTAAATCGACTTGGTGCTCTAAACGATCTCGAATTTCCTCAGGATCAGATTGCGTAGTATGTTCTTCATCTGGCAACATTAACGAACAAGATAAAATAGGCTCACCTAAGGCTGAAAGTAAATCTAAAGCGATTTTATTATCTGGTACACGTAAACCAATGGTTTTACGTTTTGATGTCATTAAACGACGCGGTAATTCTTTCGTTGCAGTAAGAATAAAAGTATAACGCCCAGGCGTATTATTTTTAATCAAACGATAAGCAGTATTACTTACCGTTGCGTAAGTTGAAAGCTCCGATAAATCACTACACACCAACGTAAAATTATGTCCTTCTGGCAATTTACGAATTGCTACAATGCGATCCATTGCATGTTTATCGCCCATCATACAGCCTAAGGCATATCCCGAATCCGTCGGATACACAATTACTCCACCTTTTTGTAAAATCTCTACGGCTTGATTAATCAAGCGCGCTTGTGGATTTTCAGGGTGGATATAGAAAAATTGGCTCATGTGTTTCTTCCTTAAAAAGTGTGCGCTGATTATAGCAGTTTTGCGCTCACTTTATAATGGCGAGCATATAAAAATAAAGGCGTAGAGAGTCAATCTACGCCTTGTCAAACTAAAGTGCGGTTAATTTTTTGAAATTATTTTAATACCTTTTTCAAGGCTGCACCAATTTCAGCGAGACTTTTTACACAGGTCACACCTGCGGCCTCAAGTGCTGCAATTTTTTCTGCGGCAGTACCTTTCCCACCACTAATAATGGCACCCGCATGCCCCATCCGTTTGCCTTTTGGTGCAGTGATTCCCGCAATATAGGCTACCACGGGTTTAGTGACGTTATCTTTAATGAAAGTTGCCGCGTCTTCCTCCGCGGAACCGCCTATCTCGCCAATCATCACAATGGCTTCTGTTTCGGAATCTTGTTGAAATCTTTCGAGAATATCAATAAAACTAGATCCTGGAATGGGATCGCCACCGATACCCACACAAGTCGATTGTCCAAAGCCTTCATCTGTAGTTTGTTTTACCGCTTCATACGTTAAAGTACCAGAACGAGAAACAATCCCCACTTTGCCTTTTTTATGTATGTGTCCTGGCATGATGCCGATTTTACACTCATCAGGCGTAATCACACCCGGGCAATTTGGCCCAATCATCACAACGCCTGTTTCATTTAATTTTTGTTTAACCTTAAGCATATCCAATGTAGGGATGCCCTCAGTAATGCATACAATTAACTTAATCCCTGCATCAATAGCTTCAATTATGGCATCTTTACAAAATGGTGCTGGCACATAAATGACCGTCGCTGTTGCGCCCGTATTTTCGACAGCTTCACGAACTGTATTAAATACAGGCAAACCAAGATGGGTAGTCCCACCTTTATTTGGTGATACGCCACCGACTAATTGCGTTCCGTAGGCTAATGCTTGTTCAGAATGAAAAGTCCCTTGTCCACCAGTAAAACCTTGGCAAATCACTTTGGTATTTTTATCAATTAAAATCGCCATTAGTGTTCTCCTTTTGCTGCATTCACGGCTAATTCTGCGGCTTGTTGTAAACTGTGTGCGGTAAGAATATTAACGTCGCTTTCCGCTAAAATTTGGCGACCGATTTCAGCATTCGTTCCTTCTAATCGCACAACCACAGGCACTCTCACGCCCACTTCATTTACTGCAGCAATCACGCCTTCAGCAATCAAATCACAACGAACAATGCCACCAAAAATATTCACTAAAATTACCTTCACCGAAGGATCGGTTAAAATAATTTTGAATGCTTCAGCAACCCGTTCTTTCGTTGCACCACCACCGACATCAAGAAAATTCGCAGGCTTCCCGCCATAGAGTTTCACAATATCCATGGTGCCCATTGCAAGCCCAGCCCCGTTTACCATACAACCAATATCGCCCTCTAAAGCCACATAGTTTAACTGGAATTTTTCAGCTTCTGCTTCACGGGCATCATTTTGAGTTAAATCTTGCAGTGCTAAGAGATCTTTATGACGAAATAAAGCGTTATCATTAACAGATATTTTAGCGTCGAGACAAACCAAATTGCCTTGTTTAGTCAGAACAAGCGGATTGACTTCCACTAAAGATAAATCTTTTTCTAAAAACAAACGAGATAAGCCCATAAAGATATCGGTAAACTGTTTGTTTTGCGTACCACTTAACCCTAATTTAAACGCCAATTCACGACCTTGATAAGGCAATCCTCCAAATAAAGGATCAACGGTTGCTTTGTGGAGTAAGTGCGGTGAATTTTGCGCGACTTCTTCAATATTCATTCCACCCGCAGAGGAAGCAATAAACACCACTTTTTGAGAAGCGCGATCAACAACCGCACTTAAGTAAAATTCTTTATCAATATCGCAAGTTTCTTCAAAATAAATCTGGTTTACTGGCTGACCTGATTTATCCGTTTGAAAAGTGACTAAACGTTGTCCTAGCCATTTTTCTGCAAAAGATCTAGCTTCCTCTACATCGTGCACTAATTTAACGCCACCCGCTTTACCACGCCCACCCGCATGAACTTGGCATTTCGCTGCCCACTTATCGCCTGAAAGTTGAGCCAGTACCAAATCTACTTCATCAACAGATTGACAGACCGCCCCATTTTTTACGGGTAATCCATAATGCTCAAATAGTTGTTTTGCTTGGTATTCGTGTAAATTCATTCGCGACGTCCTTTTTGGTTATGAAAACAATTCACTCAAGATTTTAATGCTATATGTACCGTGATTTCTTCACGATCGTGATATAAATGTTTAGCTTGAATATCAAAATTCAAATTCTGCTCAGCCAACATAACAGCCAAGTTTTCTAAACATAATACAACTTCCTGATAACGTTTTTTCATGGGTAATTTTAAATTGAAGATCGTTTCTCGGCACCAACCATTCAACAACCATTTACCAATCAATAACGAAATACGGCTTGGTTGTTCCACCATATCGCAGACTAACCAATCCACTTTTTTCCTTTTAGGAGGCTGAAATCTAAACCCATCTTCCGCACAATGTTCAATGCGTCCCGTATCATGCAAACTCGCTGCCATTTTTCCGTGATCAACTGCATAAACAAATAAACCGCGTTTGACTAATTGATACGTCCAACCGCCAGGGCAAGCCCCTAAATCAACGCCAATCATATTTTCATTTAAACGTTTATTCTCTTCTTTATGTGGAATAAAAGTCAAAATAGCTTCTTCTAATTTTAACGTAGAGCGACTCGGCGCATCTGCTGGAAATTTTAAACGAGGGATCCCCATAAAATGCGGGGAATGATTACCTACATAAGAATATCCCACATAACAGCAATTCGGTTTTACAAAAAAGCAATGTAAAAATTGACCGCTCTTTTGAGTTGCTTTTGCAGAAAGCCAGCCCTGTTTTTTCAATGCCTGACGTAAAGGCACGGTAAATTTACGACAAAAAGTGGAAAGCTCTTTCGCTTCATTTGTGTCTGCAGTTTCTACAAAAAGCTCACTAGATTGAGCAAAATTAACTTGTTGTGATAATTCTTCAAACGCCGCCACGATGGGACTAATACGATCAGCGGGCTCTAAATATTCCAATAAATCAGAAACCACAACCATCTGACGAGCAAAAATCAAACGATTAAAAGGAATGTCTCGGGCAAGGCGATCAGCCTCATCAGGTTGATAACATTCAAAAATGACATAGCCCGAATTATCTTGTACTCGTGCAAAACCAAATATACCTAAATTACTTGCTTGATCGGTGATCTCTGCGGCGACTTCTTTCTCAAAACCTGGACGACAATATAATGCGAGTTTATTCATTTTCTTCTTGTTTAATTGAGTTAATAATCCACTGACGGAATGCTTGAATTTTTTGATCATCTAGACGATCAAGATGATTGACCACATAAAATGATTTTGGATCAGGTAAATTGGTTGGCAATACCACTTTTAAGGAGCCATTTTCAATTTCTTGCAAGGCTAATAAGCGATTAGCTAATACAATGCCTTGCCCATGAATAGCCGCCTGTAACGCCATAAATGTATGACTAAATAACGGCCCTTGCTGAATATTTAAATCATCTAACTGTAAATGATTTGCCATCGCTTGCCAATTATCACGCGTATGAATATGAATTAATGTGTGTTTTTTTAAATCTTCAGGCTGAATAATTGGATTTTCTGCTAACAATTCAGGCGACGCTAAAATCAATAAATTTTCTCCGCCAAGACGATCCACTTGGAGATTCTGCCAATTACCCAAACCATAATAAATAGCAAGATCAATTTCTTTATTTAACAAGCCTTCATCTTGATCCACGCCGGTTAAACGCACCTCAATTTGCGGATAAAGCTGATTAAATTCACTTAAATGTGGCACGAGCCATTGGATACCAAAAGTTTGTGGCACGCTAATATTTAAATGCGGATCCGTTTTTAACGTTAACAATCGCTCTGTTGCTTCATTTAAGCGGCGCAGAATTTTATTAATATCAACAAAATAAGCTTTTCCAAGCTCTGTTAATTCTAAAGAACGATTCTTTCGCTTAAATAATTCAATTCCTAAGAACTCTTCTAATAATTTAATTTGATGACTAACTGCCGCTTGTGTCACACAAAGCTCATCTGCCGCTTTAGTAAAACTTAAATAGCGAGCAGCTGACTCAAAAGCTTTTAGCGAATTCAACGGTGGCAAACGTTTATACATAAGTATTTCCATTCATAAAATTTTTGTCTATAATAGACAAGATTTAATTCGGATTAGTTTTTCTAATACTTCAGATAAAAAAACGTCATTTGTCCTTTTCTACCCTTTTTCCTTACAATACAGCCATACTTAATGATTGGTAATTCCTTACTAGTTAATGAGTTTCGGACTTAAGTATGATGTTGTGTTTGCATATAGTTCGGGTAACCGAACTTGAGTAACAAAATCAAGTTACTCATTTACTTCCTGTATATTTAAACCTTATTGGTTAAACGCTACTCTTCTTGAGTGGCGTTTTTTTCTTCCTGATTCTATCACAGTTACATCTTGATTTTCTGATCGACTTCACAAATTTCACAATTATTAGTTAATTTTCTAAAAATTAACCAATTTTGAAAATTTAAGATTCAAATTCCCATAATAATGATGTAGATTAACCCCTATTTCATTCATAAAAATAAATTAAGGAAGCAAAATGAAAGACTTAGACTGGAATAACCTTGGTTTTAGTTATATCAAAACAGATTACCGTTTCATCGCCCACTGGAAAGATGGCAAATGGGACGAAGGCAAACTCACCACAGACAATACCTTACATATTCACGAAGGTTCTACCGCACTGCACTATGGTCAACAATGCTTTGAAGGCTTAAAAGCTTATCGTTGCAAAGACGGCTCAATCAACTTATTCCGTCCACAAGAAAATGCAAAACGCATGCAACATACATCAGATCGTTTACTCATGCCACAGGTGCCCACTGAATTATTTATCCGTGCATGTAAAGAAGTAGTGAAAGCAAACGAAGAATGGGTTGGACCTTACGGCTCTGGCGCAACCCTATATTTACGTCCATTTTTAATTGGTGTGGGGGAAAATATTGGTGTAAAAGCTGCGCCAGAATTTATTTTCTCTGTATTCTGCTGCCCAGTTGGTGCCTATTTCAAAGGTGGTTTAACTCCATCTAACTTTATTACCACCGAATACGATCGCGCTGCACCAATGGGAACCGGTGGCGTAAAAGTGGGGGGTAACTACGCTGCAAGCCTTCTTCCACACGTATTAGCAGCAGAACAAGGTACGCCAGAACGTAAATTCGCTGATGCCATTTATTTAGATCCAAAAACTCACACTAAAATTGAAGAAGTCGGTGCGGCAAACTTCTTTGGAATCACAAAAGATAATAAATTCATCACGCCAAAATCAGAATCTATTTTACCAAGTATCACCAAATACTCTCTTTTACATATCGCAAAAGAGCGTTTAGGTATGGAAGCAATTGAAGGCGATGTTTATATCGATCAGCTAGATCAATTTGCTGAAGCGGGTGCTTGTGGTACTGCAGCGGTCATTTCACCTGTTGGCGGAATCCAACATAAAGGTAAATTCCATGTGTTCTATTCTGAAACTGAAGTTGGCCCAGTAACACGTCGCCTTTATGAAGAACTCACAGGCATTCAATTCGGTGATGTCGAAGCCCCTGAAGGCTGGATTGTGAAAGTAGAATAATAAATAAGTGCGGTGACTTTTCACCGCATTTTCTTTATCTCATCTTATTCCATTTCGCTATAAATCATTCATTTCAATTCTTTCTCAACATAAAAAATCTCTTTTATTATCTTTTTACAAACAATGCTTTCATAAAAAGAAAATGAACTGGGATTATATCATTAACGTTTTTCCGCGATTTGTAGATGCAACATTAATGACACTTGCTCTCTCCTTTTGGGGAATCTTACTTTCGCTGATTATCGGCACTATTTGTGCAGTGATAAGTACTTACCAAGTGAAATCATTAAGCTGGCTAGTTAAAAGCTACATTGAACTTTCTCGTAATACCCCACTTTTAATTCAAGTGTTTTTCCTTTATTTCGGCTTATCTAAAGTTGGCATTAAATTAGATGGATTCACTTGTGGTGTGATTGGATTAGCTTTTTTAGGTGGGAGCTATATGGCTGAGGCCATTCGCGGGGGATTAGAAGCAGTCTCAAAAGGGCAAATAGAATCTGCACTCAGCATCGGTTTAACACCTTTTCAGGCTTTCCGCTATGTGATTTTACCTCAAGCCTTTGCTATTTCTATACCAGCTATTGGAGCAAACTGTTTATTTTTAATGAAAGAAACCTCCGTTATTAGCGCAGTTGCTGTCGCAGAATTAATGTTTATTGCAAAAGAAATCATTGGTATGGATTACAAAACAAATGAGTCCTTATTTTTATTGATTGTATTTTATCTAATTATTTTATTACCGATGTCAATTTTGATTCGCTATTTAGAAAAACGTACTCGGAGAGCAAAATATGGGGCTTGAATTATTATTCCAAGGTAACCAATTAAACTGCTTACTCCATGGGCTTTGGATTACCGCTGAAATTGCATTTATTTCAGTATTTTTTGCTTGCTTCTTAGGGATTATTTTAGGCGTACTGATGACAAGTAAAAATAATATTATCAAAGCAATTACAGGCTTTTATCTTGAATTTGTACGCCTTATCCCATTATTAGTGTTGTTGTTTCTTGCCTATTTTGGATTAGCAAAATGGTTTGATATCCATTTAGATAGTGTCACCGTCTGTATTCTTGTCTTTATTTTTTGGGGAACTGCAGAAATGGGGGATCTCGTGCGTGGTGCGCTCACCTCCATTGAAAAGCACCAAATTGAATCGGCTTACGCCCTAGGCTTAACGCCCTTGCAAACTTTCATTTATATTTTACTTCCTCAAAGCCTAAAACGAGTGACACCAAGTATGATTAACTTATTCACACGTATGATAAAAACCAGTTCACTTGCCATGTTAATTGGTGTGGTTGAAGTTATCAAAGTTGGTCAACAAATTATTGAACATTCTCTTTTCACTAATCAGTCCGCTGCCCTTTGGATATACGGTGTAATTTTCTGTTTATATTTTGTAATTTGTTATCCACTTTCATTATTTTCTCGTTATTTAGAAGCGCGTTGGGAAAATTAAGGAACCAAAATGGCATTATTAGAAATCAAAAATCTTGTTAAAAATTATGGCGATGTAGAAGCGTTAAAAGGAATAAGTCTTTCTGTTGAAAAAGGGGAAGTTGTCGTAATTTTAGGGCCATCTGGCTGTGGGAAAAGCACTTTTTTACGCACACTAAATGGCTTAGAACCAATAAAGAGCGGTCAATTATTACTGCAAAATGCAGGCATACTTGGCAAAGACATCAGTTGGGTAAGAGCGCGCCAACGTATTGGTATGGTGTTTCAAAGTTATGAATTATTTGCTCATTTATCAGTGATCGACAACATTCTACTTGGACCATTAAAAGTACAAAAACGCGATCGTGCTGAAGCAGAAAAACAAGCAGATGAATTACTCAAACGAGTGGGATTATATGAGCGTAAAAATGCCTATCCACGCGAGCTTTCAGGTGGTCAAAAGCAACGCATAGCCATTGTGCGTACCCTATGTATGAATCCTGAAATTATTCTATTTGATGAAGTGACCGCTGCATTGGATCCAGAAATGGTACGCGAAGTACTCGATGTTATTTTAGGTCTAGCCAAAGATGGCATGACAATGTTGATTGTGACACATGAAATGAATTTTGCACGTCAAGTCGCACATCGCATTGTATTTATGGATAAAGGTCAAATTATCGAACAAGCCAAGCCTGAAGATTTCTTCACGAATCCAACCACGGATCGGGCGAAAACATTCTTAAACATCTTAAACTATGAACCAAGAGGGACAAACTATGAAGAAAACATTTAAAAAATTAACCGCACTTTTTGCCACGGCAGCACTTGCTTTTGGATTATCGGCCTGTAACGATAAAGAACAGGTCAAAGAAACGAAACAAGCTTCTGCAATTGAACAAATCAAACAAGCAGGCAAAGTACGCATTGGCGTATTCAGTGATAAACCGCCATTTGGCTATGTGGATGCCCAAGGAAAAAGCCAAGGGTTTGATGTAGAAATCGGTAAAGCGATTACGAAGGATCTATTAGGCGATGAAAATAAAGTGGAATTTGTGCTTGTAGATGCGGCAAACCGCGCTGAATATTTACTTTCCAAGAAAGTAGATATTATTCTAGCGAATTTTACTGTCACCGCAGCACGTAAGGAAGTGGTCGATTTTGCTAACCCTTATATGAAAGTTGCACTTGGCGTGGTGTCTAAAAATGGTGAAGTCATTACAAACCTTGAACAATTAAAAGATAAAACCCTGATTGTGGATAAAGGGACTACCGCGGATATTTTCTTTACCAAAAATTATCCCAACATCAAATTACTTAAATTTGAACAAAATACCGAAACCTTTGAAGCATTACGTGACGGACGTGGTGATGCACTTTCTAATGACAACACCTTCTTATTTGCTTGGGCTAAACAAAACCCAGGCTACACAGTAGGCGTAAAAAGTTTTGGCGATCAAGATGTTATTGCCCCTGCAGTACGCAAAGATGCGCCAGATTTACTCAATTGGTTAAATACTGAAATTGTGAAACTTTCTAAAGAAAGCGTATTAAAACAAGCCTATGAAAAAACATTATTGCCAGTTTATGGTGATAGCGTCAGCGAAAGCGATATTGCGGTTCAATATAAATAATAAATGCAAATAAAAATAAGCGCGGGGAAACCAGCGCTTATTTTTTATAAATGAAAATAGGGCTAAAACCTACTGCACTTTATGGGTTCATTCCCCAATGATGTGTGTTTTTATCAAATTTGATTCCAGAATGCGAACCTTCCGCCCCATTAAAATACACATCTTTATTCGCACAAGCCGAAACAACCAATGCAGCCGCGACCACTAACAACCATTTTTTCATGATTTATCCTTTATTGAAAATTGAATGATGGAAAAATTATAGCATAGATTTAAACTTTGCCTGACTTTCTCCCCTCATTAAAATTCAGGTGTATTAAAAAAGGCACTTTGTGAAGAATCTTGAGCCAGTTTATCTGCTTGCTTACGCAAAGTGGTTTTATAACCCTCCGCTAACACATTGCACTGTAAGGTTTGTTCTAAAAAGGTTTTATTTAAAGTATTGGCTGGTTTTGAAAGCAGTTCATGCACTGCCATCACAGTTAATGCTGGATAAGGACGCTTAACCAAGACCAGTTCATCATCTTGATGAATTTCACCCGCCTCTAATACACGCGCATACCATCCCACCAACCCCGTTTCCACCACCACTTTTCGTGTTTCTGGTACATTCGTATTTTGAGATAATGTATTACACGGCTTGCGAGGTTGGCAAACTTCAATTAACGCTTCGCCAATACGAAATTGATCACCAATACAAACATTATTTTCATCCAGATCAGACACCACAAAATTTTCACCAAAACGTGAATCTTGTAAATAATCATACGACAAAGCCAAAAGTGCGGTCAGTTTTTCTAAACTTTTTTGCCCATTGAAAAAAATAGCTTTATCAACCCCACCATGATGTTTAATGTTCGCGACTTCATCCCCTATAGGGCCCAAACGTTCAACCCGAATGTGCGATACCGCATGTTTACGAATAGCCGTTGTAATTTGTTTACCACCAGATAATGTGAGCACGCTTGCTTTGGCGGCTTTCACGGCTAAAATTTTGCTCATTTATATTACTCCAAGTTTTATTTAAGCCTTATTCCTGAATTTTATCATGAACCATCAGTTCTTTAACATATACAGATAAAAAAGCGCCCTACATTTGCCGGGCGCTTCACTTACTTTAGAAATTTATTATTGTTATTAGATTACCATTGGTATCCGTATGCTGCACCAACCATCGTATCTTTTTTACTAAAATACCGATACCACAGAAAGTGAAGATAATGTTGAAACTATTTTTGATGCGCTTTTGTCCTTTACATAAGCTAAAGTGGCTTTATTTATATTTGCTAACACAGTTGCGGTTCGAGCTGTCATATCTACCACAAATAGATCAATAAGTTTATTTTGTTTATGCTGACTTAGGCGACTTTTTCTCATTTGGCTATCTTAGCCTAAATAGAGTTTTTAGTCGTTATCTAGAACAACCCCTTAAATTTAAACTTTTCCCCCAATACCTTTAAATTTTTCAACAAATGCGGATATTTTTTGAAAAACACTCTGTTTTTTAGTGAGGTATTGTGGATTAAGTGGGCTCATTTTAGGGAGCGCCTCATTTAAATCTGTACCTTGTTCACTTGCATATCCACGTTGTAATGACACGTTAATATAACGTTTGGCATCTTCAATATTAAGTCCTTCGGTATTTATCAATTCATTGGCTTCTTGTTGTTGCTCTTTTTGGGCAAATTGGAAGAATGACTCAATAATGCCAGCTTTATCGGCAATGTTATCTAAATCAGTTTGATTAATAAAATCCACAATCAAACTTTCTTTCGCTCGATTTCCAAGGCTGGAGCGGATAATGGCACGAATTTCATCAATAAGCTCAGATTTGTTTTTAGTTTTTTTATTGTGCTCAAATATTAATTCTAAAATGTAATCTAAATTGATTTCTTGGGATTTTAATAAATCCACTTCAAACACCACATCGTCCCAATCAATGGTCGATTTTGCTTTTTCCTCGCCATCTTTTTGACGACGGAGCCAATCCTGAATATCGTTGTAAGTTGAACGGTAATTCTGAATGCTACGTTCGCTTGGCATATCAATAGGTTGCATTTCAGCAAAAGCCTCATCCGTTAAATAATATTTTTCTTTAAAGGCTTCAACGGCTTTTGCATCGTTGGTATCGAGCGATTGAAATGCGTGTAAAGCAGCAAACTCATCATAGTTTTGCAGAATGTTTTCAACCCGCAAATATTCACCAAATAATTTCACAAAGTCTTTCTTGTCTTTTTCAGTTTGAATTACATTTGGCTCCGGGAAGCGTTCTTGTAACTCTGCAATAACGTCTAAATACCCACGACGGGCCACGCCAGCATCGGTAAAGCCTTCCATATATTCTTGGTAACTTTTTTCCAAAACGACATTGCGCGTATTGGATTTACCGAAAAGGGTAATCGCATCAATGGTATCTTGTTCCAAATCACGGAAAGTGACGATATTGCCAAAACTTTTGGTGCTGTTATAAATGCGGTTTGTGCGTGAATAAGCTTGAATCAAACCATGGTAACGCAAGTTTTTGTCCACAAATAACGTGTTTAAGGTTGGGGCATCAAAACCAGTTAAAAACATTCCAACAACAATCAGTAAATCCATCTCTTTGTTTTTAACGCGTTTAGCAAGATCACGATAATAGTTTTGGAAGGATTTACCATCCACATCATAATTGGTGGCAAAATAGCCGTTATAATCATCAATGGCAGATTTTAAAAATTCCTTGGCTGAGGAGTTCATCGCCTCCACTTCAAAACTTTCATCGACAATATCGCCAATCGCATCTTGTTCTTCGTTTGCCGCAAAAGAGAAGATTGTTGCAATTTTAAGTGGACTTTTGACCGCACTTTGCAACTGTTTGAACGTTTCGTAATAGATTTTAGCCGCATCGACACTACTTACCGCAAACATCGCATTAAAGCCATTGTTACCCGCATTAAAACGGTGGGTCTTTTGTTTGAAATTATTTAAGACATATTGGGCAATTTGCTTGATACGTTCTGGGTGTAAAAAAGCTTGTTTTTTCTCAAGTGCGGTCAGTTTTTCAAGATTTTTTTCGGTTTCAATGCTTTTAAATTGTGGTCGTACATCATTGTAATCCACTTTAAATTTCAGCACTTTTTCATCACGAATCGCATCGGTGATAATGTAAGAATGAAGTTCAACACCAAAAACACTCGCCGTGGTTTCCGCACCTAATGCGTTACTTGGGAAAATCGGCGTACCGGTAAAACCGAATTGATAGTATTTTTTGAATTTTCTCGTCAGATTTTTTTGCGCTTCACCAAATTGAGAACGATGACATTCATCAAAGATAAAGACGACCTGCTTATCGTAAATCGGCAATTTATCTTCCGATTTCATCAGGTTATTGAGCTTTTGAATGGTGGTAACAATGATTTTATTGTCATCTTTTTCGATATTGCGTTTTAGCCCAGCCGTACTTTCCGAACCATTCACGCTATCCGGTGAAAAACGTTGGTATTCTTTCATGGTTTGATAGTCCAAATCCTTTCTATCGACCACGAAGAATACTTTTTCAATAAAGTCTAGTTCTGTTGCAAGACGTGCGGCTTTAAAGCTGGTGAGCGTTTTGCCTGAGCCGGTGGTGTGCCAAATATAGCCGCCACTCTCGCGATTGCTCCAGCTTTTTGCTAAATAAGAACTTTTAATTTTCCATAAAATACGCTCAGTGGCAGCAATTTGATATGGGCGCATAATCAATAGGGTGTCTGAAACATCAAACACGCAGTAATTTACCAACACATTGAGCAGAGTATGTTTTTGCAAGAATGTCGCCGTAAAATCCTTTAAATCTTTAATCAGAGTATTTTTTGCCGTTGCCCAATTCATTGTAAAGTCATAGCTGTTCTTATCGCGTTTGGTGGTGTTGGCAAAATAGCGAGTATCCGTGCCATTAGAAATGATAAAAATCTGAATATATTTAAAGAGAGAATTTTCTTTATTGAAACTTTCTTTGCTGTAGCGATGAATTTGATTAAAGGCTTCACGAATTGCCACGCCACGTTTCTTTAATTCAATATGTACAAGCGGTAAACCATTGACCAAAATTGTCACATCATAACGATTGTCATAGTTGCCGGTTTGTTCAAATTGATTGATAACTTGCACGGCGTTATTGGCAAGATTTTTCTTATCTAACAAATAAATATTCTGAATACGTCCATTATCAAACACAAAATCATAAATATAGTCGTCATGAATTTTACGGGTTTTCTCAATCAGGCTATCACTGGGTTTATCCAAATATTCCTCTAAAAAACGTCGCCATTCCGCATCGGAGAAAACCACGTTATTTAAGCGTTGTAATTGTGCCCGTAAATTTTTAATCAACTCATCATGGCCATTGAGTCCTTGCAAATACTCATAGCCTTGAGCCTGTAAATCGCGGATAAATTCACGCTCAAGGCTTCCTTCCGTTTGATAACCCGCATTAGGCTCTTCCACAAATTTATTATATTGATCTAAAACGATAAAATTATTGGATTCAGCGATGGTTTTGTATTGGGTCATGAGTGGCTCCTTAATGCTTTTGCTTTTGCAGATCTTTTTGCCAGTTTTCTAAAATTTCTAAATCTTCATTATCAGCCTGTATGCGTTTTTGTTGTTTTCTGACCTGATCAAATAAGGCATATTGTTCTTTGGTAAAGGTTTCCATTTGTTTTACGGTTCGGGTTCCATTGCCGATAAGCAACGGGAAACCGTTAAATTCAATTAAATTATCGACATTATTACGCCAGAAATTTAATGTCAGATCTTGACGGTTTCTAACACGTAATTCAGCACTTTCTAAAAAGATCACCACTAAACGATTCAAAGAATCTAATTCATCATGAGTTAAATAGTTTTTAGCGGTAATAATATCGCCTTTACGTACAACAGTACCTTTCCAAGAGGTGAGGCCCATATTAGGCAATTCAGCATTTGCACGAGTACAAATGAGTTCTGCAGCGGTTTGTTGTGTAATGGCATAGATCAACTTATTTTGTGTTTCTGCAAAAAACATTTGAGTGACTTTATCTGTTTTATCGTAGTCACTGGATAATTTAAATAGCTCTCGTACTTTTTGGTAAAACCGCAATTCACTGGCTCGAATTTCACGAATTTGTTCCAGTAATTCATCAAAATGATCAAATCGACCTTGCGGGTTTTTCAACCGCTCTTTATCTAATAGAAAACCTTTATCTAAATAAGTACGTAATTGTGTATTCGCCCAACGACGAAACTGTACACCACGTGGGCTACGCACACGAAAGCCGATGGCGAGAATCATATCAAGGGAATAATGTTTTACTTGATATTGCTTGCCATCTTGGGCAGTTATCAAGTAATCCTTGATAACTGAATTTTCGTCTAATTCATTGTCTTCTAATATATTTTTTATATGTAAGGCGATATTTTGTACAGAGGTGTCAAAAAGTTCCGCAAGCTGATTTTGAGTTAGCCATGCTTCATTTTCTACGACAAGCAATGCAACGTGAGATTTACCGTCGTCGGTGTTGTAGATGATTAAGTCGTTCATTAGTTATTCCATAAAATTACAGTTGCTACTGAGCTATGAAAAATTTAATAACAATTTCCTGTAATACTCATACCGCTTTTGGCTTTGTTCAATCGCTAAAGGCAAGCCTTCGGTGATGGAATTGGTTAAGGTTTCAAATTTATCGAGGATTGAAACGATGCGTTGTTGTTCTTCGAGTGGGGGAACATCAAACTCATATTGCAAAATTGCAGTTTTATCCCCTCGAGGCATTTTGGCACCTTTTGAATATTTAACGTTGTATTCAAAGAAATGTTCATTTGCCAATATATGATAAAGATAACGTGGAATAATATTTTCATCTGTCAATCGTATAACTAACACATCACCATTTGTTCCACCAGTTTTATCTGCTAACCAAATTTTTCTTAAATAGGGACGAATGTTTCCAATTAAAATATCATCAGGAAGATATTCAATAAATGAGCCTTCAGTTGGTACATAATTGGAACTTGTTTTACCCAGTTTATTTTGAAGTAAATTCTCAACCCCTATATAATTTTCTTTATCCAATTTATCAGTCGAGATGCGTGATTTTGCATAAATAGCCACATCAATAAGTTTCTTCTTCCCCCCCCCCGAATTTAATTGTTCTAAACTATCAAAAGATAATAATTTTTCTCGATAGTATTCATATTGCTTCTGGCGTAGTATAAGCTCGCTGGTAAGCTCGCTGGTAAGCTCGCTGGTAAGTACTGTCAATGTGTCCAAAATTCGGACGATTTCGGTTTGGACGGAGAGTGGGGGGATGGGGATTAATTTATTTGCATAATTAGAAATCCATTGGCGTTTATGGTCGCTATCAAGTTGGCTATTTGGTAGTGTATTTAACCAGTAGTAAATATATTTCAGTAAAGTGATATTTTCATCTTTTGATGTAATCATTTTCATTGCTGATGATTTTGCTTTAAAGTCAAAATCTACCCATTTGTTAGCCGTTGTGAAATCATCAAAAATAATGACAGGAGATTTTGAAGCAAAATATATTCCCTCTTCTTCATCAGTATATCCAAGAATAAATGTTTTACCTGCCGTCAAAACAGGTGTTGAAAACTCATCACTATATACTGTTGAACTAACAAGATATTTTGTTGGTTGTTCGTAGGCAGTAACTTCACCTAAAGGCTTCCACTCAACCTCAGCCCCATCCAATAATTTTTCTAAAAAAGTGCGGTTGTTTTTCATGGTGTTTTACCCCTCAATCTCCGCCACAATTTTGTCAATCTCAGCACGCAAGCGGTCAATATTAGCTACAGTTTTACGAATTTCCGCATTGAGTTCATCAATATTAATCACTTCGCGAGTGTCTTTTTGTTCCACATACGAACTCACTGCAAGGTTGTATTCATTTTTGGCGATTTCTTCAATGGGAACTAATTTTGCCAAATGCGGTACATCTTCTTTATCGGCAAACAGCTTTAGAATTTGCTCAATATGTTCCTCTTCCAAAAGGTTGTTATTGGTGGCGGATTTAAATAAATCGCTGGCATCGATAAATTGAGTTTGGGTATTGGGTTTGTGCTTGGACAAAACCAAAATATTCACGGCAATACTGGTGCCGTAAAATAAATTAGGTGCAAGGGCAATCACGGTTTCTACAAAATTGTTTTCCACCAAATATTGACGAATTTTTTGTTCCGCACCGCCGCGATAAAAAATGCCAGGAAAGGAAACAATCGCCGCACGACCTTTTGCTGAAAGATAGCTCAAAGCGTGCAAAATAAAGGCGAAATCTGCTTTGGATTTCGGTGCAAGTACGCCAGCAGGGGCGAAACGTTCATCGTTAATCAGTGTGGGATCGTCTGAACCAATCCATTTCACGGAGTAAGGCGGGTTAGAAACGATAGCATCGAAAGGTTTATCATCGCCAAATTGTGGTTCCATTAAGGTGTTGCCAAGGGCGATATCAAACTTGTCGTAGTTGATGTTATGCAAAAACATATTCATACGGGCAAGGTTGTATGTGGTGTGGTTTATTTCCTGCCCGAAGAATCCTTCTTCAATGATGTGTTCGTCAAATTGTTTTTTCGCTTGCAATAATAAAGAACCGGAACCTGCAGCGGGGTCATAAATTTTGTTGACCTTGTCTTGTCCATACAAAGCCAGTCGAGCAATCAGCTTGGAAACGCATTGTGGTGTAAAGAACTCGCCACCTGATTTACCGGCATTAGCAGCATAATTGGAAATTAAAAATTCGTAAGCATCACCGAATAAATCAATATGATTATCTTCAAAGTCACCAAAATCTAACTCAGCAACGCCTTTTAACACGGCAGCTAGACGGCTGTTTTTATCGGCAACGGTATTGCCTAAGCGGTTGCTGGTGGTATCAAAATCGGCAAATAAGCCTTTGATATCCTGTTCGGAAGGGTAGCCAGTAGCAGAATTTTCGATATCTGTAAAAATGCTTTTCAGATCCGTATTTAAATTCGGATTAGTATTGGCTGTTGCCACGACATTTTTAAATAACTGGCTTGGGTAAATAAAGTAACCTTTGGTTTTTATGGCATCCGTTTTAATTTCAGGTGTGATGATTTCATCAGGCAATTTAGCGTAATTCACACTTTCATCACCCGCTTCAATATAATTGGTAAAGTTTTCACTAATAAAACGATAGAAAAGTGTGCCAAGCACATATTGTTTAAAATCCCATCCATCGACAGAACCACGCACATCATTAGCAATTTGCCAAATTTTGCGTTGGAGTTCGGCACGTTGTTGCATTGCTATTGTCATAAAATCCTCAAAATATTTTATGTAATGAGTTAAATAAAGATGTGAAAAATTATACAGGAAATGAGTATGTTATGTGTGAGTTTCTATGCGTTTATCCCTAAAACTTCATTTGGGTTGTTTGTAAAAAATAATAGCTCGTCTGAAGGTTCTGCCTTGATAAAGTGCGGTTGAAATTCGCAATATTTTTATGAATAGCTTTTTTAGCGGAGAATATTTGAGAAAGGGCATGTCGTGCATGCCCTATAGCTTGACGTATTAGTTCATAATTCCTTTATGTCTTAACAAGGCATCTAATTGCGGTTCACGGCCACGGAAGCGTTTGAAGAGTTCCATTGGTTCTTCTGAGCCACCACGCGTAAGAATTTCATCTAAGAATGATTTGCCTGTGATTGGGTTGAAAATTCCTTCTTCTTCAAAGCGTGAATACGCGTCTGCTGATAGTACTTCTGCCCATAAATAGCTGTAGTAACCTGCGGCATAGCCCCCTGCAAAAATATGGCTGAAGCTGTGCGGAGTTCTTGCCCAATCTACGCCTTTTATGACGGCAACTTGTGATTTCACCGCTTTAAGTGTTTCTAATATTTGATTGGTTTTTTCCGCATCAAAGGTGTGATGCAAACGGAAATCAAAAATCCCGAATTCAAGCTGACGCAAAATAAACATCGCCGCTTGGAAATTTTTCGCTTTTAACAATTGCGTAAGTTTTTCTTTTGGCAACGGCTCGCCTGTTTCGTAATGTCCTGAAATAAACGCCAAAGCCTCTTCTTCCCAGCACCAGTTTTCCATAAATTGACTTGGTAATTCCACTGCATCCCAAGGCACACCGTTAATCCCCGCCACATCGGAGACATCAATTTGCGTGAGCATATGATGAATGCCGTGACCAAATTCGTGGAATAGCGTGGTAACTTCATCGTGCGTAAACAACGCTGGCTTATTACCTATAGGGGCGTTGAAGTTGCAAGTTAAATACGCCACTGGAGTTTGAATGCTGCCATCCTGTTTACGTTTGCGCCCAATACAATCGTCCATCCACGCCCCACCACGTTTGTGTTCGCGTGCATATAAATCAAGATAGAAACTGCCACGAAGTTGATCGTTTTCATCAATTAAATCAAAGAAACGCACATCTTTGTGCCAAGTATCCACACCTTTGCGTTCAACTGCACGAATATTGAAAATACGTTTAATTAATTCAAATAAACCTGAAATTACGCGATTTTCAGGGAAATATGGGCGAAGTTCTTCATCATTAATGGCGTATAAATGTTGTTTTTGTTTTTCGCTGTAAAAACCAATATCCCAAGGTGCAAGTTCAGTAACACCAAATTCTTTTTCGCAGTAATCTTTCAATTCTTGCAATTCTTTTTCGCCTTGTGGTTTGGCACGTTCGGCAAGATGATCTAAGAAATCAAGCACTTGCTGTGGGTTTTCAGCCATTTTGGTGGCAAGTGAAAGTTCGGTGTAAGTGTTAAAACCGAGTAATTTTGCCAATTCCACGCGCAATGTAAGAATTTCTTCCATGACTTTACTGTTATCCCATTTGCCTGCATTAGGGCCTTGTTCAGAGGCGCGTGTTGCATAAGCACGGTACATTTCTTCACGCAATACACGATTTTCGCAGTAAGTCATTACAGGCAAATAACTTGGGATTTCTAACGTAAAACGATAACCTTTCAATCCTTTACTTTCGGCAGATTGTTGTGCCGCTTGCAGTGCGGACTCTGGTAAGCCAGCAAGTTCTGATTCGTTTTCAATGAGTTTTTCCCACCCCATTGTGGCATCTAATACGTTATTGCTAAATTGTGAATTTAATTCCGATAAGCGCGCCACAATTTCGCCATAACGTTGTTGTTTATCTTCGGAAAGCCCGATACCTGAAAGTTCAAAATCACGCAGTGAATTTTCAATAGCTTTCTTTTGCGCAATAGAATAATCAGTAAATTCAGCGCTGTTTTTTAACGCTAAATAGGCATTATAAAGCCCTTTATGCTGACCAACCCAAGTGCTGTATTCAGAAAGTAATGGCAAACACGCTTGATAGGCTTCACGTAATTCAGCACTGTTTTTTACTGAATTGAGATGAGAAACGGGTGACCAAGCACGATTTAAGCGCTCATTGGTTTCCGTTAAAGGTAAAATGAAATTTTCCCAAGTAAAGTGCGGTTGTTTTAACACTTGTTCTATCGTATCGCGACAGTCTTGAATTAATTTTTCAACAGCCGGTTGAATATGTTCTGGCTTGATTTGTGAAAATGGCGGTAGGCCTTGAATGTTAAGTAATGGATTTGACATAGACATAAATGTTCCTTTTTTGAAAACTACTTTTTATGTGACGGCAAATTCTATAATATCAAGGTTGAAAAATCTAAAAAATCAGTAATAATGGTTCGCATTTTCTTTTTATTAGGAACATTATGAAGTTTATTTACATTGTTTTAGGTTTTCTTTCTCTTGCACTTGGCATTATTGGAATTTTCCTTCCTATTTTACCTACCACGCCTTTTTTATTACTTACTTTATTTTTCTTTGCAAAAGGTTCAAAACGCTTAGAACAATGGTTTTTAGGCACAAGTATTTATCAAAAACATCTTAAGTCCTTTAATGAAAATCGATCATTAAAGAAAAATACCAAAATTTGCATTTTGAGTTTTGCGACAACCATGCTACTCATTGGCTTTTACTTTACGCCAAGCGTGGTGGGGAAAAGTATTATTGCGGTATTAATTTGCATTAAATTTTGGTTCTTTTTATTTTGGGTTAAAACCGAGAATGAATAATTTTCTAACTTTGTGCCAGCGAAGTGCGGTTATTTTTTCCATTATTTTTACAGTGGTGGCTTGTGATAAATTGGATAATCCCAAGCCTGTTTCGCCACAAGTTGAGGCACCGAAAAATATCCAATTAGAGCCCAACCGTGTTGAATTAAAACGTGGCGTTTATAGTGATCTTACTTTACAACCTTGGCAAGCACAAAGCGAAGAGCAAACGCAATTATTACGCGATCTTTTTGAAGGCTTAACGGCTTATGATGCGCAAGGTAATCTTGTTCCTGCCGTAGCAGAAAGCTGGCAAACTAAAGATAATAAAACGTGGATTTTCACTTTGCGTGAAAATGCCAAATGGTCAAATGGTGAAGCGGTGGCTGCCTCTGATTTTGTACAATCTTGGCAAGCGCTTTCTCAATCTGAAAGCCCGCTAAAAAATTATTTGGCTTTTATGAATCTGAAAAATGCGAAGTCAGTATTGGAAAAGACACTGGCGGTGGACTCACTTGGATTATTCGCCGAAAATGACCGCACTTTACGCATTGAATTAGATAAAGCATCGCCATATTTACCTTCTATGCTAGCGCACGTTAGCCTTTTACCTCACTATACAAAATCGACTAAAATGCTTATCAGCAATGGCGCCTATCAATTACAAAGTCAGGCTGAAAATCAGCACATTTTAACTGCCAATCCTAATTATTGGGCGAAAGAAAAAGTGATATTTCAGAAAGTGAAGTATCAAAAAATTGTAGCAGATACAGATTTGTCTGATTTTGATATTGTATTAAATCCACAAAAAACCGTTCAAAATATCCAAGATTATCCGCAACTTTGTACTTACTTTTATGAGTTTAATCTTGCCGATCCTATGTTGCAAAAAAGTGCGGTAAGAAAAGCGATTACTTCGATGGTTTCCACAAAAAATTTGGTTGCCGATATTGCTCATCTTCATCCTAGTAATACTTTTTTTCCAAAATCTATGCTAGGTGAACAAGAATCTGTTTGGGAGCCTGTTGTTGCAGAACAGCTTCTTTCCCAAAATCAAATTAGTGAAACTCATCCGTTGAAATTACGCATTCGTTATGATGATTCGTCTCTGAATCAAACCATTGCTACGCGATTAAATCGCCAATTATCACAATCAGATTTATTACGAGTTGAAAATCAAGGGATGAGTTGGCAAGAATTGCAAACAGCTCGCACAAAAGGCGATTTTCAATTAATTCGTTCTGGCTGGTGTGCTGATTTTAATGATCCCGTCGCTTTCTTAAATTTGTTCTATTCCAAAAGCCCTGATAACAAAAATGGCTATAAAAATGCAGAATTTGATCGTTTATTTGAAAGTGCAATGACGACGACATCTGAAAAAGTGCGGTTAGAAAATTACGCGAAATTGAAAGGGATAGTTCAACAAGAATATTTAGTGTTACCCATTTTTCAATATAGTACGCCAGTTTATCTTGCACCAAGTATAATGGGCGCGCAAGTAAATTCTGTTGGAACCATTTATAGTAAAGATTTATGGCGAAAGGTTAAAAATTAGTAATCTAGCTTGCAATCAAGGAAAGAATTCTTTAAGATTGGAGGCATTGGGGACAACTCCGACATCGTCCCCGTAGCGATTATCTTAGATAACTGTGCCTGAACAGCTAACTAAACAACAGATAATCAAGAAAATGAAAAAGAGCATTTTTTTCATTTTACTTACTCCTGATAAGCCCCGATCTTTGGAATACGAGACGGGGTTTCTCGTTTTTAGCAATATGCTAAAAAATCTTTTGATTATTCCGTGGCATAAAGTTTAAATAAAAAAGCCATACTGTTCAATACAACAGTATGGCTTTTTTAACATGTATTATTTTATTAAATAATCTCTTCTTGGCAATGTGGACAGGCCATTAAATGTTGTTCGTCATTGTTATGTACAATGTAATGACCCATTTTTTTCGCTTTTGTATCAAGATATTTTGTGTTGTAGCGGTTTTCGCCTACATTAAGCGGTACTCGTTCAACCACGTTGATACCTGCTTTTTTCATGGTTTCTACTTTTTCTGGGTTGTTGGTCATCAAGCGAACTTTTTTGACACCAAGTAGCTCGAACATATCGGCACAGACTTCAAAGTTGCGTTCATCTGCTTTGAAACCTAAAGCAAGATTAGCTTCAATCGTATCCATTCCGTTATCTTGTAAAGAATACGCGCGAATTTTATTAATCAAACCAATTCCGCGGCCTTCTTCACGATGATAAATTAAGACACCGCGACCTTCTTCTTGAATTTGTTTCAATGCTGTCGCTAGTTGGAAACCACAATCGCATTTTAAGCTGTGGAGCGCATCACCAGTTAAACATTCAGAATGGATGCGCGCTAATACAGGTTCATCCACATTAGAAATATCGCCCATCACTAAGGCTACGTGCTCTTTTTTAGTATCTGGAAATTCAAACCCCACCATTCTGAAAAGACCGTATTCAGTGGGTAAATTGGCTTGCGTAACTAACTGAATTTTTGCCATAAAGTGATCCTTATTCGTCATCATTTCTGCTAAAATGCGCGCGTTATTTTTTATTCTCAAGGGGCGAGCATGTTAAAAAGGCTGTCATTATATACGTTATTACTTTGTCTTGTACCATTTTTTATCTGGGGTATTTCCTATCAGTGGCATGGCAATAGCCAATTAACTGAAGCTGATTATTGGCTTTATTTACTCACCGAAACAGGAAGTGTACCTTATGCGTTGATCACCTGTGTGTTATTTGCGCTTTTGTTTGCGTTTTTATTCAAAAATCCAAAACAATGGATATTAGGTGTAATTGTGATGGGGATTTCAGTTATTGCTACTCAAGCTGCAAAAACGGGGGCAAAAGCATTATTTGAAGAACCTCGTCCGTTCACCGTTTATCTAGCTGAGCAAACTCATTCAACACCTGAAAACTTTTATAAAAATGACCGCACTTTGCGTGCAGAAATCGCTAAGGATTTTTATTCGATGGATGCCATCACGCCAGCTTGGTTAGTTCATCATTATGAAAATGAAACAGGGTATTCGTTTCCCTCAGGGCATACGATTTTTGCAGCAACTTGGCTGATGCTTGCTGTTGGCTTTACTCAATTATTAGGTAACCGTTCTTTTAAAGCAAAATTGCTGGTGGCGGGCATTGCGGTGTGGGGCTTATTGATGTTGATTAGCCGTGTGCGATTAGGCATGCATTACCCAATAGATTTATTGGTGGCGACATTACTGGCATGGTTGATTAATAGCATTATTTTTACTTTTTTAAAGAAAAAGGCGATCTTCGTCATAAAATAATGATTTAAGTGCGGTTAAAGTTTTTCCTAATTTTAACCGCACTTCTTTATAAAGGAGCAGACTATGTATTATGGTTTAGATATTGGTGGCACGAAAATAGAGCTTGCCGTATTCAATGAAAAATTAGAAAAATTATACTCTGAACGGGTACCAACACCTAAAACCGACTATGATGAATGGCTTAACACGATTGTAGATTTAGTGAATCGTGCTGATGAAAAGTTTGGTGAGATAAGCACCGTAGGTTTGGGCATACCAGGTTTTGTGAATCAACAAACTGGATTAGCCGAAATTACCAATATTCGTGTGGCAGATAATAAACCAATTTTACGCGATTTGTCTGCGCGTTTAGGGCGTGAAGTGCGGGCAGAAAATGATGCAAATTGTTTTGCGTTATCTGAAGCATGGGATGCGGAAAATCAGCAATATCCGACTGTACTTGGTTTAATTCTTGGGACTGGTTTTGGTGGCGGCTTTGTCCTAAATGGTAAAGTTCATTCAGGTCAAGTTGGAATGGCGGGAGAGCTTGGTCATTTACAACTAAATTATCATGCCTTGAAATTATTGGGATGGGATAAAGCCCCCATTTATCAATGCGGTTGTGGCAACAAGGCTTGTTTGGATAATTATCTGTCTGGTCGCGGTTTTGAAATGCTTTATCAAGATTTGAAAGGCGAAACATTATCTGCTCGTGAAATTATTGATTTGTTCTATCAAGGCAATGAAAGTGCGGTAGATTTTGTGAATCTTTTTGTTGAATTGGCGGCGATTTCTATTGGCAATATCATTACGGCATTTGATCCACATATGATTGTGTTAGGTGGTGGATTATCTAATTTTGATTACCTTTATGAGGCTTTACCAAAAGCATTACCGCCTCACTTGATGCGAACAGCAAAAGTGCCACCAATTAAAAAAGCGAAACACGGCGATTCTGGTGGCGTGCGAGGCGCGGCAGCGTTGTTCCTTTCAAAATAATCTTACTCTCGCCTATCCGATTGTTAGGATAGGCGATGTAAGAACGCATTTTTATTCAACTAACATATCCTGAAGTACTTCATCATATTACGTCTTAGTCAATTCGCACGATAACAAAAAAGTACGGCTATTATTCACCGCATTTTTATGCGCTGTACTACTCTTTCTTCAATAAGAAAATACCGTGATCAGATAAATTTACATAAGCTTGTTTTAAATCGGCATTAAAATCTTCTGGCTTACAATTCACCAATAAATCTTTTCCTGCCCAATTTGCGACGACTTCCCAATGGTTGCCCATATAAACCGCACTTTTAATCTCGCAACGTTGTGCATCACTGCCCTCTACAGCAAGATAAATTGCTTCTGGGCGAATACCTACTAAGCATTCACCATCGGGTAAATTAAACTGTGCAGCATCTTTTAAAGACACATGATAGCCATTAATATCCACCACACTATTTTCTAATTTCCCATCGAAAATACTGGATTCCCCCATAAAGTTAGCTAAGAACAAGGAATTTGGTCGGAGATAAAGCTCTTTCGCTGGCGCTTTTTGCATAATTTTACCTTTATGCATAACGATAACTTCATCAGATACAGCGAATGCTTCTGTTTGATCGTGTGTCACATAAAGCGAGGTAATGCCTAAACGTTGTTGCAATTCACGGATTTTTTCACGCATTGAACGACGTAAGTTTGCATCCAAATTACTTAATGGTTCATCAAACAATAGGACTTTAGGTTTCAATACTAAAGCACGAGCCAATGCGACACGTTGTTGTTGACCACCCGAAATTTGATCCACGAAACGGTCTTCAAACCCTGCTAAATCCACCAATTCTAAAGCTTCTTTTACACGTTGAGCACGTTCTTCTTTGCCAATGCCTTGCATTTTTAAACCGTAGCCCACGTTATCACCAATGCTCATATGCGGGAATAGCGCATAAGATTGGAAGACGATACAAATATCTCGATTTTGAATAGAGGATTTTGTTACGTCTTCGCCATCAATAAATATTTGACCTGATGTTGGATTTTCTAACCCCGCAACCAAACGCAATACGGTGGTTTTACCGCAACCTGACGGCCCTAACAATGTCACCATCGTGCCACGTTTGATCGTTAAATCCAAATTATCAATGACGACCGCTTTACCAAATGCTTTGGTGATATTTTTTAATACTAAGAAATCATTATTACTCATAATTTTTACCTACAACTTAACGAGTTAATTCATTTTTTTCGCTTTAGAACGAGAGATACGTGTATCACCTACAATCCAGTCGAAGAATAAAATAATTGCCATCATGACAACAATTAAGATTGAGCCGTACGCAATAGCAACACCGTATTCACCATCTTCAACGCGATTTAGGATATAAGCTGTTGCAACCCGAGTATCTGCTGTCACTAAGAATATAATTGCGCTCACTGTCGTCATTGCACGAACGAAGCTGGTAACAAGCGCTGAAAGCAATGCTGGTTTTAATAATGGCAAGACGATATACCATAAGGTTTTCCACGAACTTCCTTTTAAAGAAAGCGATGCTTCATCAAGAGATTTATCAAGCTGACCTAACCCTGCAATCGCTGCCCGCATACCAATTGGTAAGTCACGCATAACCATTGAAATAATCACGATAATACCAGTACCCGTAATATAAAGCGGTGCATTGTTGAAGGCTAAAATGTAAGATACCCCCGCCACTGTACCCGGCACGGCAAAGCAAAGCATGGTTAAGAACTCAAGGGATTTTTTACCTTGGAAATCTTTACGTACCACAATGTACGCAATCAATAATCCAAAGAATGCGGTTAATGGTGCGGCAATACCTGCATAGATTAAGGTATTAATCAGGGACGGCCATGCCCCATCGCTCAATCCTTGCCCGAATAACATGGCATAGTTTTTCAAGGTTAAAGTGTAGTCGACGCCCCAGTTTACCGTGAAACTTCCGTAGAAAATACTACCGTAAAGCGCCATATTAAAGATTACCCAGAATCCAAGCATGCCGATGATGGTATATTTCAAACCAGTTGGAAGATCTTGCACATCACCACGATAAGATTTACCTGAAACGGTGACATAAGAGCGGTTACCAATCCAAATGTATTGAATGATAAAAATCGCTAGAGAGAAAATTAATAATATTGAACCTAAGGTACTTGCTGATGCGTAATCTAATTGTGAACCCGCAATATAGAAATAAATCTGTGTTGCAATCACATCAAAGCTACCGCCCAATACCAATGGGTTACTAAAATCTGCAAGCGATTGGATAAATACAATTAAAAATGAGTTCGCCAATGCGGGGCGTAACAATGGAAAAATAATATTATAAAAAGTTTGATAGCGATTGGCTCGTAACGTATAAGAGGCTTCTTCAATAGAAGGATGTACGGATTTTAATGCGCCATCTAAAATCATAAAAGAAATAGGGGCAAATGCGAGAATTTGGGCAATCGCAATCCCATTAAAACCATAAAGCCAGTTATGATTGGTGAAACCAAAATTCGTACTTAAAAATTCGGTTACATAACCAGAACGGCCAAGCATTAAAGTTACCCCTAATCCCACAACAAATGGTGGCGTAACAATTGGCAAAATAGAGAAAATTTTTCCGATAAATGCCGTTCTACGAGCGATACGCGTGGTATAAAGCGCAAAGGCTAAACCAAATACAGTCGAAACTATGCCCACAAAACCCGATAAGAAAAGAGAATTGGTAATTACTCGAACAATATAGCTCTGCGTTAAAATTCGCATCACTTGTTGTGGCGCAAACGTATCACCGTCATAAAACATTGAAACGAAAATCGCCAATGTTGGATAAACGATAAAGAAGAAAATGAGCAAGATAATGCAAAGCAAAGAAGCGATGATAAACTTATCACCTTGCATCACTTTTAGTTTTGCTAATGAAAGTGTTGCTAATGCGGTATATCCCACAAGTAACACAATCACGGAATAGCCCATACTAATTTTGTACACCGTCGCACTGATAAACATAAACAGTACAGAAAGTGCGGTCAAAAATAGCTCTGTTTTTGCTTGGGTTTGCTGTGGCAATCTAAATAACGGCAAAGCACCATATACAATAACAGGCAGGAACCAAGCCCAAGTTAAATTGAAAGAAGCCCAGCCCATTGCATCTAAATATTCATCTGAAGTACTTTCAAACAAACCGTAATCAAGTGCATTGGAAGGCAGGAGCGCAAACGCCAACAAGGATAAAATAATCCAAAAATAAGCAGAATGCATTATGGAAAGTTTTTTTGCGTTCATACAACCTCGCATAAGGTAAAAAAACGAAGCGATATGCGACATATCACTTCGTTAGTGACATCATTATTTGGCTAATTTTACTTCATCAACCCATTTTGTGATTAAGCGTTTACGTAAATCAGTCGCACCGTATTTATCAAAATCATAGTTAATTAAATTAATAGATTTAAAATCTAACGCATAAGGCGATTGTTGTGCGGTGGTGTTCGTTAAAATGGAATACGCCTCACCTTTTTGCCAAGTTAATTCTTGCGCTTCTTTGGATAATGCCCAATCAACAAAAAGTTTCGCATTATCTAAATTACGCGCACCTTTAATAACACTCACACCGCCAATTTCATAACCGGTACCTTCACAAGGTACAACTAATTCTACTGGCGCGCCTTTCGCTTTTTCTAAAGAATATTCATGTAAGAAACCAATGCCAATTGCCGTTTCCCCACGCGCTGTATTACGTGTTGCCGTATTACCAGATTTGGTATATTGCGATACGTTTTTATTCAACTCTTTTAAGAATTTAAACGCCTCGTCTTCTCCCCAAAGTTGCATATAAGTGGCTAGCTGAGTGTAACCTGTACCAGAACTTTGTGGATCTGCGGCTTGAATTTCATTTTTGTAAATTGGGTTAGCTAAATCCTTCCAGCATTTTGGAATAGGTAAATTCAATTTTTTCAACCGTTCTGGATTTACCCCAAAACCTAACACGCCTAAATAAATGGCTGAAGAATAATTCCCTTTCATTTTGGCTGGATCACGGAATTTTTCTACGATCTGAGGAAGATTGGATGATTTATAAGGTTCTAATAACCCCATTTCCCCTGCTTGAGAATGAGGATCCATTGTTCCACCATACCAAACATCGCCTTGTGGATTATCTTTTTCAGCATCAATTTTTGCTAAAATGGTTCCCGTGCCACCACGAATAAAACTTGTTTTAACATCAAATTTTTTCTCAAATGCCATCGCTTCTTGCTCGCACATCGTATTTTGCGCGCTGCAATAAATGACTAAGCGTCCTTTTGCAAAAGATGGATTACTTAACACCAATCCACTTAGCATCACTCCAGACAAGGTTACTGCGATTTTTGATAGTTTCATCAGATTATAACTCCCTTATGAATGAAAATTTTGCAATCTCTTAGAGGGAAACGAAATCACATTAAAAATACGAAAAAGTGCGGTCAAAAAATTCAGTATTTTTTACCGCACTTATTCACCGCTATTTCGCCAATTTAACTTCTTGTACCCATTTTTCAATTAAGGCTTTACGTTGTTCTGTTGCACCGTATTTTTCAAAGTCATAATTGATTAATTTGAGTTTATTTGGGTCAAACGCGGTTGGTGATTGTTCTGCAGTCGTGTTAGTTAAGATTTGTAAAGAATCCCCTTGTTTCCAAGCTAATTCTTGACCTTCTTTTGATAAAGCCCAATCGACGAATAATTTTGCATTATCAATATTACGCGCACCTTTTAAGATACTCACGCCACCTAACTCATAACCGGTTCCTTCGCAAGGTACGACTAATTCTAACGGAGCACCATTGCGTTTTTCTAATGCATAATCGTGTAAGAAACCGACCCCAATTGTCGCTTCACCGCGCGCAGAGTTACGTGATGGCGTAATACCCGATTTAGTATATTGAGAAACGTTAGGATGTAATGCTTTTAGGAAATCGAATGCCTCTTTTTCGCCCCATAATTGAACAAAAGTTGCCAATGCCGTGTAAGCTGTACCCGCACTTTGAGGGTCTGCAATTTGAACTTCGCCTTTTAAGCGAGGATCTGTTAGGTCTTTCCAGCATTTCGGCACTTCTTTAATGCCTAATTTTGCCAAACGTTCAGTATTCACACCAAAACCTAAGATCCCCATATAAATTGAGGAAACATAGTGACCTTTTGTTTTCGCAGGATCGCGGAAACGTTCCACAATTTCATCAATGTGTTTAGATTTATAAGGTTCAATTAAGCCTAATTCAGCCGCTTGTGCTTGAGGGTCAAAGGTACCACCAAACCAAACATCCGCTTGAGGGTTATTTTTTTCAGCTTCAACTTTAGCAAAAGTACTGCCTGAACCATTACGAATAAAGGATGTTTTCACATCATATTTTTCGCCAAATGCTTTTGTAGTCGTTTCGCACAAAATATTGGTTGCACTACAGTACACAACTAAACGACCTTTAGCATTAGCAGAACCAGAAATAGCCAAGCCCGCAGCTAAAAGTGCGGCAGAAACAGAAAGAGAAATTTTGTTGAATTTCATAATAAATACTCCTTATTGGATAGAATGTTTGAATCCTACTCGAAAAGAGGAAGTAATACCGTGATGAAGTTCACAGTTTTAAAAATTCAAGTAAAAAAATAAACGTGAAATTCACCGCACTTTTCTTTATAATTCATCAAATTTTTCTATACCTCGCAAAACTATGTCAGATTCTTGTATCATCATCGCCATCACTGGCGCATCCGCATCAGGAAAAAGTTCTATCGCCTCTACCGTTCACAAAGAACTCTGTAATGAATTAGGCTGCCAAGAAATTGGGATTATTGCCGAAGACAGTTACTACAAAGATCAAAGCCATTTAGAAATGAGCGAACGCATAAAAACAAATTACGACCATCCAAGCTCAATGGATCGCGATTTGCTCATTCAACATTTAAAAGATTTAAAATCAGGAAAATCGGTTGATGTGCCTGTTTATAGCTACGTTGATCATACTCGTACAGGTGAAACCACAACATTTACACCAAAACGTATTGTGATTTTAGAAGGGATTTTACTGCTTACTGATGAACGTGTTCGTCAACTTGCGGATATCTCCGTATTCGTGGATACACCATTAGACATTTGTTTTATTCGCCGTTTACAACGTGATATGGAAGAACGCGGTCGTTCCCTACAATCGGTTATTGATCAATATCGTGCAACCGTGCGCCCAATGTTCTTACAATTTATAGAGCCATCTAAACAATATGCGGATATTGTCATTCCTCGCGGAGGTAAAAACCGTATTGCAATCAATATGTTAAAAGCTCAAATCCTTCATTTATTGAATCAAAAATAGGAAATCTTATGCGTCTTTGCGATACTGATATTGAACGCTATCTCGATGATGGCATTATTTCTTTAACGCCACGTCCAAATAATGACAAAATCAACGGCGCGACGATTGATGTTCGCTTAGGTAATTCTTTCCGCGTATTTCGTGAACATTCTGCGCCTTTCATTGATTTAAGTGGCCCGAAAGAAGAAGTGTCCGCCCAGCTTGAATCGGTGATGAGCGATGAAATTATTGTGCCTGAAGGCGAAGCATTTTTCTTACATCCAGGTACTTTAGCATTAGCAACTACACTTGAATCGGTGAAATTACCCGCCAATATTATCGGTTGGTTAGATGGTCGATCTTCTTTAGCGCGTTTAGGCTTAATGGTACACGTCACGGCACACCGTATTGATCCAGGTTGGGAAGGAAGAATCGTGTTAGAATTTTATAATTCAGGGAAATTACCATTAGCATTACGTCCAAACATGGTGATTGGTGCATTAAGCTTTGAAATATTAAGTGGCGAAGCGAAACGACCATACAGTAGCCGCAAAGATGCAAAATATAAAAATCAACAAAGTGCGGTTGCGAGTCGAATTGACGAAGACAAGGAATAATCGATGAAAAAGCTCGCGCTTGGCTTAGGGATCGTCGCTTTGGCGATCTTTTCTTTTTTGTATATCCAACTTTATCGAGTACAAAATTCCATCGATAAACAACTAGCACAACAAAATATTACGGTTCAATCAGTCAATCTATCTCTATTTCCACCCGCACTTTCTCTCGAGAAAGTTCAGTCTGAACAATTTTCTGTGCAAAAGATCGAAAGTCAATTCAACCTTTTGCCACTTTTTTACGGTAATATTAACCTTTCCTCACTTCAACTTAAACAGCTCAAATTAAGCAATAAAGCACAAAATCTAGCCGATATAAAAATGCATTTTTCAGCGCTTTCTTTAACGCAATTATTGGCAAAAAAAATAATTTTAAATGGTAATAATCAAATATCTATTAAGTTAGAAAAACCATTTTATGGGAAAAATAAAATCTTTGATTTTACTTTTACTAAAGCTAATATTGACCTCTCTAATGAAAAATCATCGATCATTCAGTTTGTCAATGCCAAATTAAATAATCAATCACTTGGTTATATTGAAGCTCATGGTGATTTTAACAAGCCATTAAAACGGCTTGTTACCTATATCAAACCACAATGTGATAATAATTGTTTAGCTGTAGTTAATTATCAGGGTGTGGGTGATCAAAGCATGATCAATTTTTCTGGTAAGGATTTTCCTGTCAAGCCATTGCTTAGCTTATTGAGCTTTCCTGAAGCCTTGAGTGGTTACACTGATTTTAAAATCAATTTAGGTTTTAAAAATTCTGAAATAACACAAGGAAAATTCAATTTTCAGGCAAAAAATGGCGAAATTATCGGTATAAATTTGTTAGATATTGTCTCACAATATTTCCCGATTAATTACAGCAATGATTTATTAGCGAATAAAGAATTAAATACACAGTTTGAACAATTTCAAATACAACTCTCACTGTTAAAAGATCAATTAAATGCTGAAAAATTTGAATTAAAAACCCCCACACTTTTGGGAAGTGGTACGGGGGTTGTCTCATTAAATCAAATGCAATGTGATATAAATCTTACAGTACGTTCTATAAATAAAAATTATCAAAATCTTATCTTACCAATCCGATTCTTTGGGGATTGTTATTCACCTCAATATAAATTTAATTTTACAAAAGAATTTCGTCATCAACTCATAGACATCATAAAAGAGAAGCTACATTAATGTCATCACTAAATATAAGAAAAATTCAATTATGGCGAGTCCTATTAATGGCATTCGCAGGGTTTATTTTTAATACAACTGAATTCGTCCCTGTTGCAATGTTAAGTGATATAGCAACCAGTTTTGATATGCAAACTGCCGATACAGGACTAATGATGACTGTATATGCCTGGACAGTACTTATTGTATCTCTTCCAGCAATGCTTCTAACAGGTGAAATGGAGCGGAAAAATTTACTTACCAAGCTCTTTATTATTTTCATCATAGGGCATATTTTATCTGTTATAGCATGGAATTTCTGGATTCTACTTATTGCTCGAGTTTGCATTGCTATTGCCCATTCTGTCTTCTGGTCTATTACGGCTTCACTTGTGATGCGAATCGCACCGAAAGATAAAAAGACACAAGCGCTAGGAATGCTTGCTATAGGAACATCCCTTGCAACAATTTTAGGGCTGCCTATTGGAAGAATTATAGGACAGCTCGTAGGCTGGCGTGTTACTTTCGGAATTATTGCGCTTTTAGCATTCTTCGTTATGCTATTAATAATTCAACTCTTACCAAAATTACCAAGTAAAAACGCAGGTTCTATTGCAAGCTTACCAATACTCGCTAAGCGTCCATTACTCATTGGACTTTATATCGCCACAATGCTGATTGTTGCCGCACATTTTACAGCTTATACTTATATTGAGCCTTTTATGATTGAAATAGGCCATTTGGATCCAAATTTTGCAACTTTTGTACTTCTTATTTTTGGTATATCTGGCATTTTAGCTAGCCTTTTATTCAATCGATTACACCGTTTTGGCCCTACTAAATTTGTTGTTGTCGCAATGGCTTTGCAAAGCCTTTCTCTCTTACTATTACTCCTTTCAACAGAATATATCATCACAATGCTTGCTCTTTCTTTTCTTTGGGGAATTGGTGTTGGTTGTATTGGTCTTGCTTTACAAATACGCGTATTAAGACTTGCACCTGATGCAACAGATGTGGCTACGGCTATTTACTCTGGTATTTATAATGCAGGTATCGGCACTGGGGCATTATTTGGAAATCTTGTGGCAACCCATATAGGGCTAGACAAAATTGGCTATATTGGCGCAATGTTAGGATTATGTAGTCTTATTCTTTTTATTGGGTCACATTTAAAATATCGTCATACATTTCTCTCTAAATAATTGAAGCCCTGAATATTCAACAAAAAATAACCGCACTTTAATTTCTCAAAGTGCGGTTAAATATTTCAAGATTTCAATTAGCCGTGATAACGCCCTACACCTAATTCATCTTCTTTACGTGTACGATTCATCACTTCTTGTGGAGACTGCGCAATACGTAATCCCATTTCATCTTCAGTACGCACCACTTCACCACGTAGAGAATTGGTATAAACATCAGTGATTTTCACGTCCACAAATTTTCCAATCATTTCTGGAGAACCTTGGAAATTGACAATACGATTCGTTTCAGTACGTCCCGTTAATTCCATGATGTCTTTCTTCGATGGCCCTTCAACTAATACGCGTTGTTCTGTGCCAAGCATGCGACGGCTAAATTGTGCGGCTTGTTGATTAATACGCTCCTGTAACACATAAAGGCGCTGTTTCTTTTCATCTTCCGTTACATCATCTGGCATATCTGCAGCAGGTGTACCTGGTCGGGCTGAGTACACAAAACTAAAGCTCATATCAAAGTTCACTTGTGCAATCAAATTCATAGTTTGCTCAAAATCTTCCGCCGTTTCACCAGGGAAACCAACAATAAAGTCAGAGCTGATTTGAATATCTGGGCGCACAGCACGAAGTTTACGAATAATAGATTTATATTCTAATGCTGTATGACCACGTTTCATCATCGTTAATACACGATCAGAACCTGCTTGGACTGGAAGATGTAAGAAACTCACCAATTCAGGCGTATCACGATATACATCAATAATATCATCTGTAAATTCTATTGGATGACTAGTTGTGAAACGTAAACGGTCAATACCATCGATAGAGGCTACGAGACGAAGCAGCTCAGCAAAGCTACAAATTTGACCATCATGTGTCGGACCACGATAAGCATTCACGTTTTGACCAAGTAAGTTAACCTCACGCACACCTTGATCCGCAAGTTGCGCAATTTCAAATAAGACATCATCCACAGGACGGCTGACTTCTTCACCGCGTGTATAAGGTACAACACAGAAAGTACAGTATTTATTACAGCCTTCCATAATCGAAACGAATGCTGTTGGACCTTCTGCACGAGGTTCAGGTAAGCGGTCAAATTTCTCAATTTCAGGGAAACTTACATCTACGACGGAACTTTTACCACCACGAATTTGGTTAATCATTTCAGGCAAGCGGTGCAGAGTTTGTGGACCAAAAATAATATCTACATAAGGCGCACGATGGCGAATATGTTCCCCTTCTTGAGAAGCCACACAGCCGCCCACACCAATCACTAAATTTGGATTATTTTTCTTTAATTCTTTCCAACGACCAAGTTGGTGGAAAACTTTTTCTTGTGCTTTTTCACGAATAGAACAGGTATTCAATAATAATACGTCTGCTTCTTCAGGAATTTCGGTAAGCTCTAATCCATGAGTACTTAATAAAAGATCTGCCATTTTAGATGAATCGTATTCATTCATCTGGCAGCCCCAAGTTTTAATATGTAATTTTTGAGTCATTTTCTACAATATCGTCAGGTGTTATAAATAATTAGTCGAATAAAGCGGTCGGCTATTTTACAGGCTTGCAATAATTCTGGCTAGTAAATATTCGGTGAAAAAAAACATCAAAAATAAACCGCACTTTCGTGACAAGCAAAAAGTGCGGTTTAATTCAGCGCAATTTTTAATTACTTCACCAATCCGCCACTGGCTTGTAAATCAGCGTGATAAGAAGAACGAACAAATGGTCCACAAGCCGCATGTTCAAAGCCCATTTCATTGGCTTTCTCACGGAATTCATCAAATTCGCTTGGAGGAACATAACGCACAACAGGTAAATGATGGCGGCTAGGTTGAAGATATTGCCCCAATGTGAGCATTGTCACACCGTTATCACGTAAATCTTGCATGACTTGTAAAATCTCTTCATTAGTTTCTCCTAATCCTACCATTAAACCAGATTTAGTTGGGATATTCGGGAACATTTCTTTAAATTCACGTAATAATTTAAGTGACCATTCGTAATCCGCCCCAGGACGAATCTCTTTATATAGGCGGGGCACGTTTTCTAAATTATGGTTAAAGACATCTGGCGGATTATCTTTTAATTTTTCCAATGCCTGTGTAATACGACCACGGAAATCAGGCACTAAAATTTCAATCTTAATATTAGGATTAAGCTCACGCACAGCTTTTACACATTCTGCAAAATGACCCGCGCCACGATCAGGCAAATCATCGCGATCCACCGATGTAATCACCACATATTTAAGTTTCATATCTTGGATAGTTTCAGCCAATTTTTGTGGCTCTTCAGGATCGGGCGGTAATGGTTTTCCATGCGCAACATCACAGAACGGACAACGGCGCGTACAAATCGCACCTAAAATCATAAAAGTTGCCGTTCCATGATTAAAACATTCGTGTAAATTTGGACAAGATGCTTCTTCACACACGGAATGCAAACCATGACGACGCATTCCATTTTTGATGCTTTCAATTTTAAGTGAATTTGCCGGAAGTTTAATTTTCATCCATTCAGGCTTTTTCAATAGCTCTTGGTTTGGATCAATATTTTTTACTGGAATAATCGACGTTTTTGCCGCATCGCGATATTTTACACCGCGTTCCATTTTGAAAGGCGTTGACATAAGCGTTCCTAAATAAAAATGCCCAAATAGGGCATTTTTGATCATTAAATATTACAAATTTGTTACATTATAGCCCAAAAGCTCGGCAAAGTGTTTAATTAATTTTGGTGAAACCTTATCGCAATTAGCTTCATCTTGATTAACAAAATCCGCTAATTGGCACATTTCAAGACCAGCATAGCCGCATGGATTAATATAATGAAATGGATTCAGATCCATATTGATATTCAATGCTAGCCCGTGAAAAGAGCACCCACGACGAATACGCAGTCCAAGAGAACAAATCTTTTTTCCATCCACATACACGCCTGGTGCATCAGGTTTTGGATAGCTTTCAATACCATATTCAGCTAAAGTTTTTACCACCGTTTGTTCAAGTGCGGTAACTAATTGACGCACATTTAAATTCTCATGACGCTTAATATCAATGAGCACATACATCACTTGCTGACCGGGTGCATGATAGGTTATTTGCCCACCACGATCCGATTGCACTACAGGTATTTCACTACGTTGTAAAAGATGCTCTGGTTTACCTGCTTGCCCTTGGGTAAATACAGGAGGATGTTGCACCAGCCAAATTTCGTCTTGCGTTTCCGCGGTACGACTATCTGTAAAATTCTGCATTTTATGCCAAATTTCTTGATAATCTTGCAACCCTAACTGACGAACGATAAGGGAATTATTCATGCTAGATAACCATTTTTACGCCTTCAACTTTAGCAAGTTCTTTATAAAGTGTTTCTACCTGCTCAAAGTTTTCAGCAATAATGTCGATTGAAACCGAATTATAGGTACCTTTACTACTCCGTTTTTCCTTAGGAATATAATCGCCTTTAATATATTTTTGAACGACTTGAATTAGATCTTGCGCTAACCCCTCGCGATTAATTCCAGCAACTTTAAATGTCATTTTTGCTGGAAATTCCATTAATTCTTTAAGTTTTGCGTAATCATTTTCTGTTGTCATATTATTTCCCAATAATAAAAATGATGTGTGGATAGTACACCACCCACACATTACGAATGCCTCAATTAAAAATGAAAAAAGTGCGGTAAATTTCTGGCATATTTTATGCAAATAAGCCTTTTACAGTGAGCACGAGCCAATCCCAAGCTTTTCCGAAAATACCAGCTTCGCCCACTTCATCCATCACTTGTAAGTTTACCGCAGCAATATCTTTACCTTCTAATTGATAAATGACTTTACCAACGACTTGGCCTTTTGCTAAAGGCGCTTGTAAGTTTTTACTTTCTAACTCATATCGAGCTTTAAGCTCATTTTGTTTGCCTTTCGGAACAGTGATAAAACTATCTTGTAAGGTTCCTAATTTCACACTACCTTTATTACCGTAATAAACAGGTTGTTCTAAAACTTCTTTGCCTGCCTCTAACGTTTTAAATGTTTCGAAATTAGCAAAGCCCCATTGTAAAAGTTTTTTACTTTCTACTTCACGACCTTTGTAAGTTGGCACACCCATTACTACAGAAATTAAACGCATATTGTTTGGTGTAGTCGCTGAAGCAACTAAGTTATATCCTGCTTGGCTAGTATGCCCGGTTTTCATTCCATCAACATTAATGGTTTTATCCCATAATAAACCATTACGGTTAGGCTGTTTAATTTTATTAAATGTAAAATCTTTTTCTGAGTAAATTTTATATTCTTCAGGTAAATCACGAATAATATGTGCTCCAATAAGCGCCATATCACGAGCAGAAGAATATTGATTAGGATCATCCAAACCATGCGGCGTGGTGAAATTTGTATTTTTCAAACCAAATTGTTGAACATATTTGTTCATTGTTTCTACAAAATTCGGTACATTGCCGGAGATATGTTCAGCTAATGCTATTGTTGCATCATTACCTGATACCACAATCACTCCACGATTCAAATCAGCCACTGACACCTGTGTATTTAAATCTAAAAACATTTTTGATGAGTCAGGGAAATTACGCCCCCACGCACTCTGACCGATAGTTACCATATCGGTATTGTGAATTTTACCCTGTTTTAAAGCGCTCCCTACCACATAACTTGTCATCATTTTTGTTAATGATGCAGGATATTGGCGCTGATCCGGATTAAGTGCGGTTAGAATCGCACCTGAATTGTAATCCATCAATACATAAGTTTGCGCTGTAATCTGTGGTGGTGTTATGCCATATTGCATATCTTCTGCAGAAGCAGAAAAAGTTACACTTGCCACTAATCCTGATAAAATTAAAATTCTTGTTGTTTTCGTTAACATAATGCATTCCTACAATAACTTAGTTTTTATATGTATAAACAATTAATGGCTTATTGCTCACCATTTTTTGTAATTGGCTTCTAACCTGAGTCAGTTGTTCCTTATTATCAAAAGGTCCAATATGAATTTCATATTTACTTCCAGCACGATTGACTTCAGTTTTCACATTTTCCAAAGATAATTGTGTGATCAACTTATCAGCCTGACTACGTGAAGTTAGCTCAAGCATTTTTAATCTATAACTATCTTTTTCAGAGATATTTTTTGCGGCTATCTGGCTGACTAATATATTTTTATTTAATCCCAAACGTTCTGCAGCCTCTTTTGTTTTAGCATGCATTGCTAAAGTTTTGGTTGCAGCCCCTGACAATTGTCCATTTTTCGCTACATGTAAAGCCTCAATTCTTACTTGTCCTGTTCCTCGAGCAATTAACCCTAATTCCTTAGCCGCCGCATGAGAAAGATCAATTAAACGTTTATCACTAAAAGGTCCTCGATCGTTAATACGTACAATCACTTTTCGATTATTATGTAAATTCGTCACCAAGGCATAAGAATTGATTGGAAGCGTTTTATGTGCTGCAGTAAATAGAGATGAATTATAAATATCTCCGCTTGCAGTTTTGTTTCCGTTAAACTTTAAATGATAATAACTAGCTAAACCCTCTTTACTGTAATTTTTTGCTTCATCAGCATCTTTTGTTGTATATATTTTTCCTTTCACAGAATACGCATTGGGAGCGGGAACAGTCGTAGCAATAGATAATTTATCGCCTTGAATACCATACATTTTCTGAGGATCCGCTTGTGATGGAAAAGTCGTCACTAATACAAAAAATGCAAATGCGGTTAAATTTAATAACATTTTTAATTTCATACGTCTCTCATTCTTTTATTTCATACTTATATAAGAAAAGCAAAAATGAAATTAGTTCCCTTTCATAAATTTGCTCTTATGTGTGTGAATTGACATAAGCAATCCAAAACTTGCCATAATAGCGACATATGACGTCCCGCCATAACTAAATAATGGCAAGGGAACACCTACCACAGGCAAAATACCACTTACCATTCCAATATTCACAAACACATATACAAAGAAAATTAGCGTCGTTGCGCCCGCTAAAATACGACCAAAAGAAGTTTGCGCATTTACAGCAATCATTAAACCTCGCACTATAATAAACATATAGATTACCATTAAAATGAGGAAACCGATCATCCCATGTTCTTCACCCATTACCGCAAAAATAAAATCGGTATGAGGTTCGGGTAAAAACTCAAGCTGAGATTGCGTACCCTGCATCCAGCCTTTTCCCCAAAGGCCACCAGACCCAATCGCAATCTTTGATTGTAAAATATGATAGCCAGCACCGAGAGGGTCTTTTTCTGGGTCCAATAATGTGAGAACGCGAGTGCGTTGATAATCGTGCATTAGATATAGCCACATGATCGGAATAAATCCAGCTAAGCCAATCACTGCAGCTAAAATCAACCACCAACTCATTCCAGCTAAAAATACTACAAATAAACCTGACGCACTTACCAAAATTGATGTACCTAAATCTGGTTGTATAGCTACAAGTAAAGTCGGAATCATAATCATTGCAATCGCAATAAATGTTTCACTTAATTTAGGTGGAAGTGGACGATTACCTAAATACACAGCGACCATTAATGGCACTGCAAGCTTCACAATTTCAGAGGGTTGGAAACGAATAAAACCAAGATCGAGCCAACGTTGAGCTCCTTTACTTGTCGTACCAATCGCATCCACTAAAACTAACATTGCAAATCCAATTAGATATAAATATGGTGCAATACGTTGATAAAACTTAGGTGGAAATTGCGCGATAATCAGCATGACCATAAATCCAAGCGTCACTTGTATAATACGGTTTTGGAACATGGTTTCACTCGCCCCAGTGGCACTATAAAGCACAAGCATACCATAAGCTGTTATTGCAACTAAGCCAATAAAAAGCCAAAAATCAATATGCAAACGTTGCCATACACGCAACCAGAAAGGGATTTTATCTTCCATTTATCTGCTCGCCCTCTTGTGGTAAATCTTCTTTTTGCTGAATATTTGCATTATATTTTTCAACTTGTGGTAAACGCTGATTTAAATAGTAATCCATCACTTTACGCGCTAACGGTGCGGCATTACTTGAACCACCACCCGCATTCTCTAAAATAACTGTCACAACCAATCTAGGGTTTTCATAAGGCGCATATGCAGTAAACCATGCGTGATCATGTAGTTCTTTTTTCAATCCCGCCGCATTGTATTTTTCATTTTCTTTGAGACTAAAAACTTGTGCCGTACCAGACTTACCCGCAACTCTATAATTAGCACCGGCAAATGCCTTTCGTCCAGTGCCAGCAGCAGAATTAACAACATTATACATTCCACGTTTTGCTGCATCCCAATAATTTTGTTTTGGCTCACTAATATCAGGATAAATCAATGGATCTTTATAAGGTGATAATTCTGCACCTTCAATAGCTTTCATTAAATGTGGTGTATTTACTTTACCGTTATTGACTAATATTGCTGTTGCTTTTGCTACTTGTAACGGCGTAGCAGTCCAATAACCTTGCCCAATACCAACTGAAATCGTATCACCCAATACCCAAGGACGTTTATAGCGTTTTTGTTTCCATTCACGACTTGGCATATTGGCAGCCGCTTCTTCCTGAATTTCAATGCCTGTTGGCATGCCGAAACCAAAGCGTTTCATCCATTCCGAAAGACGGTCTATCCCCATATTATGAGCAACTTGATAAAAATAAGTATCGGATGATTCTGTAATCGCCTTATTTAAATCCGTATAGCCATGACCTGATTTTTTCCAATCGCGAAAACGTTTTGAGGTATTCGGTAAAATCCAATAACCTGGGTCAAAAATGGTTGTATTTTGCGTAATCACATTTTCAGTTTGTGCGGCTACGGAAATAAAAGGTTTCACTGTAGAAGCGGGGGGATATACACCCTGTGTAGCCCGGCTATACAATGGACGAGCTGGATCATTTAATAAACGTTTATAATCTTTAGATGAAATGCCATCCACAAAAAGATTATTATCATAACTCGGTGTCGAGACCATTGCTAACACGCCACTATCTTTTGGATCTAGAACAATAATTGCACCTTTTTGCCCAGATAAAAGCTCCGTAATATAGCGCTGTAATTCTAAATCAATGGTGAGATGAATACTTTTTCCTGCTACAGCTGGTTGTTCTCGTAATTTACGAATTACCTTTCCTCGGTTATTAATTTCAACCTCTTCAAATCCCGTTACACCATGTAAACTATCTTCATAATAACGCTCAATACCTAATTTTCCCATATCACTCGTTCCCGAGTAATTAGCAAATTTTTCCTCTTTTTTCAGGCGATCTACATCTTTATCATTAATTTTTCCCACATAACCTAAAATATGCGTCATAATCTCGCCATATAAGTAATAGCGTTTGAAATAAGGACGTACATCTAAACTCGGATATTGATAGCTACTCACTGCAAAACGTGCGATTTGTTCTTCTGTTAAATTCGGTTTCAATAAAATAGGCGTGTAACGCGTTCCGCGGCGACGTTCCTTTTTAAAATTTTCAATGTCATTATCCGTTAATCCCACAATGTAGCGTAATTCATCTAAAGTGCGGTCTAAATTTTCAGTTTTTTCTGGCACAATGTATAAACCAAAAAAAGTAAGATTTTCGGCTAATAATTTACCGTAACGGTCATAGATTAAGCCACGCGTTGGAGGTAAAGGTAATAATTTAATTCGGTTACCATTAGAACGCGTTTGGTAAGTATCGAAATTAACAATCTGTAGCTGATAAATATTAGTGAATAACACCCCTGTTAGTAGCAAAATCCCGAAAAAAGCCACTAAAGTTCGGCGTGCAAAAAGGTTACGCTCCGCTTTTTTATCGCGGAACGGCTCATGAGTTGAAGTATTGAAGAATCTTTTTAAATTCATCTGACTAAAAATGAGGATTTATTATTCTCGGTGATAAGGATGATTAGTGGTGAGTGACCATGCACGATACAAACTTTCAGCCACCACAACACGAACAAGCGGATGAGGTAATGTCAATGGTGAAAGCGACCAGCTTTGCTCTGCAGCGGCTTTACATTCAGGTGAAAGTCCCTCTGGCCCCCCAATCAACAAACATACATCACGGCCATCGTTTTTCCAGGCTTCTAATTGCTCGGCTAACTGTGGTGTGGTCCAAGGTTTACCTGGAATATCTAACGTCACAACTTTGCCTTTTCCACAGGCAGCTAACATCGCTTTGCCTTCTTGTTCTAAAATGCGTTTAATATCAGCATTTTTTCCACGCTTGCCTGCTGGGATTTCAATCAGTTCAAAAGGCATATCTTTTGGAAAACGGCGTTGATATTCCTCAAAACCCGTTGTAACCCAAGAAGGCATTTTTGTTCCGACAGCAATTAACGTGAGTTTCACAAGTCATCCTTATCTAAAAAGTGCGGTTATTTTTCACCGCACTTTACTAAAATTTACGCCCAAAGTTTCTCTAATTGATACATTTCACGCGCGTCACGTTGCATGATATGTACGATTGCTTGACCAAGATCCACCACAATCCAATCTGCAGTATTTTTACCTTCTTCACCAAAAGTTTCAAAACCTGCTTTTTTACATTCTGTAATTAAATTATCTGCCATTGCAGAAACTTGGCGGCTCGATGTACCCGTGCAAATAATCATATTATCCGTAATCGATGATTTTCCACGTACATCAAAATGTACAATATCTGTTCCTTTTAACCCATCTAAGGTTTCCATCAAAAATTCAACTAATGCCATTTTGTTCTCGCTTCGCAATAAAAGTGCGAGATTCTATCATTGAATACCCTCTCACGCAAAATCCACACAAAAAATAAGCGCGAAATTAACCGCGCTTTTGTTTGTATAAATTGAACTTATTTTGGCTATGCTGCCCACAATAGCACAGCTAATAACTGCGGCGACATTATCCGCAAGAACATCACCAATGGATACACAGTGGCATAAGAAAGTGCTGCTGCACCGTTATCTTCTTTAATTTCATTAGCAAATGCTAAAGCTGGAGGATCTGTCATGGAACCGGCAAGTAAACCACAGATTGTAAGGTAATTCAGTTTGCCATATAGACGAGCCAAAATACCGGTAATCATTAATGGAATAAAGGTGATAAAAATACCGTATCCCATCCATTCAAGGCCTGAGCCATTCAATAATGTGTCAAAGAAACTTCCACCTGATTTTAAACCTACCACTGCCAAGAAAAGAACAATCCCTATTTCACGCAATGCCAAGTTAGCGCTAGGTGGCATAAACCAGTAAAGTTTACCAATCGTACCAATTCTCGCTAAGATCAACGCAACCACCAATGGTCCGCCAGCAAGCCCTAATTTTAACGCAACAGGGAAACCTGGAATATAGAATGGAATCGAGCCAACGAGCACCCCTAAGCCAATACCGATGAAAACAGGTAACATTTGCACTTGAAGCAATTTTTGTTGTGCATTACCAATTACGGAAATAGCTTTGTTTAGCACATCGGTATGCCCTACCATATGAAGTACATCACCAAATTGTAAAGTTGTATTCGCTGTTGGCACTAATTCAATACCAGCACGATTCAAGCGAGAGATCACCACACCATATTTTTGATGAATACCCAAAGTGCGGATCTTTTTACCTAAGACTTTTTCATTAGTAACCACTACGCGTTCGGCACGAATCTCTCCACTATAAGAGAATGTTGGCGCATCTACCTCATGACCAATAATCAAGCGCATTTTTGAAAGAGCAGCATCATCGCCCACTAATTGCAAAATATCATTAGTACAAATTTCTGTGCTAGCCTTTGGAACGATTTCCATATCATCGCGTTTTAAACGTGAACATACGACTTCTTCATCACTAAATCCTGGAATTTGAATTAACGTAAGACCATCTAGATTTTGGTTCGTCACTTTTAAAGAAATATTATGTAAACTTTCTTTTTCTTGACCGCTCTCCACATTAAAACGTGCCGCTTCATCGTCCACTTTAACTTTAAAAAATAAGCGGATTAACCACATTGCAAGCAAAATACCACAAATCCCGAATGGATAAGCCATCGCATAAGACATCCCCATTGTCACTGTAGTTTGTTGCACGCCAAGTTCAGTCAAAATTTGCTGACCGGCACCAAGGGCTGGCGTGTTAGTTACCGCCCCAGCATAAATACCAAGTGCAATATCTAACGGAACATCCGCAACCTTATGCACAATCACCGCAGCAACAGAACCCAGAACAACGATTAAAATAGCAAACGCATTCAGTTTTAAACCTGATTTTCTTAAAGATGCAAAAAAACCAGGCCCAACTTGGATCCCAATCGTATAAACGAACAGAATCAGACCAAATTCCTGCACAAAATGCAGCGTACGCGCATCTAGTTGCAAGCCATATTGATTGGTGAAATGAGCCACAATGATGCCGCCAAACAGCACACCACCGATGCCAAGCCCAACCCCACGGATCTTCCAATGCCCGATCCATAAACCGATTACGGCAACGAGGGCAAGAAGACTAATCGTGATTGCAATATCACTCATATTGACCCCTTAAAAATGGAATTTAACTCTTTTGGATTGTATCCAAGTTGTTTTTTGAAAACCTCAACCAAACTCAAAAAATGCTACGTTCGTCACATTTTTTCTTGCGAAATTAAGCATAGACTCTACAATACCGAAAGTTTTGCCCCTTTTACAAAAAGTGCGGTTATTTTTCACCGCACTTTTATCTCGGATGGAATATTTATGGATTACGGCCAAGAAGCCATTACTTCTCTTATTTGGATTTTACAAACGCTAGCTATCACCTCAGTCGTCTTTAGTTTTGGCATTTTTCTTTTGGTACGTTTTACCCAATGGGGAAAACAATTTTGGATGTTTGCAGGTGGCTATCTTTCACCTAAACGCAGCATAAAACCTATCCTATTCTTTCTGCTTATTGTTGCGATGACATTACTCAGTGTGCGTATCAGCCTTGTACATTCTGAGTGGTACAAAAATATGTACACATCATTGCAAGAATTTAATGAACATGTATTTTGGCAACAAATGGGCTTGTTCTGCGTCATTGCCGCAAGTTCTGTTTCTGCGGCATTAGTAAGCTATTATTTAGAGCAACGTTTCGTCATCAACTGGATTGAGTGGCTTAACGAACAGCTTGTTGATAAATGGATGGCACACCGAGCCTATTACAAAACACAGTATTTATCAGAAAACCTAGATAACCCCGATCAACGTATTCAACAAGATGTCCAATCTTATGTAAAAACCACGCTTTCTTTAAGCACTGGAGTCATTGATGCGGTCACCTCGATGATCTCTTACACGATTTTGTTATGGGGATTAGCGGGTCCAATGATGGTACTTGGCGTGGAAATTCCACATATGATGGTGTTCTTAGTGTTTGGCTATGTCATTTTCACTAGCCTCATTGCATTTTGGCTCGGTCGTCCATTAATCTCTTTGAATTTTATTAATGAACGCTTAAACGCAAACTATCGTTATTCTTTAATTCGCATAAAAGAATATGCCGAAAGCATTGCTTTTTATGCAGGTGAAAAGGTAGAAAAAAATCAGCTTTATCAACAATTCAATTCTGTCATCCATAACATGTGGGTAATCGTATTTAGAACACTAAAATTTTCAGGATTTAACTTAGTTGTAAGTCAAGTTTCTGTTGTTTTTCCGTTGTTAATTCAAGTTGGACGTTACTTTGAAAAACAAATAAAACTCGGTGATTTAATGCAAACTTTACAAGTATTTGGAAAATTGCACAGCAATCTTTCATTTTTCCGTAATACTTACGATAGTTTTGCTGGGTATAAAGCGACACTCGATCGTTTAACTGGTTTCAGCTATGCCATTGAAATGGTTAATCATGAATCGCAAACACAAATACACAATCACCCTACAGATGTGATTTTCAAAAACTTAAGTGTTAAAAATCCATTAGGTCACACACTGGTAGAAAATCTCAACATTACGCTACCGCAAGGAAGTAGTTTACTCATTCAAGGAAAATCTGGTGCAGGAAAAACGACACTTTTACGAACAATCGCTGGACTCTGGAGCTACGCAGAAGGTGAAGTGAGTTGCCCAACAAACAGTCAACTTTTCTTATCGCAAAAACCCTATGTGCCACAAGGAAATTTGATTTCAGCATTAACTTATCCCAATAAGCCAGACAATATTTCACATACACAAGCGATAGAAATATTAAATAAAGTGCAACTAGGACATCTGGCTGAACAATTAGAAAAAGAACAAGACTGGACGCGTATTCTTTCGCTTGGTGAGCAACAGCGTTTAGCATTTGCGCGTTTGATTCTACACAAACCTGCTGTCGCCTTCTTAGATGAAGCCACCGCAAGCATGGATGAAGGTTTAGAATTTGCGATGTATCAACTATTAAAACAAGAGCTACCAAAAACCACGCTAATCAGTGTTGGCCACCGTTCAACACTGAAAGCGTTACATCAGCAACAACTGATTCTGCAAAATAAAGGCCAATGGCAGCTAATGTAAAAAACACGAAAAACAACTGTAATTTCAACACATTTTTTGATACATTTAGCACAATTTTTGCGTGCTTAGCGATGAAATAATTTCACTTTTTCAGCTAAGCAAAATTAACTCTGATTTTTGAATAGGATAATTATGTTATTTAAAAAAATTCGTGGACTTTTTTCAAACGATCTTTCTATCGACTTAGGTACTGCAAACACATTAATTTATGTAAAAGGTCAAGGTATTGTCTTAGATGAGCCTTCGGTTGTTGCAATTCGACAAGACCGTGTTGGTTCACTAAAAAACATCGCGGCTGTAGGTAAAGAAGCAAAATTAATGCTTGGGCGTACACCAAAAAGTATCGCTGCTATTCGCCCAATGAAAGATGGCGTAATCGCAGATTTCTTTGTTACAGAAAAAATGTTGCAATACTTTATCAAACAAGTTCACAGCGGTAATTTTATGCGCCCAAGCCCTCGTGTACTTGTCTGTGTGCCTGCTGGTGCAACACAAGTAGAACGTCGTGCAATTAAAGAATCCGCAATCGGTGCTGGTGCGCGTGAAGTATATTTAATTGAAGAACCAATGGCAGCCGCAATCGGCGCTAAATTACCTGTTTCTACTGCAGTTGGTTCTATGGTAATTGATATCGGTGGTGGTACAACTGAAGTCGCTGTTATTTCCTTAAACGGCATCGTATATTCTTCTTCAGTTCGTATCGGTGGTGACCGTTTTGATGAAGCGATCATTTCTTATGTTCGCCGCACTTTTGGTTCTGTTATTGGTGAACCTACTGCTGAACGCATTAAACAAGAAATCGGTACAGCCTACATTCAAGAAGGTGATGAAATTAAAGAAATGGAAGTGCATGGTCATAACCTTGCTGAAGGTGCGCCTCGTTCATTCACCTTAACCTCACGTGATGTGTTAGAAGCTATTCAACAGCCATTAAATGGTATTGTTGCAGCCGTTCGAACCGCACTTGAAGAATGTCAACCAGAACACGCGGCAGACATTTTTGAGCGAGGTATGGTGTTAACTGGTGGTGGTGCACTATTGCGCAATATCGATATTCTCCTTTCTAAAGAATCGGGAGTACCTGTTATCATTGCTGAAGATCCATTAACCTGTGTTGCTCGCGGTGGTGGTGAGGCATTAGAAATGATCGATATGCACGGTGGCGACATTTTTAGTGACGAAATTTAATTTAGAACAAAAATAAAAAGTGCGGTTAAAAATGACCGCACTTTTCCTTTTAATCTTTTTATCTCAACGTAGGACGCTTAATGAAGCCTATTTTCGGTAAAGCCCCCCCGCTTGGCATTCGATTATTATTAGCTGTAGCCGCTTCCCTTTCTTTAATCTTGGCTGATGGTCAAACTAATTCAATGACTAAAGCTCGTAGTGCCATGGAAACTGCAGTGGGTGGACTCTATTATCTTGCCAATAGCCCTCGTACAGTATTAGATGGGGTATCAGATAATTTAGTGGATACCAATAAATTACAAATCGAAAATAAAGTATTACGCGAACAATTGCGTGAAAAAAATGCCGATTTACTCTTACTAGATCAACTCAAAGTCGAGAATCAGCGTTTACGTTTATTATTAAATTCCCCTTTACGCACCGATGAATACAAAAAGATTGCTGAAATTTTAACTGCAGAAACAGATATTTATCGTCAACAAATTGTTATTAACCAAGGCGAAAAAGACGGTGCTTATGTAGGTCAGCCTGTAATTGATGAAAAAGGCGTTATTGGTCAAATTATTTCGGTGGGCGAGAACACCAGCCGAGTACTACTCTTAACTGATGTCACTCATTCTATTCCAGTACAAGTTCTACGTAACGATGTTCGTGTCATTGCGAGTGGTACAGGGCATACCGATGAGCTAACTCTTGATAATGTACCTCGTTCTGTGGATATTGAAAAAGGCGACTTACTTGTAACGTCTGGTCTTGGTGGTCGTTTCCTTGAAGGCTATCCAGTAGCGGTTGTACAAAGCGTTTCACGCGATGGTTCCAATTACTTTGCGACAGTCAAAGCTAAACCTCTCGCCGCCCTTGAACGCTTGCGCTATGTACTACTGCTTTGGCCAAGCAATTTAGATATGTCTAAAGTAAAATCTATGTCTCCAGAAGAAGTGCGTAATTTGGTACAAAAACGTTTAGAAAGCCAAGCGAATGAAGCTGATTACAAAGTAAAAAAAGCCCCATTAACAGACGATAATCTTCAAGAAAATAAGGATAAATCAACGGTTGAACCTGAAATTCCAACCGATGCACCGCAAAATGAAGAAGCTGTACCGTCAGAACAACAAGAACATAGGGAAGAAGATTAATGCAAACTCGCTTTATTTTACAATGGCTCACAATTTTAAGCTTCTTTGTCGTGGCATTAGTGCTAGAACTCGCACCCTGGCCACTTGGTTTTCAAGCATTTAAGCCTGCTTGGTTAGTTCTCGTTTTACTTTACTGGGTTCTGGCTATTCCCAATAAAGTCAGTATTGGATGGGCATTTTTATTAGGACTTGTATGGGATTTAATCCTAGGTTCCACATTAGGCATTCATGCTTTAGTCCTTTCTGTGACAATTTATTTTGTGGTAAAAAACTATCTCGTACTCAGAAATTTATCGCTTTGGTTTCAAAGTCTTTTAGTGATTGCATTCGTATTTATTGTCAGATTAGCTATTTTCTTAGTCGAATTCTCCCTACATACCGCATTTTTTAACTGGCAAGAAATCTTTGGGGCTTTAGCGTCGGGAATACTATGGCCATGGGTATTTTTATTAATGCGTAAAATGCGCCGAAAAGTTAAATTACATTAAAAAAGAGAGATAAATATCTCTCTTTTTATGACTTACGAGCATCTAAAAAAACTAATTCAACTGCTTATTCGCATCCATCAAAGAATCACATTCCCAGCCGATATACTCTCCCGCAAATTGCCCAGCCAGTTTTTCAAACCGTTCTACTTGTTCAAAAATCTCACCATTATCTAATGAAATTTCTTGCTCTAATTTCACCAAGAAATAAGGTTCATCATCTTCATTAAACTGAATAGCTTGTGCGGAATATTGTAATGTTGTGAAAGAATAATCACCTAAACTAAGCTCATCCATGAAAGGGAACATTTTCTCTTCTTCATCAAAATGAAAACTATGCTCCACTAGATACGTATCACTTAAATCACGGCCTTTATTTTTAAGCAAATCAAGTAACTCTTCCGTTGCATTTAATTTAATCTCTAATGGAGAAGCAAGCAAAAAGTCAAAATAAGTATCCCAACTTAAATCCTTTTGCACATTAATATCTTTAACAAAATCAATTTGTTGTAAAGTTTCTACAACAAGATTTTCATGCTCACAGTAAAAATGCATTTTAGCTTGGGAATTACAAATAAAATGTCCCGCAAAAAATACATTCGGAAGTGCGGTTAATTGAGCCAGAATTTTAAATACACGATTAATTAACTTATCGTATTCAACTTCTGAGGGCAAACCTGTTTCATCATCTGCCTTATAAGCGATAGTGAATTGCACTATTTTATCGAGATCTTTACCGTGATATTTTTCAACATCTTCAATATTTGCGGTAAACACGGCAGGCATACCATTCACGGTAGAACGATAATTCTGCCAATTAGCCATATCCATTTCGCTTTCCTATTTAAATTCAGCCCAAATCGGTGCGTGATCAGACGGTTTTTCCATAGCTCGAATATCCAATGCAATGCCCACATCGACGCAGCGTTCAGCTAATTTTTGACTTACTAAAATATGATCAATTCGTAAACCTCGATTATCATCAAAACCTTTAGAACGGTAATCAAACCACGAGAATTTATCATTTGCCGTTGGATTTAGCTTACGAAAACTATCTTCTAATCCATAATCATACAAACGTTGATACCACGCTCGTTCTTCAGGTAAGAAAGAACATTTCCCCGTGCGTAACCAACGTTTACGATTTTCATCTCCGATACCAATATCTAAATCACTTGGGCTAATATTCATATCCCCCATAATTAAAATAGGATTCGATTTGTCGTGTTCTTTTTCTAAATACTGTTGAAGATCTGCATAAAATTTCTCTTTAGCTGGAAATTTAGTCTCGTGCGCACGGCTTTCCCCTTGAGGGAAATAGCCATTAATGACAGTCAACAAACCAAAATCAGTTTCAAGATCAGCCATAATAATGCGTTTTTGCGCATCTTCATTGTCTGTTGGAAAACCACGATGAACCGCTTTAGGTTCTTGTTTAGTCAATAATGCTACGCCATAGTGACCTTTTTGTCCGTGATGAAATACGTGATAACCTAAGTTTTCTGTAATTTCATAAGGAAAAGCCTCATCAGCGACTTTAATTTCTTGCAAGCCGATTACATCTGGCTGATATCTTTCAATAATGGCTTCAAGTTGATGTGGGCGAGCACGTAAACCATTTATATTAAAAGAGATAAATTTCATTTTTGTTCCTATTAAAGAGTAAAATTGTCTTTATTATACAGAGATTTCTATTTTGATAAAAACGGCTTTGCCAGATAAGCCTTAATTTGCTCAAACACACTGGATTTAATCCAAAATTGACCTTGAGAGGGTAAACAAGTTACCGAAATAAAATCATTCAAATAATCAAATTCCAATTGGGCAGCATGCAAATAAGTGCGGTCAATTTTTTCAGTATTTTTACCATAAAGCCTATCACCTAAAATCGGACTACCTAAACTTTTCATCGCAACACGTAATTGATGCGTTTTCCCAGTTTGTGGTTTTAAAATAAATAAACGTAAATTAGGCTCACAGCTTACACTTTTAAAACGCGTAATTGCGGGATTGTCTTTTGTTTGGCAAAGTTTCCAGGCGCCATCTCGGGCTTTCTTCATATCCCCGATAATCAAACCTTGTTTCTTTTTAGGCTTTTGGTTACTTAATGCCAGATACGTTTTATGAATTTTATGTTCAGAAAAAAGTCGTGAAAATTCAGCCGCACTTTCAGCATTCAGCGCCAAAATTAATAGCCCCGACGTCACTTTATCCAAGCGATGAACTAACCATACTTGAGGCACATTCAGTTGTTTTGCAACAAGTTCTGTTAAGCCTTGTTCTTCTTGATCTTTATGAACACTAATGCCTTCAGGCTTGTTGATAATAATAAAATCGCTATGTTGATAAACAACCTCGATTTTCATCAGACTTGCTCCTTTTTGTAAATCTTATTTTTACCGAGAACAATATCTTTCACCGAGCTAAGTAATTCCTGTTGAATATGTGAGAGCTTTGGTTTTTCATTTAATTGAAATGCTAACGGGCGACAAAGCTCCATTGCTTTCACGCCTAATCTAGCAGTGAGCAATCCCACACCGATCCCTTGAGCTATACGCGCAGAAAGCTTTGCTGTTACATCTTGAGAAAGCCAATCCATTCCAATATCTTGTGCTACTTCGGTTGCTCCAGCAAAAGCGATATTGACCAATACCATTCTTAACAATCGAATACGCGAAAAATACCCTAATTCAATCCCATAAATTTCAGCAATCTTATTCATTAATCTAAGATTTCTCCACGCAATAAAAACCATATCCACCATAGCAATTGGACTAATCGCGACAATCACAGCTGATTCAGCGGCCATTTTACTAATCAATTTTTTAGCTTGTGCATCAAAAGTAGACAAAACATTACGACTGAATAAATGAGCAATTTCTTGCGCTGAATAAGTTTCATTTAATTGATGTTGCCATTGAATTACCTCGGGAGAATCATTTTCCAAACGTAGCAATTTTGCAATATCTAAGCAAAGAACTTTGCTTTTTTCTGCGCTCTGAACAGAAAAAACATCGCCATTTTTTACCGCACTTTCTAACCAAATCTGCTGACTTTGTTGTTGCAATTGCTCACGTTTTTTTAAACGAACTAAACGTCGCCACTCGCCAATAATCTCTTTAATCCCCAATAAAATGACAATTAAACTGACTAAAGCAAAAGCAAGATAAATCCATTGATGTTGTTGATAGCTATCCCACATCCACTGCACGGATTGCGCAACCGTCGCCACACCAAATAAAAGTGCGGTAAATTTTAATACCGTTTTTCCAAAACCTGATTTTGGTTTCAATGCCTGTTCAAGTTGAGCATCAAGTAATTCCCCTTCCAAGGGTTCATCCAGCTTTGTTTCTACATGATGAAACTCTTGCTTAGGCTGATATTGTTCTTCCTCAACGTTGACTGCGTGTTCAAAAATTTGTTTTTCCATTGCCTATTCCAAAAAATAACCCCACTGAAAAGTGGGGTCACAATGTCAAAATTCAATCATTATTCATCGCTTGAGAAGATAGAAAGTAATCTTAATAAACTCAAGAATAAATTGTAGATTGAAACATAAATATTCACGGTTGCTCGAATATAATTCGTTTCACCACCGTGAATGATATTACTGGTTTCATACAAAATAGTCATTGTAGAGAACACAACAAATAATGCACTAATTGCGACTGATAACGCAGGAATTTGGAAGAAGAAACTTGCCACCATACCAAGTAATAGCACAATAAATAATGCGAACATTGCGCTTGATAAGAATGACATATCTTTTTTCGTGGTTAACACATAGGCTGAACATGCGAAGAACACAATTGCAGTTCCTGCGAATGCAAGCATAATCAAATCTTCCATTCCACGTGCCACATACATATTTAAAATTGGCCCGATGGTGTATCCCATAAATCCGGTGAAAGCAAAGGCCGCCAAAATACCAGCAGGACGATCAGCTAATTTATTTGTTAAGAAAAGTAAGCCATAAAAACCAACTAGTAACACAATAATATTTGGATATGGCAGATTTAGACTCATTGAAATAAACGCAACAACCGCTGAAAATGCCATGGTTAATCCCAATAAAAAATACGTGTTACGCAACACTTTATGTGTGCTGAGTAGCGATTCCTGCTGAGCATCCACAATAAGACGTGATTGCATAAAAGCTCCTTGTAAAATAAGTAAAAAGTCTCCTGTAAAGTAAGGGTTAGGGGTAAAAAAGTCAATGGTATTGATAGAATTAATTTCATCAAAATGAATAAATTATCATCACCTAAACTTAAATCATGAGATTTCTGTTTACATCAATAAAATATTCATTATACTACGCCCATCAATCACGGAGGAATGGTCGAGTGGTTGAAGGCACCGGTCTTGAAAACCGGCGAGGGTTTACGCCCTCCTAGGGTTCGAATCCCTATTCCTCCGCCATCAGAATTGAAGAATCCCTAAGTCGAAAGGCTTAGGGATTTTTACATTTCGTAAGCCATCTTTTCGCCTGTAAGCTTGATTATAGTTTAAGATAAACGAATATGGTAATTTTTACAATTTAAGACAATCCCAAACAAACCCTGTATAATCACCACATATTTTTATAGAGAACACCCCATGCAAATCAACTTTACCCACATATTACAAGATAGTTGGAATTTTTTTAGAAACCAACAAAAAGTCATGTTTCAATTTGTCTTAATTTTATTTATTGCACAAAATGTAGGGGCACTATTAAGCTCCCCACTCAATAATGAATCCCACAGTAATTTAAGTGAACTAGTCGATATAAATATTGAAAACATAGCCTTTTCTATTGCTATCACACAACTTTTAACAAGTTTTATCTCTACATGGGGACTCATTTCAATCCATAGTATTAGCCAGCAAAACTACCAAACTTTAACTAAAGCGTTTACTCTCACATTACGTCGTTTTCTTGGTGTTATTGTACTTAATTTACTCATGACAGCCCCAATGCTACTTGGATTAAGTGAGGCATTCGCTGCATTATTAACAAAATCCTCTCCATCAATAATATCACTTATCGCAATGCTCGTGGGAATATGGTTCTTTGTACGCTTAAATTTAACTGCAGTACACTACCTTTCAACCCAAGATGATATAAAACAAACAATCCAAAAAATTTGGATTAAAGGAAGTTCTCGTAAGAATGTATTATTTATTTATACACTATTAGTTTATTTCCTAGCTCCTATCTTAGTTTTCCAACTTACTACATTTTCAAATAATGTACTATTTGATATGGTAATCGGCATCCTTAGCGCCGTATTAAATATTTTTATGTTAGTAATAACTTATCGCTTTTATAGTTTATTTATAAAGGAAGAATAAATATGAAACAACTACTTGAATTTATCCCTTTAGTACTATTTTTTGTTACATACAAACTTGCCGGCGTACGCGATGCAGCTATCGTGCTTGTGATCGCAACCATTATTCAGCTAATTGTTTTGAAATGGAAATATAGCAAAATTGAAAAACAACAAAAAATCATGGCTGGTTCAGTTATTTTCTTCGGTTTATTAACAGCATATTTCAATGAAATTCGCTATCTTCAATGGAAAGTAACAATTATTAATGCATTATTTGCTATTATTTTATTAATTGCACAATTCCAATTTAAAATACCCTTAGTGAAAAAGTTACTAGGAAAAGAAGTGCAATTACCAGATAAAGTATGGAATACTCTAAATCTCGGCTGGGCACTATTTTTTATTATTTGTATGTTGGTAAATATTTATATTAGCCATAATATGTCAGAAGAGGCATGGGTAGATTTCAAATCTTTTGGTATTCTTGGAATGACTGTGATTGCGACTCTTATTTCAGGTGCATATATTTATCGCTATTTACCCAAAGATAAAACGCATTCAAAAGACGGAGAAAAATAATGTCTTCTAATTTTCTTATTGATAAAAACGGTCGACAGTCAAAAGGTGTTCTCTTATTAAGAACACTTGCAATGCCATCAAACACTAACGCCAATGGTGATATATTCGGCGGTTGGATTATGTCTCAAATGGATATGGGGGGAGCCATTTTAGCTAAAGAAATAGCTCATGGTCGAGTCGTAACCGTTGCTGTTGAAAGTATGAATTTCATCAAACCTATTTCAGTTGGAGATGTCGTTTGTTGTTACGGGCAATGTCTAAAAGTAGGCCGTTCATCCATTAAAATAAAAGTAGAAGTTTGGGTAAAAAAAGTTGCTAGTGAACCTATTGGTGAACGCTATTGCGTGACAGATGCAGTATTTACTTTTGTTGCTGTCGATAGCAATGGTAAATCACGTACAATTCCGCGTGAAAATAATCATGAATTAGAAAAAGCACTCGCTTTGATTGCAGAACTTGAATCTGAACAAACTAATCAATAAAAGGAGCCATTATGTACTACGTTATTTTTGCTCAAGATATTCCAAATACGTTAGAAAAACGTCTTGCTGTGCGTGAGCAACATTTAGCCCGCTTAAAACAACTTCAAAAAGAAAATCGTCTGCTCATTGCTGGCCCAAATCCAGCAATTGATGATGAAAATCCTGGTGAAGCAGGTTTTACAGGTTCAACAGTCATTGCACAATTTGAAAACCTGCAAGCAGCCAAAAATTGGGCTGCGCAAGATCCTTATGTGGAAGCAGGCGTATACGGTGAAGTAATTATAAAACCATTCAAAAAAGTGTTTTAGCATTTCTAGATATGTGAATTCGAAAGGCTTATCCAAAAATAAAAATGTGTGTGAAATCAGTATATTTCACACACTCATATACGATTCCATGAATAAAAAACGTTTCATTCTATGAAAAAACAAGTTCTTATTTTCCTCACTGTTTTTACTATACTTTCCACATTGGCTGAAGAGCCTACTATAACCAATAATCCCTCCGTTATTAATCTAGAACAAGAAAAACAAATTTGGAAACAAACACAGCACCAATCGTATTTGACTCACTTAGCGCAACGTGAGACTTTCTTACAAATTGAAAACCTATTAAAAAGTGCGGTTAGAAATCAACAATTTTCTGAAAACACCCAAGAGCTTACGAAGAATTTAATTAGATCAATCCCTGAGTATCCTTTACAAATGGATCTCATTTTACGTTTTTGGGAAACAAAAATTCGATTTTTGAAATCTAATGATGAAAAAAATATATCTCTGGCAAACAATGAACTCGACAAACTTATCGCTCAAAATCCCCTATTTATAACCAAATCATTGAAAGAGTTAAAACAAAAATTGAAAAATCTTATCAGTGATTCCAAAGATATTTCAGATAAAACTATACAAGATAAAGATTTACAGGATAAAGTGGTTCAAATAGAGGATCCAGCTAAGTTACCTGAAATTATAGAAAATAGCGCTCCCTCTACCTTAAAAAAAGATGTTTTACTTGAGGCCTTCCCTCGGTATCTAAAAACACGTCCAGAAAAAATACAGAACCCAAGTTTTGTACCTTATCAACAATGGGCTGAAATTTGGCGACTTTCAGAAGATGAGCTAAAACAATGGAAAATCGCATTTTTGACACGTTTTTTTGATAATGAAAATACTGATTTCCAAGCATGGCGGGATACACAAATAACTCAATTAAAAACCGATAATCTTACTGAACGTCGTTTACGAATGGCTATCTGGCAAAAAAATGACCTCACCCCCTGGCTTTCTTTGCTTTCTGATACAGCAAAAGAAAAACAAGAATGGCGTTACTGGATAGCCAAAAATGATAAACAAAATATAACAGAAAAACTTACCGCTCTTTCTCAAGAACGTGGTTTTTATCCTATGTTGGCGGCAGCTCAATTAAAAAAAATTTATAAAATTGACATCCCTCACTCACCTAATCTTAGCATAGAAGAACAAAAATCATTTGAGAGCGCATTTAATATAATTTCTGAATTACGTGAGCTGGGGCGATACGGATTAGCCAAACAACGTTGGCGAGTATTATTAGATAATACTGATTTCAATACACAGCTAAAACTTGCAAAATATGCACAAGAACAACAATGGTATGAATTGTCAGTTGATAGTACCATTGTCGCCAAAGCTTGGGATTATCTTAATTTGCGTCTGCCGAATGCTTATTCTGATTATTTTGATATTGCGTTAAAGAACTTAAACATCAGTAAAACCTTTTCTATGGCAATTGCTCGTCAGGAAAGCGCTTGGAATCCAATGGCTCTATCATCAGCAAATGCCAAAGGACTCATGCAACTTTTACCAACAACCGCTAAATTAACTGCTGAAAATAATCAAATTCCATATTTAAATGAACAAGATTTATTTAAGCCATTAAATAATATTTTGCTCGGCACGGCACATTTGAATGACCTTAATAACCTATATCCAAATAATAGAATATTAATTGCCGCATCTTACAATGCAGGTACAAATCGAGTAAATCAATGGCTCTACCGTGCCAATAATAAGCTAACATTAGATGAATTTGTCACATCAATTCCGTTTTATGAAACTCGTGATTATGTTCAAAATACTATTGTCTATGATTTTTACTATCAAATTTTACAACAAAAAGAAAATCCACAAATGTTTAGCCAAGAAGAATGGGATCGGCTATACTAAACGCACTAGTTTAATAGTATAAGGTGATAACATGTATATTAGTCGCAATTTAGAACAATGGAATGCATTTTTGTCCATGCTACAGACTGCTTTTAAAGAAAACAAAGCTCAAGAATTGCTAACCTTGTTATTAACTGCTGACGAACGCGACGCAGTGGGATTACGCCTACAAATTGTTTCACAATTATTGGATAAAAATCTTTCTCAACGTGAAATTCAACAAAATTTGAATACAAGTGCCGCCACTATTACACGTGGTTCTAATATGATAAAAATAATGGATTCAGATTTTATGAAATGGGTGAAAGAACATCTTGATAACATTGAAAAAAAGTAAACGGATTTTTACCGCACTGTCTAACTTATCTCTTCCCCAATGGTGGCAAAAAAATTGGCAACGCGTTGCCTTTCTATTTTTCCTCACCATTTTTATTTTTTTATTCATTTTTCGTTTTCTGCCGATCCCCTTTTCAGCCTATATGGTACAACAAAAAATTGGGCATATTCTACAAGGTGATTTTCGTTATAAAATGCAATATGATTGGGTGAATTTAGAAAACATATCCCCCTCTGCTCAACTCGCTGTTATTGCATCTGAAGATCAACGCTTTCCTGATCACTTTGGTTTTGATTTTGAGGCGATTCAACAAGCCATAAAATACAACGAAAAATCTCCCAAAAGGGTTCGTGGTGCCTCTACAATCTCTCAGCAAACTGCAAAAAACCTCATTCTTTGGCATGGACAAAATTGGTTACGTAAAGGATTAGAAGTCCCTGCGACCCTACTACTCGAAATCACTTGGTCTAAAAAAAGAATTTTAGAAGTCTATTTAAATATTGCTGAGTTTGGTAATGGAATATTCGGTATTGAAGCGGCAAGTCACTATTATTTCAAAAAGGCAGCAAAAAATTTAACCTCAAATGAAGCTGCACTTCTTGCAGCTATTTTACCCAATCCGATTATTTATAATGCGAATAAACCAAGTGCTTTAATACGTAAAAAACAAGCATGGATATTGCGTCAAATGAGGAATTTAGGTACCGAATATCTCAACGACTTATAATATAAAAAGGGGAATGATTCTAGTCCTCCCCCTTTTTAAATCCCGTTCAACACCATCATTACTGATGATAACTTTCCAAAAATCTTCCTAATTTTATAATGGCTTCTTCAAGTTGATTCACATAAGGAAGGGTCACAACACGGAAGTGATCAGGTGAATGCCAATTAAATCCTTTACCGTGCACAAGTAGTACTTTTTCTTGGCGGAGCAAATCTAGCACCATTTTTTCATCACTATGAATATTGAATTTTTTCACATCAATTTTCGGGAACATATACATCGCCCCCATTGGTTTCACGCAAGTAATGCCTGGAATTTGAGTGATGAGATCGTAGGCTTTATTACGTTGCTCAAGTAATCTGCCGCCCGGTAAAATAAATTCATTAATACTTTGATAGCCACCAAGTGCGGTTTGAATTGCATGTTGCATTGGTACGTTAGCGCATAAACGCATTGATGCCAGCATATCCAAGCCTTCAATATAACCTTTCGCATTATGTTTTGGTCCGTTCAAAATCATCCAGCCTTGGCGGAAGCCTGCAACTCGATAAGCTTTTGATAAACCATTCAGAGTAACGGTTAATAAATCAGGAGCAAGTGCGGCAATATGATGATGTACTGCGCCATCATATAAAATTTTGTCGTAGATTTCGTCAGCGAAGATAATCAAATTATTTTGGCGAGCGATTTCTACAATTTCTTGTAATAATTCTTTGCTGTACACCGCGCCAGTTGGGTTGTTCGGGTTGATGATGACAATCGCTTTAGTCTTCGCATTCACCTTGGCTTTAATATCATCAATAGCGGGAAACCAATTTGCTTCTTCATCACAAAGGTAATGAACAGCTTTACCGCCAGAAAGTGTTACCGCAGCAGTCCAAAGCGGATAATCAGGCATCGGCACGAGTACTTCATCGCCATCATTGAGTAATGCTTGCATAGCCATTGTGATAAGCTCAGATACGCCGTTGCCAATATATACATCATTGACGGTCGCGCCGTGAATCCCTTTTGATTGATAATATTGAACAATGGCTTTACGAGCAGAATATAACCCCTTTGAATCACAGTAGCCTTGCGCTGATGGCAAATTACGTAATACGTCAACCAAAATTTCATCAGGTGCTTCAAAGCCGAAAGGTGCGGGATTGCCGATATTAAGTTTTAAAATTTTATTGCCTTCTTCTTCTAAGCGTAGTGCTTCTTTGTGCACTGGTCCGCGAATGTCATAACATACGTGTTCTAATTTGTCGGATTTTGGGAATAATCGCATAGTGAAATCCTTTTATTTCTAATAAATTTTTCGAGAAAAGTGCGGTTAATTTACGCTGAATTTTCAATATTGAAAAGATTTTGTAAAAAAATTTTTTGTCATTAACAATCTGCGGTAGAATATGGCTAATTTTTTGTGTATTTAAAACAAAATCTAATGAGTTATTTAGCGCAGGCAATAGGCGAGTTAAAATCGCAAATTCACGCATATTTACAGCAATCAACGAATGAACTTGTTCGTTTTCAGGTGAAACTGGACAAGGTCGATTTATTGGCGTGGCTGAAAGGTCGATCTGCGTATCCTCAATTTTATTTATATTTTCGAGATGAAGCAAAAGCATTAGCTGCTATGGGTGAAGTGCGGTCATTTTCACAGTTAAATTTAGCTCAAGAATTTATCAAAGAAAGTGGTTTTCCATTAGTCGGTGGTTTGCAATTTCAAGGTGCTGCACAATTTGTATTACCCAAAATTCTTGTTGAACAGGGTGAGAAAGGTGCATTGGTATCATTTTTTGTGAAAGATGAGCAAAGTGCGAATGATACTTTAGCCCACCTCAAAACTTTTGAAAATCTCACCGCACTTTCTGCTTTGCCAAAACAGATTCCTTTGCATACAGAGCCTAGAGCTAACGAAAGAACTTGGTGTGATTGGGTAAATCAGGCTTTGGTAGAAATTAAAAGTGGGGAACTGACAAAAATTGTATTAGCCAATGAAACTACTTTTCATTTAAAGCAAGCGATTAATGCGTACGATTTTTTAGCTGAAAGCGAACAACAAAATCAAGGTTGTTATCATTTTTTGTGGGCTGAACATCCTCATTCAGTTTTTGTCGGTTCTACGCCAGAACGCCTATTTGCTCGTGAGTATAACTTGTTGCTAACCGAAGCTTTGGCGGGGACAGCATCGGTTTCTGAAAGTGAGGAAGAAACGCAATCTCAAGCTAATTGGTTATTAAATGACGAGAAAAATTTAAAAGAAAATTGGTTGGTCGTAGAAGATATTTCGCAGAATTTACGTAAGCAAGTAGAAAGTTTTGATGTAAGCAATGTGGAATTGAAACCGTTACGTAAAGTACAACATTTGATTCGTAAAATTCGTGCAAATTTGTCCGCACATTATGCAGATGTAAATATATTAAAAGCGATTCATCCTACAGCTGCGGTATCTGGTTTGCCACAGCAACAAGCCAAAATGAGTTTGTCAGAAATTGAAACCTTTGATCGAGGCTGGTATGCGGGAACATTGGGGGTGATGAGTGATGTATGTTCAGAGTTTTGTGTGGCGATTCGTTCTGCCTTTATTGAAGGTCATCGTATTCGAGTATTTGCTGGCGCTGGCATTGTGGCGGGCTCGCAGCCATTGGAAGAATGGAAAGAAATTGAACGTAAAGCGGCAGGGTTGATTTCCTTGTTTGCAGAAGAAAATGATAACGGAGAAAAAAATGTCGGTAAGCGTGTTTAATCGTTGTTGGTCGAAAGTGATTTTAGAAACCTTGGTACGCCAAGGCATTTCTCACGTTTGTATCGCGCCAGGTTCGCGTTCGACACCTTTAACTCTTGAAGCCGTACGTTTGCAAAATGCGGGTTCAGTCACTTGTCATACGCATTTTGATGAACGTGGTTTAGGTTTTTTTGCCTTGGGTATTGCTAAGGCAACTCAATCACCTGTTGCAATTATTGTTACATCAGGCACGGCGACTGCAAACCTTTATCCCGCAATTATTGAAGCACGCCAAACTGGTGTTAATCTATTTGTTTTAACTGCTGATCGTCCACCAGAACTTTGGGAGTGCGGTGCAAATCAGGCTATTTTGCAGCAAAATATGTTTGGTCAGTATCCAGTTGCAAATGTTAATTTACCTAAACCGAACGAGGATTATTCTGCGCAATGGTTGATTTCTCTACTTGAACAGGCTGCCTTTCAACAAAAACAACAGGGTGGCGTTGTTCATATTAATGTGCCATTTGCCGAGCCACTTTATGATGCAACTGATGAGGAAGTAGATTCTCACCCTTGGCTTCAGACGTTACAGCGCTGGTTAATTCAAACTAAGCCTTGGATGAATGTGGAAGCGCAACAGAACGAAGTATTAATACATGAGAACTGGGATCATTGGCGTACCAAACGTGGTGTTGTTGTGGTTGGTCAATTACCTGCAGAACAAGCAATGGGCATTAATTCTTGGGCAAGCGCTATGGGCTGGGTATTACTGACGGATATTCAATCCGGTGTTGTTCCAACGACGCCTTATGAAGATATTTGGCTAGCAAACCAAACTGTTCGTGAAAAACTTCTGCAAGCTGATATTGTTATTCAATTTGGTGCACGCTTTATTAGTAAACGAATTAATCAATTCTTACAGGCGTTTAAAGGTGAGTTTTGGTTGGTTGAACAAAGCGGTAAAGCATTGGATCCTTACCATCATTCATTGACAAGATTTAATGCTAAAGCACATCATTGGTTGCGTGCGCATCCTCCTTTACGCCAAAAGCCTTGGTTGCTTGAGCCGTTAGCTTTATCTAAGTTCTGTGCGACCTTTATTGAACAGCAAGTAGGCGGAAATTTAACGGAAGCCTCGCTTGCATTACGTTTACCAACACTTTTACCTTATAACGGTGTTTTATTTTTAGGTAATAGTTTACTTGTTCGTTTGGTTGATGCACTAACGCAATTACCAGAAAGTTATCCTGTTTATACCAATCGTGGTGCGAGTGGAATTGATGGTTTGTTGGCTACGGCAGCTGGAATTGGTATTGGTTCAAATAAACCTGTTGTTGCGGTGATTGGCGATACGTCCACTTTATATGATTTGAATTCTTTCGCATTATTCAAAAACGTTACCCAACCAACGGTAATCTTTGTGATCAATAATAATGGCGGTGCGATTTTTGATATGTTACCTGTGGATGAACAAGTCAAAGATCAGTTCTATCGATTACCGCATAATGGCGATTTTTCTCAAATCGCGGTAATGTTCGATCTTAAATACGCTCATCCTTATACTTGGGCAGATCTCAATTCTGTTGTGAAACAGGCTTATAGTCGTCGCAAGGCAACGTTAATTGAAATTAAAACGAATCCGAGTGATGGTAGTAGTTTGTATAAACGCTTAATCGAGCAAATTAGTCACGCAGTAATTGGTGCTTAAGTATTCTGTAGGCGGGCTTTAGTCCGCCATATTTTATTATTTCTATCAATAATCCCTTCAATGATAAACATCATTTTTTTTCACGGACTTCTTGGTACAAAAAATGACTGGCAAAAAGTCATTGAAAATCTACCGCACTTTAATTGTATTGCGCTAGATTTGCCTTTTCACGGGCAAGCTAAAGACCTTGAAGTGACAAATTTTGAAGATTCGGCGGAGTATTTGGCTCAGCAAATTAAAAGTGCGGTGAAAAATGAACCGTATTTTCTTGTTGGGTATTCTCTAGGTGGCAGGATTGCTCTGTATTATGCACTGCAAGCTCAGGTGGAACGATCTAATTTGCAAGGCGTTATTTTAGAAGGGGCGAATCTAGGTTTAAAAACTGACGAAGAAAAACAGGTTCGTTTTCAACATGATTTTGCTTGGGCGCAACGTTTTATACAAGAACCGCCAGAAAATGTATTAAATGATTGGTATCAACAGCCCGTGTTTTCTCATTTGACTGTAGAAGAAAGACAGAGGTTAGTTGAAAAACGAAAATCAAATTGCGGTGAAAATATTGGCAAGATGCTGCTGGCGACAAGTCTATCTAAACAACCTGATTTTAGTGAAAAAGTGCGGTTAAGTTCTTTGCCATTTTTTTATTTTTGTGGAGAACGAGATCATAAGTTCCAAGTTTTAGCCAAAGAAAATCAAATTAATTTAGTAACCATTCCTTCCGCTGGTCATAACTCTCATTCAGAAAATTCAAAATATTTCTCTGAAAAAATAGAAAATTGCATATTAAAAATTGCTAGACCTTAGTTAAAGTGCTAGGATTCAATTCTTTGTCTTTATAATAAACTACTAAGGAAACGCAATGTCTACACAACTTCGTAATAATCCGATGAAAGTGGCGTTAGCCTCGATGGTCGGTACAGCAATCGAATTTTTTGATTATTATATCTATGCGGCTGCCGCTGTATTAGTTTTCAATACGCAATTCTTCCATAGCGATGATCCGCTTTCTAATGATTTACTTTCTCTTTCTACGCTTGCTTTAGCATTCTTTGCACGTCCAATTGGTTCTGCATTATTCGGTCATTTTGGCGATAAAATTGGTCGTAAAAAAACCTTGGTTGCCTCCCTTGTTTTAATGGGCGGTTCAACAGTGGTCATTGGTTTACTTCCTAACTATGCTCAAATCGGTATCTGGGCACCGATTTTGCTTTGCGTATGCCGTGTTGGTCAAGGAATTGGACTTGGTGGTGAATGGGGCGGTGCAGCTTTAGTTGCAACAGAAAATGCGCCAGAAGGTAAACGTGCATGGTACGGTACGTTCCCTCAATTAGGTGCGCCAATCGGCTTATTTGTAGCGAATGCAACATTCTTCTTAGTTAGCTATTTCCTCGGACAAGATGCCCTTGTGGAATGGGCATGGCGTATTCCGTTTGTATCTTCCGTTTTATTGGTCGCTGTCGGCTTATATGTTCGCTTAACTTTGCACGAAAGCCATGTATTTGTGGAAGCGGAGCAAAAAGGGAAAAAATTGAATGCACCAGTGAGTGTTGTTTTTACTAAACACTTAAAACCAATGGTTATTGGCACATTTATCATGGTGGCAACTTATTCTCTGTTTTACATTATGACGGCTTTTGCTCAGGCATATTCTCGAACAGCACCAAAGATTTCTGAAGCAGGTTATGCGCTTGGCTTAGGTATCCCAGCAAATACGTTTACTGGCTTGTTATTAATTAGTGCTATTGTATTTGGTATTTTTATCAGTATTTCTGGTGTTTATGCTGATAAAATTGGTCGCCGTAAATGGTTGATTTGGGTGACTGTTGCTGTTGGTGTGCTCGGTTTAACCATGCCATTCTTCTTAGAAAATGGTACCCCAATGAGCGTATTTGCATTTTTAGTAATTGGTATGGCTATCATGGGGATGACATTTGGTCCAATGGCTGCGCTATTACCAGAATTATTTCCAACGGAAGTGCGTTATTCAGGCGCATCTCTCGCCTATAATTTAGCATCAATTATTGGTGCAACGATTGCAGCGATGATTTCTTTAAAAATTAATGCGTCATTTGGTGTGATGGGCGTAGGTATTTATTTAGCAATCAATGCCCTCATGACTCTATTGGCATTATTAGCGTCAAAAGAAACTAAAAATGTAGATTTAACACAAATCTAATCCTAGTTAAGAAAAAAGAGCGGTGAAAAATTTCACCGCTCTTTTACTTTCCTTTTTTTAGCTTATTTCCAATCTTAACTTTCAAAAGAATCTTTTAAACGTTCATCTGCTCGTCGAGATTCACTTTTATGTTGAAGTTTATTAAGCTGGCGCTCTAATTTTTCTTCAACTTCATTAATTGCTTTATACATATCATCTGAGGTTGCACTTGCCAATAAATTGCCCAGTGGCGTGCCAATAGATGCCTCGACAGTAAATCCATTCGGTACTTTGTTTAAAACAAAATGGGGGTTAATTAACTGTGTTTGCCATTTACCTAATTTCGCGAGTCTTTCCTCCACGTGTTCACGAATTGCAGGGGTGATTTCCATTTGTTTGCTGGTGATATTAAGTGTCATAGCATTTACCTCTTTGTTGCGTGATTTACAGTTTTCTTTAACTACAAAATAGCTTTCTTAATTCGGGTTTTCAAGGGTTTTAAGAGGAAATCTCAAAGTAATTTTTAAAAATATGATCTATGTCTAATTTCTGAAAAAAGCTGCTTTTCTTTCTAAGATAAGTTGTTAAGATGGGAAATTGTGATAAGAAAAAGGTGTGGATATTGACTGTATCCACACCTTTTTTTATTTGATTATTCTACGATTTCATCTTGATCGTGATGATTTATTTTCAAGCGTTGGAAATAATCTTTTGTTTCTTCAATCACAATTTTTCGCAATCCAATGAGAGCGATGAGATTTGGAAAGGCCATTAAACCATTTACGATATCGGCGATAATCCATATTAAATTTAAGTGTAAGAATGAGCCTAATCCTACCAACACAATATAAGCTAAACGATATAGTTTTACGCCACGAATACCAACGAGATAAACAAAGCAACGTTCACCGTAGTAACACCAGCCTAAAATAGTTGTGAATGCAAAAAATAATAAACCGACAGTTACAATCGTTGCGCCAATTGATGTCCCTAAACCTTGTGCAAAGGCGTAGTTTGTTACTGTTGCACCCGCTAATTCAGGGTTATTCCAAGCGCCTGTTAACACTAATACAATACCTGTCATTGTACAAACGATGATGGTATCCAAGAATGTTCCTGTCATAGAAATTAAGCCTTGACGGACAGGCTCACGAGTTTGTGCCGCTGCGGCTGCAATTGGTGCGCTTCCTAAACCGGATTCATTGGAGAAAATGCCTCGAGCGACGCCTGATTGAATAGCCTTCATTACGGTAAAGCCAATAGCCCCGCCTAGCGCCGCTTGCGGATCAAAAGCACTATAAATAATTAATGAGATCGCATCTGGTACTTTTTCTATATTTAAAAGGATAATAACCAGTGAAGTTGTGACGTATAAAATCGCCATAAACGGCACAATTAGCGATGATGCGGTTGCGATACGTTTTACACCACCAAGAATGATTAAGCCGACTAAAAGCGTCACAATAATTGCAGTAACTAAAACCGGAATATTAAAAGTATCTTGCATTGCATGGGTAATCGCATTGACCTGTGGGAATGTACCGATTCCGAAAAAGGCAACCATTACACCAAATAATGCAAATAATTTTGCTAGCCACTTGATACCTAGACCGCGTTCAATGTAATACATTGGACCGCCAGCCATAAAGCCATTTTTATCGCGAACACGATATTTAACCGCGAGTAAACATTCGGCATATTTTGTTGCCATTCCTAATAAGGCGACCAGCCACATCCAAAAAATTGCGCCAGGCCCACCTGCTTGTACAGCAGTTGCAACGCCCACAATATTCCCAGTTCCTATCGTTGCTGCTAATGCGGTACAAAGTGCGGCAAAAGATGATACATCACCTTTTCCACCTTTATCTTTTTTAAATAAATAACCCAGCGCACGTGGTAAATAGCGAATTTGAATAAAGCCTAAACGTAGCGTTAAATAGAGCCCTGTGCCCGATAAGAGTATGAGTAGCGGTGCGCCCCAAATAAAGCTATCAATAGCTGAAAGAATTGACTCAATTGTCATGTGATTCCTCGTCGTTTAAATCAAAAATAAACACGACAAGAAGACGAAAAGATACAATGGAAAAGAAAGTGCGGTGAAAAGATAGATAATTTCCACACTTACGATAGATTGTCTTTTGCCCCTGTCCTTTTGCCTGAGCGTTTGAAAAACGATTGAAAAATTAACCGCTCTTTTGCGCCTTCGGCGTCCATTTCAAAAATGGATCTCTCCAAGGGTTCGTCCAGTAACAGTCCCTGCCATCGCACCTGAAAGATTTTACATCGTCGGTGTGGGGTCAATTCCCCGCTCTCCAGCTACCTTCATCCGAACTCACTTTTCATCCCTATATAAGAGACAAAAAGCGTATGAATTCTAACAAAATAAGAAATAAATTTCAAAAATCATTTTGAATAATAAGTTAAGTAATAAAAACTTAGTACGTTTTTTGCTTTATGCGACTCAAAAATAATGCTCCTATGAAAAATATCGCTTGTAATAAAATAATACAAGCACCAGTTGACGCATCAAAATGATAGCTCAATATTACACCAATTAGGCTTGATGTAATGGAACTGACAATAGCAATCCATAACATTTTATCAAAAGATTTTGTGAGCGTAAGTGCGGTAATCCCTGGCGCAATTAACATTGCCACCACCAAAATAACGCCTACCACTTGCATCGTGCTTACAATGGTTAAAGCAAGCAACATTAACAATCCATAATGTAAAATCTTTGGAGATAGACCTGCAACACGAGCATGGCTTGGGTCAAAACAATAAAGCAAAAAGTCTTTACGTTTAAAGACAATCATACAAAAAATTATCGCAGAAATAACCGCACTTTGAATAAGCTCCTGATGGCTTACACCCAATACATTACCAAACAAAATATGCGTTAAATGCTGTTCCGTTTGAATTTTGGTGAACATGACAAGACCAATGGCAAACATTCCAGAAAATACAATGCCCATTGCCGTATCTTCTTTTATACGACTATTCTCTTTTAAATATCCCACTCCAAGCGAGCAAAAAATGCCAGAAAAAAATGCCCCAATCGCTAAAGGAATTCCAGCCAAATAAGCAAGTACAATACCAGGCAACACCGCATGGGAAATCGCATCGCCCATTAACGACCAACCTTTCAAGACTAAATAGCAAGAAAGCAACGCACAAATAATTGAAACAATAAATGCTGTCAACAAGGCATTTTGCATAAACTCAAATTGTAGCGGTTCTAAAAGCCAATCAAACATTTTCTACCGCCTTTTTATTACGAGTGAGCAAACCATATTTTGGTGAAAATAAGAAAGCTGCCAAGAATAATAATGTTTGCAATGTGACAATCACACCGCCTGTGGCACCATCTAAATAATAGCTAATATAAACACCAACAAAACTTGTCACCGCCCCTAAAATAATAGCGATGATTGACAAGGTTTTGAATTTATCTGTCAGTAAATATGCTGTCGCACCCGGGGTAATGACCATCGCAATCACTAAAATAGCCCCTACAGTTTGCAATGCAGCTACCACACAAGCACTTAATAGAGTAAAAAACAAAACTTTATAAAATAATGGCGAAAGCCCTACCGTTCTTGCTTGTGTTTCATCGAAAAAGATCAGTAGTAAATCTTTCCAAAATAATAAAAGCAATACTAAACAAACACCGATGATAATTGCCACTTGGTAAATATCTTCGTCTGCAATACCTAAAATATTGCCTAAAATGATACTTTGCACATTTACTGCGGTTGGATTTAAAGAAATGATTAATAGACCTAATGCAAAGAAAGTACTAAAAATAAATCCGATAACGGCATCTTCTTTCAGTTTAGAAATAGATTTAATCCAAAGAATGGAAAGTGCGGCTAAAATTCCGGCAAAAAATGCACCAAGTGCATAAGGCAAAGAAAAGGCATAAGCTATCGCGACACCGGGCACAACAGAATGAGAAAGTGCATCGCCAATCAAAGACCAGCCTTTAAGCATTAAATACGAAGACAAAAAAGCACAAATCCCACCCACTGCCGTACTCAAGATCATCGCCTTGAGCATATAATCATAGGAAAAAGGTTCTAATAATAATGCTAACATGCCTTAATCCTTCTCTTTTTTCACCGCACTTTTACAAGGGCAGTCTTCGAAATGGCAATCCTGTGTTGTTGGTGCTGGAGGATCTTGCTTAGTTTCACCATAGAATACAACGGCTTTTTCATCATCCGTTAAGACAGTAACCGCACGTTTATCTTCATCATTATGTAAATCTTCGCCCAATAATTTAATATGGCGTAATACCCCACCAAACACAATTTCCAAATTATGTTGGTTAAAGGTATCTTCCGTTTTCCCTGCTGCAATCACCGTACGATTAATCATCACTACTTGATCACAGAAATCTGGGACAGAACCTAAGTTATGAGTTGAGACAAGAACAAGATGACCTTCTTCTCGAAGCTGTTGAAGAAGATCAACAATAGCATTTTCAGTTTTCACATCAACGCCAGTGAAAGGTTCATCCAATAAAATAATTGGACTTTGTTGTGCTAAAGCGCGGGCCAAAAACACGCGTTTTTTCTGCCCGCCAGATAACTCACCAATTTGACGATGCGCGAGATGCTCAATGTTCACTCGCTGCATCGCCTCTTGAACTTTTTGTTTATCAATCGCCTTGGGGATACGAAGGAAATTCATATACCCATAACGCCCCATCATCACGACATCATACACTGACACAGGAAATTGCCAGTCCACTTCTTCAGATTGTGGAACATAAGCAACCAAATTACGTTTCAGTGCTTGGGAAATTGGCAAATCACAAAGTCTGATTTCACCTTGTTGTGGCTTCACAAGCCCCATTATGCTTTTAAATAATGTGGATTTACCACTGCCATTCACACCCACTAATGCACAAATAGTTCCACTGTTTAATGAGAACGTCATATTGTGAATAGCTGTATGGCCATTGTTGTAACGAACAGTTACATCATTAACCCAAATTGATGTCGAGAAAGAGTCCATTATTTTCCGAATCCTTTAACAATGGTTGATACAGTTACGTTAAGCAAATCAATATAAGTTGGCACAGGGCCTTTTTTCGCAGAAAGAGAGTCAACATACAATACGCCACCATATTTTGCGCCACTTTCTTTAGCTACTTGTTGTGCTGGTTTTGCTGAAATTGTACTTTCACTAAACACAACAGGAATATTGTTTTTACGAACTAAATCAATCACTTTACGCACTTGTTGTGGTGTGCCTTGTTGTTCAGCATTGATTGGCCATAAATAACCTTCTTTTAAGTTGTAATCTTTCGCCAAATAACTGAAAGCACCTTCACTTGTCACAAGCCAGCGTTGAGCTTCTGGAATCTGTGCTAATTTTGCACGAAGTGGCTCATCAAGTTGTTTAATTTTTTGAGCATAATCAGCGGCATTTTTTTCATACACTGCTGCATTTTGTGGATCGTATTTAACCAATGCATTTTTAATATTTTCAATATAAATTAATGCATTAGATGGCGACATCCAAGCGTGTGGATTAGGCGCATCTTTATACGGGCCTTCATAAATAGACAATGGTTGAATACCTTCTGTCACCACCACAGCTGGTTTATCTTTAATATTTTGGAAGAAACGCTCAAACCAACGTTCCAAATTTAAACCATTCCATAAAATTAAATCAGCAGATTGCGCTTTTACAATGTCTTTTGGAGTAGGTTCATATTCATGAATTTCAGCACCTGGTTTGGTGATAGATTCCACTGTAGCCGCATTACCCGCCACATTTTGTGCGATATCTTGAATCACAGTGAAGGTGGTGACGACTTTGAATTTTGCATTAGCCTGCATTGCAAACAAACCAAGTGCAAGTGCGGTCATAATTTTTAATGAATTACGCATAATATGTCCTTATAAAAAAGTATAGAGGTTGGATGCCTGAATAATCGCTCAACTGCTCAACAATTATTCATCATGGGTAATAGTACTATTTTTATTACGTTTTTCAAATGAAAATAATTATCAAATTATGTGATTATTTTTAATTACATAGAGAATAACAAAAAATGTGATAGATTTTCCCTATGTGTTCAACGGTTATTCTATTAGCCTGATACTTTTCTAATTAAGTCATTTAAGCCTTCTTCATCATAGCCATCTTCATATTGTGCCTCGCCTTCAACGTCATGAATGGTTCGTCCATTCAATGCCGTACAACCGTATTTTTCTAATTTATTTTTAGTAAAGCTAGAACGATATGCAGAAGAAGAATTATTGAGACTAATTACACCGATGGTAGAACTTTTACATGGGTGTTTATTGATGAAAACAAGGTTATAACCAGATTCTCGAATGTAGCCTGTCTTATTTACCACCGCATCAAAAATTTCATCACGCACTAATTTATTTGTATTTTTCATTAATACACTATGTCTTCCAGCTTGAATATTCGTAGCACTGATATTGGATAGTTGTCGAATTTCAGGCTTATTTAAAGAATGCTTAGCAAGTTTAACTAAATCCATAGGACTAGAGATATTGCTACTCGATAAACCAGAACTATCATGAAAACGAGTAGAATACATACCTAATTGACGAGCTTTTTCATTCATTTTATTAATGAATTGTATTCTGCTCATTCCTGCTGCACGAGAAAGCGCATGGGCGGCATAGTTATCAGAATGCACGAGCATCGCCTTTAATAATTCTCTGCAAGCCATCGGAACATTCATCGGTAATTTCGTGCTTGTACCTTTAATGTAATCACGATCGTCACTGGTTATCGCAATAGTGCAATTAGGATTTGTATTATTCTCTAGAAAAACGTTCGCCGTCATTAATTTCGTTACAGAAGCAATAGGCTGAACGCTATCAGGCGCATGGCTTTCCAACACTCGATTATGCGTAAAATCATACACAACATAAGACTGTGCCACTGCAAAAGAAGGACACAAAGATAAAATAAATAAAGCTTTTTTAAACATTATTGGTCACCTTAAAAAATAGGCTCACATTTTACCGCACTTTTTACGCTGTAATTGGAAATATTTTCGATCTAGATCGCAAAAAAGTGCGGTGAGATTTTCCATCATTTTTGAATTCCGCTAGATTATGCGGTGACAAATCTGTACAATCGCCGTTCATTTTTTAATTGCGAATTTTTCGTTGTGAGCTTTTGATAAAAACACCAACACAACGCTATCGCCACAATGTGTAATAACGAGGCTAAAATGTCAGAATTATTGTCTGTGCAATCAGATGCACCTGCTAAAAAAATTAATCTAATGGATTTAACGCGCCAACAAATGCGCGAATTTTTTAAAGAACTCGGCGAAAAACCATTCCGAGCAGATCAGTTAGTAAAATGGATTTATCATTTTGGCGAAGATAACTTCGACAATATGACAAACATTAATAAAAAATTACGAGAAAAACTTAAAGCTGTTGCAGAAATTAAAGCCCCAGAAGTTGCCGTTGAACAGCGTTCAGCCGATGGCACAATAAAATGGGCAATGCAAGTGGGTGAACAACAAGTTGAAACTGTGTATATTCCCGAAGCAGATCGCGCTACGCTTTGTGTATCTTCCCAAGTGGGCTGCGCCTTAGCTTGCACATTCTGTTCAACCGCACAACAAGGATTTAATCGCAATTTAACGGTTTCAGAAATTATCGGCCAAGTTTGGAGAGCCTCTAAAATTATTGGCAACTTTGGGGTGACTGGCATTAGACCAATTACCAATGTGGTAATGATGGGAATGGGTGAACCCTTGTTAAATGTCGCTAACGTTGTTCCCGCAATGGAAATTATGTTAGATGATTTTGCCTATGGTTTATCAAAACGTCGTGTCACTTTATCAACTTCTGGCGTCGTGCCAGCACTAGATAATTTGAGCAAAATGATCGATGTGGCTTTGGCTATTTCATTACATGCCCCAAACGATGAATTACGTGATGAAATTGTGCCAATCAACAAAAAATATAATATCAAAATGTTGATTGACTCGGTAAATCGTTATTTAAGCGTATCAAATGCAAACCATGGCAAAGTCACGATTGAATATGTTATGCTCGATCATGTAAATGATGGCGTTGAACATGCTCATCAACTTGCAGAAGTATTAAAAAATACGCCTTGTAAAATTAATTTAATTCCGTGGAACCCGTTCCCAGAAGCACCTTATGCAAAAAGCTCGAATACGCGTATTGACCGCTTCCAAAAAACCTTGATGGAATATGGCTTTACCGTGATTATCCGTAAAACTCGAGGAGATGACATTGATGCAGCTTGCGGACAGCTAGCCGGAGATGTTATCGATCGTACTAAACGTACGGCAATGAAACGCCAATTTGGACAAAATATTGGGGTGACAGAAATTAATTAATATTCTAGGCATGTGAATGAATCAAGTTCACATGCCCTATGTTTTCATAAAAATTAAAGCATATTAAATATTTCTTCCTGCCCTGTTAAAAGGAGAAAAAATGCAAACAATAAGTAAACAACTCAGTGCGGTGATTTTCCCTTTCATTTTTTCTGCTTGCGTTTCTCAATCAACCATTCAAGATTCCAATCAACAATCAGCAGCTAAAGCTCGCGTAGAACTTGCACTCGGTTACCTTCAACAAAATAATCCTCAACTCGCTAAAATCAACTTAGATAAAGCGCTTCAACACGATAAAGATTACTATCTCGTGCATTCAGCGCTTGCGCATTATTATCAACAACAAGGGGAAATCGAGAACGCACATCGTGAATATGAAATAGCTTTAAAACTCAATAATCAACAGGGAGACTTACATAATAATTTTGGCACATTTTTATGTCGTCAAAAGCAATTTGAACAAGCTCAGCAGCAATTTCAACTCGCACTGAATTCACCTAATTATTATCATCAAGCAGATACATTTGAAAATATGGCTCTTTGTGCTTATTCCGCTCAAAAAATGGATATTTATCAACAAGCATTACAAAAATTGCGACAAACAGATAGTAAACGAGCGGAAAAATTTAATACCTTTAAATAAAGCATTGCCAAATCAAGCGTTGGACTTTAAAATTTAGCCTTTATTTATCGCATATTATTTAATTGAATTTATGAATCCAACAACTGAGCAAGAACTTTCACCAGGTGAGATTTTTCGCCAAGCACGTGAAAGCTTGAATCTTTCTCTTGAAGACGTCGCCAAAGAAATTTCGCTGCGTCCCTCCATATTACAACAACTTGAAAACAACGAATTTATTCAAAAATCTACCCCTGCAATCTTTGTAAAAGGCTATGTGCGTAGCTATGCCAAGTTCTTACGCTTACCTGATTCTGTATGGGAAAATATTACATTTGCAGAAAATGATAAAAACGATCTGAGTAAAAATGCTCGTTCAACTCGTGAAGTAAATCAATATTCATCGCACTCTCGTTGGGTCGGGCGTTTATCTATCATTGTACTTATTTTAGTCCTTGGCATGACTGGACTTTGGTGGTGGCAAAGTTACCAACAAAATAATCAAGAACGTGATGACTTAGTACAAAGCTATGTTGCTTCTACTGAAAACAATCAGCCAGCCACAGCTCTTGTGACGACAGAAGAAAGTAATAAAACTGCACCAGAAACAACAGCAGCTGTCTCACAACCAGTAGAAATGACAAATAATGTGTTACCAGAAATAGCACAAGAAAATGCTGTTTCACAAACAAAAAACGATGAAAAATCAGTTTCAGACACTCAAAGTGCGGTAGAAAATCCATCCATTTCTCCAGCAGTTCCTACTGTGAAAGGAGACTTGATTGTAGAAATCTTAAATAATACGAGCTGGCTCAGCGTAAAAGATAAAAATCGCCGAGTATTAGCACAAAAAGAGTACAAAAAAGGTGAAATATTAACTTTTAATGGTGATGAGTTTTCATTAATTGTTGGAGCACCAAGTAATGTGCGTATCACCTATAAAGGTGAAAATTATCCATTAAACGTGGATGGTCGCATTGCAAAATTCAAACTTTCACAACCTTAATAAGGAAAAAGATGTCAGCTTTTCAACCAAGCATTAAGCGTCGTGAATCGACAAAAATTTATGTAGGAAATGTACCAGTTGGTGGTGATGCGCCAATTGCCGTGCAATCAATGACAAATACTCGCACCACTGATGTGGAGGCGACAGTTGCTCAAATTAAATCATTAGAACGTGTTGGTGCAGATATCGTTCGCGTATCTGTTCCAACAATGGATGCTGCAGAAGCATTTAAACAAATTAAACAGCAAGTGAATGTCCCGCTCGTAGCAGATATTCATTTTGACTATCGTATCGCACTAAAAGTCGCAGAATATGGAGTGGATTGTTTACGTATCAATCCAGGCAATATTGGTCGTGAAGATCGCATCCGTGCTGTTGTTGATTGTGCTCGTGACAAAAATATTCCGATTCGTATCGGCGTAAACGCAGGCTCTTTAGAAAAAGATCTGCAAGAAAAATACGGCGAGCCAACACCAGAAGCGTTATTAGAATCAGCATTACGTCATGTAGAAATTCTAGACCGTCTTAATTTCGATCAATTTAAAGTGAGTGTAAAAGCCTCTGATGTATTCTTAGCGGTAGAAGCTTATCGTTTACTTGCAAAATCTATCAAGCAGCCATTGCACTTAGGGATTACAGAGGCAGGTGGTGCGCGTGCAGGTGCGGTTAAATCTGCAATAGGTTTAGGCATGTTACTTGCCGAAGGTATTGGTGACACATTACGTGTATCATTGGCAGCGGATCCCGTAGAGGAAATTAAAGTAGGCTTTGATATTCTTAAATCTTTACGAATTCGCTCTCGTGGAATTAATTTTATTGCGTGCCCAACCTGCTCTCGCCAAGAGTTTGATGTAATTGGTACAGTAAATGCGTTAGAACAACGCCTTGAAGATATTATTACACCAATGGATGTATCAATTATCGGTTGCGTAGTGAATGGTCCTGGCGAAGCGCTCGTATCTGATCTCGGGGTAACTGGTGGTAACAAAAAAAGCGGTTATTATCTTAATGGCGAACGCCAAAAAGAACGCTTTGATAACGAAGATATTGTTAACCAATTAGAAGCAAAAATTCGTGCTAAAGTCGCACAACAAGATCCAAAAAACAGAATTATTTAAGGAAAGCTCGTGGCTAAAACTATTCAAGCAATTCGCGGAATGAACGATTGCTCCCCTACTGAATCTCCATTATGGCAATGGATTGAAACGCAAGTACGCCAGGTATTAAACAATTACGGTTATTCCGAAGTGCGTATGCCAGTTGTAGAAAGCACACCATTGTTTGCGCGTGCAATCGGCGAAGTAACCGATGTTGTTTCAAAAGAAATGTACACATTTTGGGATAACGACGAACAATTAACCTTACGCCCTGAAGGCACTGCTGGTTGCGTGCGTGCTGCCATTGAACACGGTTGGATCTATAACAATGAACAACGCTTATGGTATATGGGGCCAATGTTCCGTCATGAACGTCCACAAAAAGGTCGTTACCGTCAATTCCATCAAGCAGGCGTTGAAGTATTCGGTATTGCAAATCCAGAAATCGATGCCGAATTAATCATGCTTACCTATCGTTTATGGAAAGCATTAGGTATCGATCAACATGTTACGCTTCAACTTAACTCAATTGGCTCTTTAGAAGCTCGAGCAAATTATCGTTCAGCTTTAGTTGGATTCTTAGAAAACCATCAAGATTTAATGAGCGATGAAGAAAAAGATCGCTTGATAAAAAATCCGCTTCGTATTTTGGATACCAAAAATCCAGAATTACAAAAAGTATTAGATAACGCGCCAAAATTACTTGATTATTTAGATGATGAAAGCCGTGAGCATTTTGAACAATTATGTTCATTATTAGATGCAGTGGGTATTCAATATGAAATTAATCCTAAACTCGTTCGTGGCTTAGATTATTACAATAAAACTGTATTTGAATGGGTAACCTCAGCCCTTGGTGCACAAGGTACAGTGTGTGGCGGCGGTCGTTATGACGGTTTAGTGGAACAACTTGGCGGACACGCAACACCAAGCATCGGATTTGCGATGGGATTAGAGCGTTTAGTCTTGCTGGTACAAGAAGTTAATCCAGATGTTCCTGTGAAAAGTGCGGTGGATATTTATGTTGTTTATCAAGGTGAAGGTGCAACATTAGCTGCTTTTGAATTAGCAGAAAAAGTACGCTCAGAATTACCGCACTTAAATACTATGCTGCACTGCTCTGGCGGTAATTTCAAAAAACAATTTAAACGAGCAGATAAATCTGGTGCAACATTGGCATTAGTTATCGGCGAAAGCGAAGTACAAAATAAACAAGTCGTTGTTAAACACTTGCAAGGTGGCACAGATCAGCAAACCTTAGATTTAGTGAATATAATCGACTACATTCAAACTCAATTTTAATTTAAAAGGGGAAAAACATGGCTTATTCCATTGAAGAAGAACAAGAGATTAACCAGTTGAAAGACTGGTGGAAAGAGAATGGCAAAACAATTATTGTCGCTTTTATCCTAGGTGTGGGTGGTATGTTTGGATGGCGTTATTGGCAAGCGCATCAAGCAGAGCAAATCGCTCAAGCTTCTGCTCAGTATGATGCGTTAATCTATTCCGCACAACAAGATAAACAAGCTAAAAAAGCAAATATAGAACAATTTGTGCAAGCTAACAGCAAAACTGCATACGCTGTCTTTGCTTTGTTAGATGAAGCAAAAAAAGCGACTGAAAAACAAGATTTTGCAGCTGCAGAAGTAAACTTAAATCAAGCATTAACTCAATCTCAAGATGAAGTATTAACATCCATTGTTGCATTACGTCTAAGTGCGGTGCAATTTCAATTGGGTCAATTAGATAATGCGTTAACCACCTTAAACCAAGTGAAAGGTGAAAGTTTTAATGCTCGCAAAGCTATTTTAACTGGCGATATCCAAATCGTGAAAGGAGATAAAGTTGCGGCTAAAAACAGCTTTGAGCAAGCACAACAAAGTGGTAGCCAATTAGAACAACAAGTGGCAAAAATGAAATTAAACAATCTTTAAAAAATAATACCCGCATCAAGATGCGGGTATTTCTTATCTTTTTAGCCACAAAATCACACAACCTTCCTAGCAAGTATAAAAAGCAAAACTGGGCGATGCTGTAAATCTTTAAATTCATGATGCCATTGAACCTGATCTGCTAACATAGGTTCTTCCATTTGCTCAATTTGAAAACCTACTTTAATCAAATTATTAATAATCGTTGCAGTCGTACGATGATAAGTCTTAAAAGCCTGCTTAAACCAACTCCGTTCTCTTTCTCCTTCATCTCGATAATGATTCAAACGGTAAGCAATTTGCTGTTTATTCTCATTTTTTTCCCAACGCTCCCCCGTCTTATGGCAGGTCGTGATAGGATGTTCTTGAGAAAAAACAAGTACACCATTTGCTTTCAACTTATTAAAAATTGCAGACAACAATTGAGGAAATTCTTTTACATAATGAAAAGCAAAAGAACTCGTAATTACATCAAAATTATCTTCTGGTAATTCAATAAGCTTTTCCATAGGTAATTGATAAAGAGAAAAACAGTCTTTAAATTCAGCGCACTTTTCTAAATCAATTTTAGCTTGCTTTAACATATTTGCGGACAGATCGATTCCAACTACGTGTTTAGCGCCTCTTGATAAATAAAGTGCTAAATGTTCACCAGCCCCACACCCAAGATCAAGTAATTTTTTTCCTTGTAAGTCTGGCAAAAGTGAAAGCATTGTCGGTTTCTCAACAACTTCATTTAAACTAATAGGATTAGAACGAAGCTTTTGGTAAAGCTCAAAGAAATTTTCTTTATCGTAAACACTGATTTGATTTATCATATTTTCACTATAGCGCTAAAACAAGCACGCCTGATAAAATTAAAATACTACCGATAATTAATTTTAGGCTGAGTTGCTCACCTAAAATGACAACCCCTAGAATAATTGCAATAACTACACTTAATTTATCAATCGGTGCAACCCAAGAGGCAGGAGCAAGTTGGAGCGCGCGATAATAACAAAGCCAAGACAACCCAGTTGCAATACCTGATAAAATCAGAAAACTAAACGGTTTTACTGCAATATGCTGTGGCAATTGCCACTCGTTACGAGCAGATAGAATGCCTGCCGTCACAAATAAAATGACAAGAGTTCGAATAAAGGTGGCAAGATTACTATTCATCCCTTCTACACCAAGCTTGCCTAAGATCGCCGTGAGCCCTGCAAAAAATGCGGAACCTATCGCAAAAAATACCCAACTCATATCCTTTCCTTATTTACCCACAACCCCTAAAATTCGCTATACTTTTCCGCTATAATAACGGAAATTTTTTTTATGAAGAAGTAAAAATGAATCAGATTAACATTGAAATCGCTTATGCTTTGCCGGAGCGTTATTATTTGAAATCTTTTCAATTTGATGAAGGAATCACCGTGCAAACTGCGATTACGCAATCAGGGATTTTAAGCCAATTTCCAGAGATTGATTTGAGCACAAATAAAATTGGGATTTTCAGTCGTCCAATAAAATTGACTGATGTATTAAAAGAGGGCGATCGTATTGAAATTTACCGTCCATTACTTGCTGATCCGAAAGAGATTCGCCGTAAACGTGCAGCAGAGCAAGCTGCAGCCAAAGACAAAGAAAAAGGAGCTTAAAAATGACCTCACTTTCATCTGTTGATTTTTGTTTACCTGAACATATCACACCAGAAATTTTTCTACGTGATTATTGGCAGAAAAAGCCACTTGTGATTCGTAACGGTTTACCTGAAATCGTTGGGCAGTTTGAGCCACAAGATATTATTGAGCTCGCGCAAAATGAAGATGTTACCGCTCGTTTAGTGAAGACATTTTCTGATGATGATTGGAAAGTTTTTTTTAGCCCTTTAAGCGAGAAGGATTTTCAAAAATTACCAGAAAAATGGTCGGTATTAGTTCAAAATTTGGAGCAATGGTCGCCTGAATTAGGACAACTTTGGAATAAATTTGGCTTTATTCCTCAATGGCAACGTGACGACATTATGGTGTCTTACGCGCCGAAAGGTGGCTCTGTTGGTAAGCATTATGATGAGTATGATGTATTCTTGGTGCAAGGATATGGCCATCGTCGTTGGCAATTAGGTAAATGGTGTGATCCAAGTACCGAATTTAAACCCAATCAGCCAATCCGAATTTTTGATGATATGGGCGAATTGGTGATTGATGAAGTAATGAATCCAGGCGATATTCTCTATATTCCAGCCCGCATGGCGCATTATGGTGTGGCTGAAGATGATTGTTTAACCTTTTCTTTTGGCTTGCGTTATCCAAATTTAAGCAATTTGATTGATGGGATAAGCAAAGGTTTTTGTCATCAAGATCCTGATTTGAATTTAAGTGAGTTTGATTTGCCGCTACGTTTAAGCCAGTCTGAACAACGAACAGGTAAACTTGCGGATGAAAATATTCAAGCAATGAAACAGCTTTTATTAGATAAATTGGCTCATTCAGAAGCTTTTGATGCGTTGTTTAAGCAAGCCGTAGCAAGTGCGGTGAGTTCTCGTCGTTACGAGTTATTAGTGTCGGATGAAATGTGCGATCCTGATGAAGTGCGATCAATTTTAGAAGATGAGGGGGCATTCCTTTCTCAAGACAACAATTGTAAATTGCTTTACACCGAAAATCCGCTGCGAATTTATGCTAATGGTGAGTGGTTAGATGAACTTAATGTGATTGAGACTGAAGTATTGAAACGTTTATCTGATGGTGAAAGTTTGGATTGGGCATTTTTATCTAATTTAGTAAATGAAACCGAAGATCCCGAAACTTCAATGGATTTGTTGTTGGATTCAATTTGTAACTGGGTTGATGATGGTTGGGCGTTAATTGAATAATATGTCAGACAATATTTATTCTGTATCTCAACTGAATTCTGCTGCGCGCCAGATGCTCGAAGGGAATTTTTCACAAATTTGGTTAACGGGTGAAATTTCCAATTTTACGCAACCCGTGTCTGGACATTGGTATTTAACGCTGAAAGATGAAAATGCGCAGGTGCGTTGTGCGATGTTTCGCATGAAAAATTTACGTGTAGCTTTTCGTCCGCAAAATGGGATGCAAGTGCTTGTGCGTGCCAATGTGAGTTTATATGAGCCTCGTGGTGATTATCAGCTTATTATTGATTCCATGCATCCAGCTGGTGAAGGTTTGTTGCAACAGCAGTTTGAAGCATTAAAAATGAAGTTAGCTGCGGAAGGATTGTTTGCTCAAAATCTTAAGAAAAATCTACCACACTTTAATAAAGCGGTTGGGATTATTACTTCTTCTACAGGTGCGGCATTGCAAGATATTTTGCATATTTTGGCACGCCGTGATCCAAGTTTAAAAGTTGTTATTTATCCCACTGCGGTTCAAGGCAAAGAGGCGACAGCAGAAATTGTGCAAATGATTGAACTTGCCAATCTGCGACAAGAAGTGGATGTATTAATTGTTGGCCGTGGTGGTGGTTCATTAGAAGATCTTTGGTGTTTTAATGAAGAAGAAGTCGCGCGAGCGATTTTTCGTTCAACCTTACCTATTATCAGTGCGGTGGGGCATGAAACGGATGTAACGATTGCCGATTTTGTCGCAGATCTTCGTGCGCCGACCCCTTCTGCTGCGGCTGAGTTAGTTAGTCGTAATCAAGATGAATTATTACAACAACTTCGCCATCAACAGCAACGTTTAGATATGGCATTTGATCGTTTATTTACTCGAAAAAGCCAGCGTTTGAAACAGATAATCTTAAAATTACACAATCAACATCCACAGAATCAGCTACGCACTCAACAAGCGAAAAATGAACAACTTACGCATCGCTTGCAACTTGCTATGTTGCGTCAGTTTGAAAATACACAACAAAAATTCACCGCACTTTCTTCTCGTTTGAAACAAAATCCATTGCCATATCGAGTGCAACGTCATCAACAACGCTTAGAGCAGTTACAAGTGCGGTTAAATTTTTGCGTAAATCGGCAACTGGCGGAACGTCAAAATAAACTGGCAACGTTATGCGGAAAATTGGATGGTTTAAGCCCGTTGAAGGTATTGGCGAGAGGTTATTCCATTGCGGAAAATGCTCAAGGAAAAGCAATAATAAGTACTCAAGATGTGAAGAAAGGTGAATGTATCACGACGCAAGTTAAAGACGGAAGAATTATCAGTAAAGTTATATAATATTTGTCATTTACATCAATAAGCAAAGGGAGTAGCAAATAAGATACTCCCTTTTGTTATTTAATTATGATAGTGCCCAACCGCCTGCATAGAATGCAACAAGTACGATTGCAATAATCACAGTCCCTACATTTAAGCGTTTAATATCGCCACTCACGATTCTTCCAATCACTAATGCCGCAAAACCTAGCATAATGCCTGTTACGATGTTAGCGGTAAGTACGATAAACACTGCGCAGATTAATCCGCTCATCGCGCCAACGAAATCATCGAAATCTAATTTGCTTACATTGCTTAACATTAATAAACCAACATACATTAATGCTGGGGCAGTTGCGTATCCAGGCACTAAGAAAGCTAATGGTTGGAAGAAAAGCATTAATAGGAATAACACACCAACAACGATTGCAGTAATACCTGTTTTACCGCCTGCTGCTGTTCCTGCTGCAGATTCAATATAAACGGCAGCTGGTGCTGTACCGAATAAACCTGAGAATAAGCTACTGATTGAGTCTGAAGTTAAAGCTTTACCGCCATTGATAATTTGACCATCCTTATCAAGCAAGTCGGCTTGACCTGCAACTGCGCGAATAGTGCCCGTTGCATCAAATACGGCAGTCATCACCAAAGCAAATACCACAGGCAAGATTGCGGGTTGTAGAGCGCCCATAAAGTCTAATTGTAGGAAAAGAGAACTTTCACCAAAGGTTGGCATTTTAAAAATCTCTCCGCCAAATTTTACATTTGGATCAAAAATTAAACCTACAATAGTAATAGCGATAATTACCCATAAAATACCGCCTTTAATTTTCATTTTTTCAAGGCCGATAATGAGCGCTAAACCAATTAAGGACATCATTACAGGGAATGAGGTGAAATCGCCTAATTTTACTGGTAAGCCAGCTTGGTTGCTGACGACTAAACCAACGCCATTTGCCGCAATTAAAAGTAAAAAGAGTCCGATACCAATGCCGGCTCCATGAGCGATACTGGATGGTAAATTACGCAAGATCCATGCACGAATACCTGTAGCAGAAATTAAAGTAAACACAATCCCCATTAAGAATACAGCGCCTAGTGCAACAGGTATGGCGACCTTTTGACCAATTACTAAGCTAAATGCAGTGAAAGCTGTAAGAGAAATCGCACAACCAATTGCCATTGGTGCATTTGCCCATAAGCCGATTAAGATCGATCCTAATCCTGCGACCAAACAGGTGGCAATAAAGACAGATTCCGCAGGAAAACCTGCAGCACCTAGCATATTGGGTACCACGATTACAGAATAAACCATTGCTAAGAATGTGGTTAAACCCGCGATAATTTCTTGACGAACAGTTGAACCACGTTGCTTGAGCTCAAATGTTTTTTCTAAAGTTGGCATAGTGTTCCTTAAAGTTGAGTGAAAAATTGAAGTGAATAAGGTTCGCTATTTTACATCATAAAAATGAGAAGTAAACGTTTGCGTGAGTTTTGTTTAGGATAAAGTGCGGTCAAAATTATGAATAGTTATGAAATAATCTATTTGCTGATTTTCTCTACAAATGAGACTGCGAGTCAGCAGAAAAACTGCTATACTTGTCGCGTTTTTTAACTTGATAAAATGAAGGAAACAAAATGGCTGATTTTAATCAAATTTTAACGCCAGGCGATGTAGATGCTGGTATTATCAATGTAGTAAACGAAATTCCAGAAGGTAGCTGCCATAAAATCGAATGGAACCGTAAAGTTGCGGCATTCCAATTAGATCGTGTTGAGCCTGCAATTTTTGCAAAACCAACTAACTATGGTTTCATTCCACAAACTTTAGATGAAGATGGCGATGAGTTAGATGTGTTATTAATCACTCGTCAACCATTAGCAACAGGTGTATTCCTTGAAGCTAAAGTAATTGGTGTCATGAAATTTGTTGATGATGGCGAAGTGGATGACAAAATCGTTTGTGTTCCTGCAGATGATCGTGATACAGGAAATGCGTACAATTCATTAGCAGATTTACCGGCAAACTTAATTAAACAAATTGAGTTTCACTTCAATAACTATAAAGCGCTTAAAAAACCAGGTTCAACGAAAGTAACGCATTGGGGCGATGTAGAAGAAGCGAAAGAAGTGATTCGTGAGTCTATTAAACGTTGGAATGAACGTTAATTAACTTTAAAGATAAAAGAGCGGTGATATTTCACCGCTCTTTGTATTAGAATTACACAAACCAATTTTAATCTCGCCAATCACTCCAATTTTAATTTTGAATAAGCATCTGATTACTAAACATTTAAGTGTGGTTAAATCATTTTTTAATCACACTTTTTTTGATTCCAATCAAAATAACCTACTAATTTAGTCAATTACTTTGTTTGAGGTATTATTTTAACGCCATAATACCCGATATAATTAGTCAGGTATTTTACTTTATGTAAAATATTTGCCTATGATTTTAAATAGGAAGTTAATTTTTCAATAACCTAGGAGTGATAAAATGGGACAGTATAAAAAGTTCTGGTACCTATTAGTTGCCGTATTGATTGGGTCATTCTCAATTTTAGGCTACTACGGGTTCGAAGTATATCGTGAAGCACCGCCGATTCCGCAACAATATGTTTCTGAATCTGGCGAAAAAGTGATTACGCACGATGATATTTTACATGGTCAAACCGCTTGGCAAACTACTGGCGGTATGCAAGTGGGGTCAGTTTGGGGGCATGGCGCATATCAAGCACCAGACTGGACAGCGGATTGGCTTCACCGTGAACTAACTAACTGGTTGGACATTACAGCGAATCAAGAGTTTGGTAAAAACTTCGCTGATTTAAATGATGAACAACAAACTTTATTAAAAGCACGTTTAACCAAAGAATATCGCGGTAGTAAAGTTGAAAACGGTACCGTTGTGCTTTCTAACACCCGTTTAGCAGCAATGGAAAAAACGGCACAATACTACATCTCTTTATATAGTGATGATCCTGCAACTAAAGTGACTCGTGAACACTTTGCGATGAAGGATAATACCCTTCCTGACTTACAAGCGCGTAAAGACTTAGCTAAATTCTTCTTCTGGACAGCATGGACTGCCTCAGCTGAACGTCCAAATACTCATGCAAGTTATACCAATAACTGGCCACATGAGCCGTTAATCAACAACGTACCAACACCAGAAAACGTCATTTGGTCTATTGCAAGTGTCGTATTCCTCATTGCAGGTATTGGTTTCGTGGTGTGGATTTGGTCATTCAAAAAACGTGAAGATGAAAAAGAACCCGCAACACCTGAATTCGATCCACTTACAAAATTACAACTTACCCCTTCTCAACGTTCGTTAGGTAAATACCTCTTCACTGTGCTTGCATTATTCTTACTGCAAGTGAACTTAGGAGCGATTGTTGCTCACTATACCGTTGAAGGTCAAGAATTCTATGGTATTGATATTTCTCAATACTTACCTTATTCATTAGTGCGTACATGGCATATTCAAGCAGCCTTATTCTGGATTGCAATGGCATTCTTAGCTGGCGGTTTATTCCTTGCACCAATCATTAATGGCGGTAAAGATCCGAAATTCCAAAAATTGGGTGTAGATGTTCTCTACTGGGCATTAGTGGTATTAGTAGTGGGTTCATTTACTGGTAGCTACTTAGCGATTGCGCATATTCTTCCTGAAGAATGGAGCTTTATGTTCGGCCACCAAGGTTACGAATTCATTGACTTAGGTCGTTTCTGGCAAGCAGTGAAATTCGCAGGCATCTTGTTCTGGTTAGTCTTAATGCTTCGCGGTACAGTGAACGCATTCAAACAACCCGGTGATAAAAACTTATTGGCATTGTTCTTCGCTTCCGTCATTGCGATCGGTTTATTCTATGGCCCAGCATTATTCTATGGCGAGCACACTCACATTTCTGTGATGGAATACTGGCGTTGGTGGGTAGTTCACCTATGGGTAGAAGGCTTCTTCGAAGTATTCTCTGTAGCGGCACTCTCATTCATCTTCGTAAGTTTAGGTTTAGTTTCACGTCGTACTGCGACCGTGGCAACCATTACTGAAGCAGCGTTGTTCTTAATCGGTGGTATCCCTGGTACTTTCCACCACTTATACTTCGCGGGAGCAACAACCCCAATTATTGCTGTGGGTGCATCATTCTCTGCACTTGAGGTGGTACCTTTAGTATTATTAGGTCACGAAGCGTGGGAACACTGGGCAATGAAACAAAAAGCACCTTGGATGGAACGCTTAAAATGGCCTCTTTACTGCTTCGTAGCCGTCGCATTCTGGAATATGTTAGGTGCTGGCGTATTTGGTTTCTTAATCAACCCTCCAATTTCACTCTACTATGTTCAAGGCTTGAACACGACTGCTGTTCACGCTCACGCGGCATTATTCGGTGTGTATGGCTTCTTGGCATTAGGTTTCGTCTTCTTAATCGCTCGTTATTTACGTCCAGATACACCATTTAACGATAAGTTAATGAAATGGGGCTTCTGGTTATTAAACGGCGGTTTAGTACTGATGATCGTATCAAGCTTACTACCTATCGGCGTTATCCAAGGATATGCAAGTATCTCAGAAGGCTTATGGTATGCACGTAGTGAAGAATTTATGCAACAGCCATTATTCGATACCTTACGTTGGGTACGTCTAGGCGGTGATGTGGTATTCATCTTCGGTGCACTAGCCTTCTTCTGGCAAATCTTTACAATGATTTTCTTCAGACCTAAACATTAATTAGGCCTTCCCAAAAGCGACTTATGTAAAAGTAAGTCGCTTTTTATTTATATAGACTATAAATACTTAATGATTGATTTCAACATAGTTACCAAGAAGTATCTCTTTCAGAATTCTACCTACCTTTAAGATTTATATAAAAAATAACCGCACTTTACAAAGTGCGGTTATTTTCTCTACTCTTTTTATCTAGAATAATTATTTCTTCTTCGCATATTTTAATGAGTCAATGGCTACCGCTAAAATAATAATGCTACCTTTGATGATGTATTGCCAGTAAGGGTTTACACCGATGTAAGTTAAACCGTAGTTGATAACTGTAAAGATGATAACGCCAGTGATGACACCAATTACTGTCCCTACACCACCCGCGAAGGATACGCCACCCACTACGCAAGCGGCAATCGCATCTAATTCATACATAAAACCTAAGTTGTTAGTTGCAGAACCAATACGGCCCGCTTCGAGCATACCACCAAAGGCATAAAACACACCGGCAATCATATAAATAACAACTAAATTACGTGCAACATTCACGCCTGAAACTTTTGCTGCTTCTGGATTTCCCCCAATAGCAAAGATATTTTTACCAAAACGGGTTTTGTTCCACATTATCCACACCAAAAATGAAGCAATTGCAGCATAAATAGTAATATAAGAAAGCTTGAAACTCCCAATTCGGAAAAAGCCTTGAGCAAATGTTGAGAAATTTTCACTAAAACCAGCGATTGGCGATCCACCTACAGCATCATAGTATAGTGAGTTGAAACCATATACGATAATCATGGTTCCCATAGTTGCAATAAACGGTGTTACATTTAAGTAAGCAATAACCAATCCATTTATTAAACCAATAATTGCTCCCACAGCACAAACGGCAAGAATAACAACAGGAATTGGAATTTCACCCATTTCAGGAAATACGCGGTTCATATTTTCCATTGATTGCAACATAGTTGCAGAGATAACTGCAGCCAAACCAACTTGACGACCAGCAGATAAGTCCGTTCCTTGTGTAATTAATAAACCAGCAACCCCAAGTGCAATAATTAAACGAACTGAAGATTGAGTTAAAATATTACTAAAGTTCATCAAATTTAAGAATGTTGGATCTTGCGCAATAATAATACCGAGCAAAATCAATAGCACAAAATAAATGGCATTTTGCTTTAAGAAATCAAAGGATTTGTTTTTTTGTAAGGCACTCATAATCTGTTCCTTTTGTTATAAATATTTCGCAGCGAGTTGCAAGATTTCTTCTTGTGAAGTTTTTGCAGTTTCTACAATACCCGCCAATTTACCGTTACTCATCACTAAAATACGGTCAGTTACACCTAGTAATTCAGGCATTTCTGATGAAATCATAATAATGCCTTTGTCTTTTTTAGCGAGTTCTTGAATGAGTTGGTAAATTTCAAATTTTGCCCCGATGTCGATACCACGAGTCGGCTCATCAAGCATCAGAATTTCAGGTTGAGTTAAAAGCCAACGACCGATAATGACCTTTTGTTGGTTACCACCAGAAAGAGAACCAATTGTTGTTCTATGTGATGGCGTTTTAACATTCATTGAATCAATTACCCACTGGGTATCACTTTTCATTTTCTTCGTGCTAAGTAATTTCCATGGTGTGAGATAAGATTTCATATTTGAAATCAATGAGTTAAATTCAATGCTTAAATTAGAGTAAATACCAGTTGAACGACGCTCTTCAGTTACCAATGCAAAGCCATTATTAATCGCTTCAAGTGCGGTATGATTTTTCACGGTTTTTCCGTGTAACTTGATAGTTCCTTCGGTTAATTCACGTACACCAAAAATAGCTTCAACGATATCAGTACGTTTAGCCCCCACAAGGCCTGCAATACCGAGAATTTCACCTTTTCGTAATTCAAAAGATACGTCTTGAATGGATGGTTGATTTTTAGCGGTAAGATTTTCCACCTGTAAAATTACTTCTTTTGGCGTGTTTGTTTTTTCAGGGAAACGCTGTGTTAATTCACGACCTACCATCATTCCGACAATTTGTTCCATGCTGGATTCTTTCACATTTACGGTGTTGATCCATTTACCGTCGCGTAAAATAGTAATTTCATCACAGATTTTGAAGATTTCATCCATTTTGTGAGAAATATAAATGATGCCGCAACCGCGTTGTTTTAATTTGTCGATAATTTTAAACAGATGCTCAACTTCTTTTTCAGAAAGCGAGGATGTTGGTTCATCCATGATTACGATTTTAGCGTTATACGAGAACGCCTTCGCAATTTCGATCATCTGCATTTGAGAAACTGAAAGTCTGGCGACCTTTTCTTTAGGATCTACATCAATATCCAATTCATCAAAAATAGCTTTAGTATCACGGTACATTTTGGCGTGATCGACAAAAGGTCCCTTAAGTGGATAGCGTCCAAGCCACAAGTTATCCATTACGCTAGTTTGGCGCACGAGGTTGAGTTCTTGGTGCACCATTGAAATACCATTCTCAAGGGCTTCTTTAGATGTTTTAAAATTGACGGGTTGACCTAAGAAAAGGATTTCACCTTCATCTTTGGTATAAATGCCGAATAAGCATTTTAGTAATGTAGATTTGCCCGCGCCGTTCTCACCCATTAAAGCATGAACAGAATGTGAACGAACCGTTAAGTTTGCGTTATCTAAGGCTTTTACGCCAGGAAAGGATTTGCAGACATTGGTCATTGTGAGCAGCACTTGGCTGTCTTGGCTTTGAGTTTGAGATGTCATATCCAACCTCGTTAAAAAGGGGAAGGGTAACTTCCCCTTGGATTACAACAAAAATTGATGAGAAATTATTTTAAGAAGTCGCCTAAGTTGTCTTTATCTACACCAACATAAGGGATACGTACAACACGATCTTTTAATTCCCATTTTGTTCCTTCAGTTGCTGCTTTGCCTTGTGCTAAGTTGTTAGATAATTGAATAACTGCTTTACCTTGGTTCACACCATCGTTTAACACAGTACCAGCAAGTTCACCTTTTTTGATGAGTTGTAATGCTTCTGGTAACGCATCCACACCGAAGATAGGGAGTTTTTTACCATGTGCTTTGGTTGCTTCTAATGCGCCTAATGCCATACCATCATTGTTAGAAATAATTACTTCAATGTCGTTCGCTTTAGAGCTAGATAACCAAGCATCTACTTTATCTTTCGCCATTGCAGCATCCCACATACCTGTATCAATAAATAATTGTTCAGTTTGGATACCTTTTGCATTAAGTTCTTCAACTACGAATTTTGTACGTGCTTCAGCATCTGGGTGACCTGGTTCACCTTTTAATAATACGAATTGGATTTTGCCATCTTTATTTAAGTCTAGAGCTGGATTCGCTTTCCATTGTTTTGCAATTAAATCCCCTTGAATTAAGCCTGATTCTTTTGGATCAGTACCTACATAGTAAGCGTGTTCATAAGAACCGATAGCTTTTGCACCTGGGTCTTTATTAAAGAATACAACAGGAATGTTGTCTGGTTTTGCTTTGCTAATAATGGTTGGTGCTGCTGCAGGGTCAACTAAGTTAATTGCAAGAGCCTTCACACCTTTGGAAAGTAATACATCAACTTGGTCATTTTGAATTGATTGTGCATTTTGGGAGTCATTCATTAAAAGTTTAATACCGCCAACTGCTTTAGCCTCTTTGTCGATCTCTTTACGCATTAATGACATAAAATTATCATCATATTTGTAAATAGTGACGCCGATTTTACTATCGGCTGCAAAACTTGAAGATACTGCTCCTAAACCGATAGCCAAAGCAACCGCACTTAATACTGCTGTTTTTTTCATAATAACGCTCCTATTTTGGAATGTTGATGTTAGGGGGAAATATTGCATGACATTCTGTAATTAATGCCATATTAGCGAATAATTTACTCGGAATCTGTGATCAAACTCACATAAAATGAAAACGATTACATTAAAAATTCGGATTTGTGATCACTATCACATTTTATGAGTGTGTTTATCTTCAAATTTAGATAGATTCCACAGAAAAACGACGTACTAATGTTGGGTTAAACTGAATTGTTGATGGCGTTCTCACCTCATTATCGACAAGGCTTAATGCTAGATTAGCTGCATAAGTTGCCATTAAATCAATAGGATAGCGAATAGTCGTCAATTTAGGAATTAAATAACGAGCAATTGGCATATCGTCAAAACCAATGATTGAAAATTGGCTTGGTACACTAATATTGTTTTCATTGAGAACTGAAATGGCTCCCGCAGCCATCGAATCATTATAAGCCACAACTGCAGTGAGATCTTTGTTATAACTAAGCAAATCAATCATAGCTTTTTCTCCACCTTCGAAGTCTGGTGAATTGTGCGTGATGGCATGCTCAATAATTGGATAATTGTGATCTTTTAATGCAGTCAGATAACCATCTCGACGCTCTATTTCATCGAAAATAGCATGGTTAGATCCAATATATGCGATATCTTTATGACCACAACGGATAAGCATTTCCGTTGCTAAGTAGGTTCCTTTTTTATTATCTAAACTTACGCAACGATTTTCATAGCCTTGAATCACTCGGTTGATAATCACCATTCCTGGTACTGTTTTCAAATAATGGCTAAGTTCATTGTCAGATAATGCTTTCGAATGCACAACTAAACAACTACAACGCTTGCGAAGTAAAGTATCAATAGCTTCACGCTCCTTCTCTGCATGGTGATAGCCAATGCCAATCAAGATTGTTTTACGGTGTGCTTCTGCAACTTTATCTACGGCTTTCACTAAAATAGCAAAAAACGAGTCTGTTACATCGGTAACAACCACACCAATCGTATCGGTGTTTTGTATTGCAAGGGCTTTAGCATTGGCATTGGGCTGATAATTAAGTTGCTCAATTGCTTGTTTTACGGCAAGGCGGGTATCTTCACTTACTGAGGGATGTTGATTTACAACACGAGAAACAGTAGCAATAGATACATGGGCTAATTCAGCTACATCATGAATGGTGCTCATAGAATGCTCTCCATAATGAAATCACGTTTCTTATTATGTTCTTTCTAAATAAAATTGAAAGCGGTTACTTTCTGATTTGTAATCGAGATCACAAAAAACTTTCAGAGATTTTCCCATTATGTGATACTGATCACGGTTTATTTTTTTGAATTTGCTATCTTATGCGCAGTATTTTGTGTAATCGTTTACAATTTAGAAAGGGAACCAATTATGAGTGATATTTTTGAACCAACCGAGCATCCACATCGTCGCTATAATCCGTTAATTGATCAATGGGTTTTAGTTTCGCCACATCGTGCAAAACGTCCGTGGCAAGGGCAACAGGAAAAGGTCAATGAAGAACAAAAACCAAGTTATGATCCAACTTGTTATCTTTGCCCGAGTAATAAGCGTATTACAGGTGAATTAAATCCCGATTATCGTAAACCTTATGTGTTTAAAAATGATTTTTCTGCTCTTTTAGAAGATACGCCAGCCCCTGAAAAATCCTCAGATCCACTTTTCCAAAGTTCTCAAGCTCGTGGTGAAAGTCGAGTCATTTGTTTCTCTCCAGATCATAGTAAAACATTACCATTATTGACCGCACTTGAGATTGAAGAAGTGATTAAAGTATGGCAAGAGCAACTTCGTGAACTTGGTGCGAAATACCAATGGGTGCAAATTTTTGAAAACAAAGGGGCAGCAATGGGGTGTTCGAACCCACATCCACATGGTCAAATTTGGGCGAATAGTTTCTTGCCAAATGAAGTTGCTCGTGAAGATCACACGCAACGCGATTATTTATTAAAACATGGTTCAGTAATGTTAGTTAATTATGTGAAACGAGAACTGGAGTTAGAAGAACGTATTGTCGTTGAAACTGAACATTGGGTAGCTTTAGTGCCTTATTGGGCTATTTGGCCATTTGAAACATTGCTTTTACCAAAAACTCATGTAAAACGTTTAACTGAATTAAGTGACGAACAATCAAAAGATCTTGCGGTTATTTTGAAAAAATTGACAACCAAGTACGACAATCTATTTGAAACCTCTTTCCCATATTCAATGGGATTTCATGCGGCACCATTTAATGGCGAAGATAACGAACATTGGCAGCTACACGCTCATTTTTATCCTCCTCTTTTACGCTCAGCAACTGTGCGTAAATTTATGGTGGGATATGAAATGTTAGGTGAAAGCCAACGCGATTTAACGGCAGAACAGGCTGCAGAGCGATTACGTGCTTTGAGTGAAGTTCATTATAAAGAAAGAACTAAATAATATAGTCAGTCCCCCTCTTTACAAAAGAAAGGGGAGATCGAGTACAGATTTAATATAAGGATAGAAATATGACTCCAATCCAAAATGCTCAACAAATTTTCAATAAACAGCATAAAAATTTGCCAGAAATTACCGCCTATGCGCCAGGCCGAGTAAATATCATCGGCGAACATACCGACTACAACGACGGCTTTGTTATGCCTTGTGCGATTAATTTTGGTACGGCCGTTTCTGGTACAAAACGAGATGATCATATTTGGAATGTTTATGCGGCGGATCTTGATGAAATTGATGAATTTTCTCTCAATGTTGAAATTCCTAAGAGTGAACATAAATGGGCTAATTACGTGCGTGGGGTTGTAAAATTTATCCAAGAACGTTACCCGCACTTTCAACAAGGTGCAAATTTAGTGATTTCTGGAAATGTGCCGCTTTCTTCTGGATTAAGTTCATCTGCAGCGTTAGAAGTTGCGGTGGGTAAATTCTGCCAACAACTTGGCGATTTACCACTTTCTCACACAGATATTGCATTGAATGGACAAAAAGCGGAAAACCAATTTGTTGGGGCAAATTGTGGCAATATGGATCAGTTAATTTCCGCACTTGGGCAGGAAAATCACTTACTGATGATCGATTGTCGTAGTCTTGAAACCACTCCAACACCCGTGCCACAAGATGTCGCGGTTATTATTGTGAACTCAAACGTACCGCACGATTTGGTAACGGGTGAATACAATACTCGCCGTCAGCAATGTGAAGAGGCGGCAAAATTTTTTGGAGTAAAAGCATTGCGTGATGTTTCAGTTGAACAATTCCGAAACAGAGAAGCAGAATTGACCGCACTTTCACCATTAGCAGCAAAACGTGCTCGTCATGTCGTCACAGAAAATCAACGAGTACTCGATGCAGTGGAAGCACTGAAGAAGAATGATTTGACCCGTTTAGGTGAGTTAATGGGGGAATCTCATGATTCAATGCGTGATGATTTTGAAATTACCGTGCCACAAATTGATTATTTAGTTGAATTGGCCCAACTTGTTATTGGCAAAAGTGGCGGTGCACGTATGACGGGCGGCGGTTTTGGTGGCTGTATTGTCGCACTTGCGCCACATGATAAAGTCGATGCCGTTCGTAAAATTATTGCGGATAATTACGAGAAAACGACTGGTTTAAAAGAAACTTTTTATGTGTGCACTGCATCACAAGGTGTTCGAGTGATTTAAGAGAAAATGATGTTAGAACAAACTACTTTTAATGCGCCTGATGGTGCACCTTATCAGCTGATAACCCTGCAAAATGAAAATGGAATGCGTGTTCAATTTATGGATTGGGGGGCAACTTGGCTTTCTTGCAAAGTGCCAGTAAATGGCAGTTTACGCGAGGTTTTATTGGGTTGTAAGGTAAAAGATTATCCAAATCATCAAAGCTATTTAGGCGCAAGCGTGGGGCGTTATGCAAATCGTATTGCAAATGCACAATTTGAATTGAATGGTGAACTCATTCAATTAAGAAGTAATCAAGGTAAACATCAGCTTCATGGTGGAGAGGGCTTTGATAAACGCCGTTGGAAAATTCAAGAGTGCGGTGATAATTTTGTGTGTTTTTCATTACATTCAGTAGATGGTGATCAAGGTTTTCCTGGTAATGTGGATGTCTCTGTAACCTATACGCTAACAGATGATAATAGCGTAAAAATTGAATATGCAGGGATGTGTGATAAGGATACTGCATTGAACTTAACGAATCATACTTATTTCAATTTAGAAAATGCAGAGCAAGGCAGTGACGTGCGTGAACATACATTACGTTTAAATGCTGATTTTTATCTGCCTGTAGATAATGAGGGGATTCCTAATTCTCCATTAAAGCACGTAGTGAATACGAGTTTTGACTTCCGTATTGCTAAACCCATCAAACAAGATTTTTTACAAGGGGATCAGCAAGCAACAAAAGGTTACGATCATTCCTTTATTGTCAATAAAGCTTGGCAAAAGCCTTGCGTGTTACTGACTTCTCCAACTGGTGATTTAAGTTTGGAAGTAAGAACCTCGCAAGCCGTATTGCAGGTTTATACGGGGAATTATCTTGCAGGTACACCAACGAGAAATGGCGAATTATATGCGGATTTTTCTGGCGTAGCACTAGAAACCCAATGTTTACCTGACACACCTAATCATCCCGAATGGCAAAATTACGGCGGAATTCAAAAATCAGGCGAGCGATATTATCAATGGACGGAGTTTAAGTTTTTTTAAAAGTAATAATTACTGATAAACAGAAGGCTAATTTCTGAAAAACTCGAAATTAGCCCCTATATTAAATAAATCTAATAGTTAGTTTATTTTATTAAACTTCGCTCTCTCCAGAGAAACGTTCAATTCTAGCACCTAAACAACGAAGTTTTTCTTCTATATGTTCATAACCACGATCGATATGATAAATACGATCTACTATGGTTTCACCTGTTGCGATACAACCAGCAAGAACTAAACTAATAGATGCTCGGAGATCTGTCGCCATCACTTCTGCGCCAGATAACTGTTCAACACCATGACATACGGCAGTATTCCCTTCAATTTCAGCTTTTCCGCCCATGCGAATTAATTCAGGAATATGCATAAAACGATTTTCAAAAATCGTTTCAGTAATAATACTTGTGCCCTCTGCCACCATATTTAATAAGGTGAATTGAGCCTGCATATCAGTAGGGAACCCAGGATGTGGTGCAGTACGAATATTTACTGCTTTAGGGCGATTTCCAAGCATATCTAAAGTGATACTATTCTCAGTAACATCAACTTGAGCGCCAGCTTCACGAAGTTTATCGATCACTGCATCTAAAGTATCAGCCTTAGTATTTTGACAAACAACACGACCGCCCGAAATTGCTGCGGCAATTAAGAATGTACCCGTTTCAATACGATCTGGCACGACACTATGTTCACAACCAGTTAAACGTTCAACACCTTCAATCGTGATGTGATCAGAACCTGCACCAGATATTTTCGCACCCATTTTATTGAGGAAGTCGGCGGTATCTACAATTTCAGGCTCACGAGCCGCGTTTTCAATTACGGTGGTTCCTTTCGCAAGCGTTGCTGCCATCATAATAGATAAAGTTGCACCTACGCTCACTTTTTCCATGACAATGCGAGTGCCCACAAGACGATCTAATACTTGTGCTTTTACATATCCTTCTTCAAGAACGATGTCTGCGCCTAATTTTTCTAAACCACTAATATGGAGATCAACTGGACGAGCACCGATAGAGCAACCACCAGGTAAAGATACTTGACCTTGATGAAAACGAGCAACCAAAGGCGCCAATGCCCAAATAGAAGCACGCATGGTTTTAACCAATTCATAAGGTGCGGTGAAATGATCGATATTCGATGCATCTAATAAAACTGAGCCAGTTTCATCACGATCTACCACCACGCCTAATTTACGTAAAATTTTCAAAGTGGTTTCAATATCTTTAAGCGCAGGCACGTTCGTGAGTTTAACTGGTTTTGTTGCCAAAATAGCGGCAAAAAGAATTGGAAGTGCGGCATTTTTTGCACCTGAAATATTCACGGTTCCACTTAAACGAGACTGCCCATAAACACGAAATTTTTCCATTTTTGAATCCTTAATTAAGTTGGTTTAATGCACGATCACGTTTCCACTTTTCAGTAGTATAAGTTTTAATTGTTAACGCGTGAATTTCGCCAGTAGTAAAATAAGCCATTAACGGAGCATAAATTGTTTGTTGTTGCTTTACGCGAGAAAGTGCAGCAATTTCATCACTCACTACAATCACGCCAAAATGCGCATTTTCACCTTGAGCATAAACCTCTTCTACGTTTAGCGCATCTTTTAAAATTCGTTCAATTTCTTGAAGTTCCATCAGATTTCCGTTTAATTAAGATCTGTAAAATTTGCGATCCAATCAGACAAACCAACAAGATCTGCAAGGGTTAATAATTGTTTTGGTGGATAAACTAATCGCACTGTTTTATTAAGCTTTTGGCACTCTCGTAAAAAATCACAAAGCGCTGCAAAACCAGCCGAATCAATGTGCTGAATACCATATAAATCCCATTCAACAACCGTTCGATCAAGCGCACTAGCTGATAAAAAAGTGTCACGTTGCTGCCACATAGGCAACAACGTATTGCGAGATAGCTCCCCGGACAAAAGGAGCGCTATCTTATCATCATTTTTCTTTAAATCCCAATTTAACATGGCAACAAAATTATTTGCTGAATGTTACAGGTTGAGCGGCTGATTTTTGTACTTGAGCCGTTAATGCATCAATACCCTGTTGACGTAAGATACCACTCCATTCTTGTTGTTTTGTTACAACCATGCTCACGCCTTCAGCAACCATGTCATAAGCTAACCATTCACCCGTTTTACCATTCTTACGCCATTTAAAATCTAATTTAATTGGTGCTGCACCATTGGTTTGAATAATATTCACACGAATATTTACTAAGTTTTTATCACCTAATGCTTTTTCTGGCTCAATTTGGATTTGTTGATTTGAATATGCCGTTAATACTTGTGCATAAGCTTGTTCAATAAAATCACCAAAAGCTTTAAAGAATTTTTCACGTTGTTCAGGTGTAGTAGATTTGAAATGAGAACCTAGCACCAAAGAACCAGCATAATTAACTTGAACATAAGGTAGTAAATCATTACGAACGATAGTACGTAAATAATTTGGATTCTTTTTAATCTGGCTTTGATTTGCCTGAATATCAGAAAACAATTTATCTGACGCTTGTTGCATTAATACATAAGGACTTGTTTCAGCCATAGCAGTACCAGCAGCAAAAAGTGCGGTAAATACTAAGGTTAAAATTGCAAACCATTTTTTCACTTGGAAAAATTTCATCATAAATCTCCTAAATAAATGTGAGTTGTTATTGTACTGTAGGCTCAGTCTTTTCACTGTTACCATCAGATTTTTTATCGCCGTAAAGGAATTGGCCGATTAAATCCTCCAACACCATCGCAGATTTTGTATCTTGAATTTGGCTACCTTCTTTAAGCATAGCCGATTCACCATCATCAAACCCCATTGTCAATGCAATATATTGCTCACCCAATAAACCAGATGTCTTAATTGATAAAGAACTGTTTTCTGGAATCTCATTATATTCCTGATTAATTGCAATACTGACTTTGGGTAAATAGCTTTTTTCATCAAGCGTAATACCGCTCACACGCCCAATAACCACTCCACCAACTTTTAATGGTGCACGTACTTTTAGTCCACCAATATTATCAAAAGTTGCCGTCACAGTATAAGATTTCGTCTCACCAAAACCTTGTACGTTGGCTACGCGTAAACCTAAAAAAACTAAGGCGCCAATACCAAGTAATAAAAATAACCCGACCCAAAATTCATATTTAATTGTTTGTCTCATAAAAAATCCTTAACCTGCTCCAAACATAATAGCAGTCAAAATAAAATCTAATCCTAGAACAACAAGAGAGGCATGCACGACTGTTCGTGTTGTAGCTTGGCTGATGCCTTCTGATGTTGGCATACAATCATAACCATTAAAAAGCGCAATCCAAGTTACGGCAACAGCAAAGAAAACCGCTTTAATAAAGCCATTTAAAATGTCATAGCTCCAACTCACGGAATTTTGCATCACAGACCAAAAGCTACCCGAATCAACACCTTTCCAATCCACACCAACTAAGGAACCGCCCCAAATACCAATCGCGATAAACAAGATTGACAAAATTGGCATGGAAATAACTCCCGCCCAAAAACGAGGTGCAATCACTCGACGTAAAGGATCAACAGCCATCATTTCAAGACTAGAAAGTTGTTCAGTAGCTTTCATTAAGCCTATTTCAGCCGTCAATGCAGAACCTGCTCGACCCGCGAATAAAAGTGCGGTAACAACAGGCCCTAATTCTCGTAAAAGAGAAAGCGCTACAAGCTGTCCCAAACTTGTTTCAGCAGAAAAATCGACTAACACAACATAACCTTGTAGTCCTAATACCATTCCAATAAATAAACCGGACAACAAAATAATGAGTAACGATTGGACACCTAAAACATGCATTTGCTTCACAAGCAAAGGAAAATGCTTACGAATTTGTGGCTTGCCGATCAAAGCGCCAAATAACATAAAGCCTGCTCGCCCTAAGGCACGGAAAAAGTCAATCACCTGTTTACCCAAAGCAGAAATAAAATTGACGATCATTCAAACAATTCCTTCACATAATCTTGCGCTGGGTACTTAAAGCGCACAGGACCATCAGATTCACCTTTTAAGAATTGCACCACGCGCGGATCTTGGCTCTGTAAAAGCTGCTCAGACGTTCCTTCTGCGATAACTTTTTGGTCTGCAATAATATAAGCATAATCTGCAATACTCAATACTTCTTCCACATCGTGCGACACGACGATAGAAGTCAAATTTAACGCTTCATTTAATCGTTTAATCAGGCTCAAAATTACGCCCATACTGATTGGATCTTGCCCAGTAAATGGCTCATCAAACATAATTAAATCAGGGTCAAGTGCAATAGCGCGTGCTAATGCAGCTCGACGAGCCATACCACCAGAAAGTTCTGAAGGCATCAATGCGGCAGCACCTCGCAACCCAACAGCTTCCAATTTCATCAATACGATTTGACGAATTAAACTTTCAGGCAAATGCGTATGTTCACGAATTGGAAAGGCGACATTATCAAAAGTAGAAATATCCGTAAAAAGCGCACCGGATTGAAATAACATCCCCATCCGTTTGCGTACTTCGTACAGTTCACTATTAGATAGACGACAAATATCTTGCCCATCAAACAAAATTTCACCTTGTTCTGGTATCAGTTGCCCACCTATCAATTTAAGTAAGGTGGTTTTACCAATCCCCGACGGCCCCATGATCGCAGTGATTTTTCCCTTTTTTACTTGCAAATTCAGGTTATCATAAATCACGCGATCACCGCGTTTAAAGGTGAGATTCTTAACTTCAATTAGATTTTGATTCATTAAAATCTCGTTTATAAATAAAAAGTGCGGTCGTTTTGACTAGCGTTTTTGTGAAAGGTTCATCTTACGACGAACAAACGCCATCATGCCGTGTAATACTAAAAACAACAATGACAAAGCATATAAAGGCATATTTCCTAGCACAGAATAAGGGGTTTTGCCTTCCGCAGGCGCTATTTTATGCGTCAACGTTGTTTCAATAAATTGCGGTGCCTGCGCTAACACCTTACCTTGTGCATCAACAAAGACCGAAATCCCCGTATTCGTTGCGCGAATAAGCGGTTTACCCAATTCTAAAGCTCGCATTCTTGCCATCTGTAAATGTTGCCAAGGCCCAATCGAATCACCAAACCAGGCATCATTAGAAATTGTGAGCAAATAATCCGTATCTTGTTTCAAATTTTGCCGCACTTGTTCACCGAAAATAATCTCATAGCAAATTGCTGGCGAAAACGCGCGTTTTTTTGCCATTAAAGATGGCTGAATCGCTTCTCCACTTTGAAATGCAGACATCGGCAAATTAAACACTGAATTAAGTGGTCGCAAAATACTTTCTAGCGGAACATATTCACCGAAAGGCACGAGATGATGCTTACTATAACGATTTGACGTATCGGGCTGATAAGGAAAGTCTGGGTTTCCAGCAGTCATAATAGAATTAAGCAACTTACCAGATTTCATATCTTGGAATACCGTACCAACCATTATCTCCGTTTTCGTTTCTTTAGCTGCACGATCTAATCCTTCAAAAAATGGCGTAATCGCATTTTCAAGAGTTGGTAACGCTGATTCAGGCAAAATAATTAAATCGGTTTTACCAAGATTTTCTGCGATTAATTTTTGATAAATCGCCAAAGTAGAATAGAAATAATCTGGATCCCATTTTAGATTTTGTTCAATATTTCCTTGCGCAAGCGTGACTGAAATTGCCTTATCTTCAACAGATTTTACAAAGTGAATTTGGGATGAATAAGCACTTAATCCCCCCACGATGCTCAATAGCAAAACATTCGCCAAGATTAATTTAAGATTTTTCGTTTTAAATAAAGATAAAACAAAATTAAACATCACCGCACTTGCCCAAACGGTAAAGAACGTTAATCCTGTTACCCCAAAAATCGGGGCGATGCCATAAAATGGGCTGTCAATTTGTGTATAACCAAACTGAAGCCAAGGAAAACCGGTAAAAATCCAACCTCGTAAAAATTCTGTCAATGTCCAAATCACGGCAAAAATTACCGCACTTTGAACGTTGAAACGCTGAACCAAATAGGTAAAGAGCATCGGATATAGTACAAGATAAGCCGCAAGTAAACCGACAAGGAAATAACTCACACCTAAAGACGCGCCACCAAATTGGTGAATACTGACATTAAGCCAACTTACCCCAAAACAAAAAAATCCCATCGACCACAAAAACGTCGCTAAAAGTGCGGTGGATTTTTTAGGATTTTTAGCGACATAAAGTAAACCTAGTAAAGAAACATAGGCTAAAGGCCAATAATCAAATGGCGAAAAGGCAAAAACACCGACTAAACCAGATATAAGCGCAATAAGATAAGTAAAATATTTATTCATAAATTCAATTATATTTTGCACGCCCCTACAAGCGTCTTTTGTGTTGGAATTTGAAATCCCATTTCAAGTAAATAAAAAGCACGAGTTAGAAAACGCGTGCCATCATTAAGGATGATAAAATGCTATTCGTCTTTTTCTTCCACATCATCCATTTCTGCCAAATGTTCATCTGGCACAGTCACTCGAAGTTGAATCAATCGGCGACTATCTGCCGAGGTGACTTTAAATTGAAGATTGTTCAACGTAATTTCTTCACCACGTTTTGGTAGATAACCAAAAGTCTGCATAATTAGCCCACCAATGGTATCCACTTCTTCATCATCAAAATCCGTATTAAATTGCGCATTGAAATCATCAATATCTGTGAGCGCACGCACAGCATAAGTATGACGAGAAAGCTGACGAATATCTGCGACCTCTTCTTCATCAAATTCATCTTCAATATCGCCAACAATTTGTTCTAATATATCTTCAATGGTAACAAGGCCTGATACCGCACCAAATTCATCCACCACAATAGCCATATGGAAACGCTCAGAGCGGAAATCTTTCAACATACGATCCACTCTTTTGCTTTCTGGCACAATCACGACGGGGCGTAATAATGAAGATAAATCAAACTCTTCGGCATCTTCACGTAAAAATTTCAATAAATCTTTTGCATGCAAAATGCCTACGATATTATCGCGATCATCTGCATCGGCAATCACAGGAAAACGAGAATGTGCGGATTCAATAATTGTGTTTAAACAAGTAGTTAAATCTTGTTGATCTTCAATAAAAATAATTTGTGAACGAGGAATCATAATATCGCGAACACGAAGCTCCGCGATTTCCATCACGCCTTCAATCATTTCACGCGTATTTTGATCAATTAAATCGTTTTGTTCTGAATCGCGAATCACTTCCACGAGTTCTTCACGGTTTTTTAATTCACCTTGAAAAAAGCGACCAAATAAAGATTGAAAAAAAGGTTTTTTCGTATTTTCAGATTGGTTTAAATTTTGCCGTTCGTCGTTCATATTATTTTATCTATCTATTTTTCAAAAAATTGATTGTCAAGTTGAAACGTTTCCAAGAATAAGCCTAACGGTGGTCTATCTGAAGATTGCTCCTCATAGTTAGGGTTAAATTTTTTGTAGTTACCTTTACGATTAATATGATATTGAGTACCATCTGATTGAATAATTACATTCCAATTAAAATTAGACGCTTGAACCCAATCACGCCCGCTCAGGTCAAATAAATTAGCCCCTTGTGTATAATCCATTAATCTATTTTCTACATGGAAAATTTGTCTCATCAATGCAGGTAAAATATCGGTATGACTGCTTAACCCATATTGCTTGCCTACCGGTAAATCTTTCCAATATACAAGCAATGGCACTTGAACTTCATCGCGCCCAAAGTAGTTTTCTCGCTCTTTTTCATTCATTTCATTAAAGGTTACACCATGCTCTGACGTGATAATGACTAATGTATTTTCAAGCGGTGTACTTTCTAACACTTTTGCTAAAAGAAAATCAATGTCCTGCAAAGTGCGGTCATAATCTGATGGATTTTTACCCTCCAAGGCTAAATCCAAATAAGCAAACCAAGGGGAGTCTGTTTTTTGCGCTTTAATAAAATCATTAAGATTTTTTACCGCACTTTCATTATTTGGTTTGTTAGTTTTATTCGATGGAAGTTTTATTTCACGAAATAATGCTTGGCGGAAGACGCTATCTTTGAAATTTGTAGCAGAAAATAAACCAAATTGATAATGTTCAGCTCGTAATTTTTCGATTAAAACAGATTGGGTATGATTGCTTAAAATGCTATCGGTGTAATTTGCATTTAGCCCGTAAAATAACCCAATTAAGCCTGCGTTGTTACTGTTACCTGTGCTGTAATGATTATTGAATTCTGTTGAACTTGTCGCAAATTCAGCAAGTTTTGGCATCTTTTCACTAGAAATCGCATCATGGCGCAAACCTGAAACCGTTACGATCAGAATATTAGGTTTATGCGTAATTGGTGCATAAGTGAGTTCTTTTTTCGGATAATCAATTTTTAAGGCATCTAAACGGCCTTCTTGCGCCAATTTTTGCGTATATTCTTCTCCATCCAAGAAACCGTGTTTTTCTAAAAAAGAACGAGCTGTCATTGGATAAGATAAAGGGAAATTAGAGCGTTGCATGGTGATAGGACGATACAAATAAGCATCTGCCCAAGCATAAATTAAATGCGTCGCAATGAACATTGCGGTTAAGAATATGCCAGTGCCTTTTAGCCATTTTTGGCGTTCAAGACTGCGTAATTTTTCCCAACTCCAGCGAGAAAATAACATTTGTGCCAGTAAAATTATTGGCATTGGTGCAAAGAATATTTGCCAATCGCGTGACATTTCACCATTTTCTGGATTGACTAGCAAATTCCATACAACAGAGGATAAATGCAGATTAAAACGATTGAAAACGGCGGTATCAAATAATAATAAGGTTGTACAAATCGTGGAAAATATCACGGTTAATCCGCGAAAAGTGCGGTGATTTTTAACAATGAAACTCAGAGGAAAGACAACGAGTAAGTACAACGCAAAAACGTTGAAACTGAAATGCCCGAGCAAACTCACAAAGAAATAAAGTTTTCCTGCTAGAGTATCTGGCCAGTCAATGATAAAGGCATAACGAGTGCCAATAATAATAGCAACAATAATATTAAAAAAAGCAAACCAATGACCCCACGAAATTTTTCGTGAAACGTCATCGCGGTATTGTTTGCCGCTGAAAGTGCCTTTTTTAATCCATTTCATATTAACGTGTTTTTACCGCATTAATTAAGGAATTCGAAAACGCTTGAGCTAATGCCTCACGTTGAGTTTGCGGCACGCTAGTGGTTAATAAATTACTCGCCATGTTACCCAGTGCGATTAACGAAAGATCTACAGGGGCTTTATGCTTTTCTAGGACTACGATCATATCGTTCACAATTGCACTTAGCTGTGCATCAGAATATTTAGAATGTTGAGCCATAATGTTAAAAATAAAACAAAAATTTGGCTTATGATACCCGATTATTTGGTAGAACCTAAATAATTTCTTTTTTCTTGCTTAAAAAGTGTGGTTATAATTTGCGGCAAATTTTTCAAGGGTGACAAAAATGAGTATTACCGTTAATCAAATTGTTTTGCATCAGTTAGTCAAAAATGTGGATGGCGACAGCATAAAAATGGAAAGCGTATTACGCGATGAGCTGTTGTCAATTACGCCAGAAGTAGAACAAATGATGTTGCAACTTCATCAAGGCTATCAAAATAAAGCTAAGGCTTTTGGCGTGTTTCAGGAAAAGTCTATCTTTGCACAACATTTAAATCGTTTATTGGAACAAGAAATTGAGTTTTTAGGTTTTAGTCAATATTCAACAAAATTGCTTGCAGATGAGCTAGGTAAATATAACTTTGCAGAAAGTGGTACTTTGATTTTATGTCAATATAATTTCTTAGCGACAGATTATTTGTTTATTGCATTGCTTGATAGCCGTCGTAGTATGTTAGTGGATGAGCATTTAGATATTCGCCGTACAGAATATCTTGATATTACTCAGTTTGATATTGCGGCAAGAGTGAATTTGACGGATTTGCAGGTGAACGCAAACTCTAATCGTTATTTAACTTTCATAAAAGGCCGTGTGGGTCACAAAATTAGTGATTTTTTCATGGATTTTTTAGGTGCCGAAGAAGGATTAAATCCACAAGTTCAAAATCAATGTTTATTGCAAGCTGTGAGTGATTATTGTGATCAAGGTGAACTCAACAAAGAGCAAACTCAAGCAGTGAAAAAACAAGTGTTTGAATATTGCAAAGCTCAACTTGCAGGCGGTGATGAAATTGAATTGCAGGAACTTTCTGATTCCTTACCCACTCTAAATGAACAGCCTTTTGTTACCTTTGCGGGAGAACAGAATTATGGCTTGGAAGACAGCATTCCGCCAGTACGTTCAACCTTAAAATCCCTAACGAAATTCACTGGTTCAGGAAAAGGGGTGAGTATTAGTTTCGATGCTGATTTATTGAATACTCGAATTCAATGGGAACCGATGACGGATACACTTACTATCAAAGGTTTACCGCCGAATTTAAAAGATCAATTACAAAAGGCTTTAAAATCAGAGAATTAATTTGGAAATATGCTCAAACTTGGGTATTATTTGACAGTACTTTTGCACAAATAAGGTAAAGAAAATGCAAGTTAAAACACTTTTAGGCGCAACCTTTTTAGCATTAAGCGTCGCTTCTTGTTCCACCGTTGAAAAAGTTGTATATCGAATTGATGTACCGCAAGGCAACTATTTAGAAGCGACTACAGTTGCTCAAGTTAAAGAAGGCATGACTGCTCAACAAGTACAATATTTGTTGGGTACGCCAGTATTAATCGATCCTTATAATAGTCAGACTTGGTACTATGTGTTCTTACAACAACGTGCTTATGAAACACCTGTTCAACATACTTTCACTGTAAAATTTGATCAACGTGGTATGGTGACTGAAACCAATCTCGATAAACCTTTGCCAGAAGTTTCGCAACAAGGCGAGAATAACACCATTATTCAAACTGGCGAGAAACCAAAATCAAGCTGGTGGCAATTCTGGAAATAATCTTTCTATTTTCACCACACTACAACAAGAACTATTGATAAAAAGGAATCCCCAATGTCAAAACTCTTGCTCGTTGATGATGATGTTGAATTGACGGAATTACTTTCATCCCTTTTAACGCTAGAAGGGTTTGATGTTCAAACAGCAAATAATGGATTAGAGGCATTACAAAAACTGGATGAAAGCCATGAGTTGGTTTTACTTGATGTGATGATGCCTAAGCTAAATGGTCTTGATACATTAAAAGAAATTCGTAAAGTCTCTAATGTGCCAGTGATGATGCTTACTGCAAGAGGTGAAGACATTGATCGCGTATTAGGCTTAGAATTAGGTGCGGATGATTACTTGCCTAAACCATTTAATGATCGTGAATTAGTGGCAAGAATTAGAGCGATTTTGCGTCGAAGTGTGTCGCCATCAAATAATGTTGGCGATACAAAAGAAATATTATCTTTTGAGAATGTAACCTTATATTTGACTCGCCAAACTGTAATGCATGGTCAGGAAAACTTAAATTTAACGGATTATGAGTTTAAGATTCTTCAGCGATTAATAGAATCAAAGGGGGATATTGTTACTCGTGAAGAATTAAGTTTAGAAGTGCTAGGAAAAACATTAAGTCCGTTCGACCGCTCTCTTGATATGCATATATCTAATTTGAGACGAAAGCTACCAGAGCGAGAAAGCAAATTGCCTTGGTTTAAAACTTTACGCGGAAAAGGCTATCTTTTAGTCACTTAGTTTTATGAAATTGCGTAGTTTTTTCTGTTTAAATCAACTTGCAATCAGGACATTTGCTATGTTCTGGTTTTCTTTTTTTATCATGATGAGCCTTGTGATCGTGCTACCCAATCTCGATCTTAGACTCTATTCCTCTCTAGAAGAAGCAGATATTGTTAACTATCAAAAAGAAATCCTAAATATCGTTCGTAATGGTCAATTACAGGGGCTAATTTCAGAAGTTCCTGTTTTACCTTCAGATAAATTTCAACCTTCTAGACCAGTTCTGATTAATTTACAAACTAAAGATATTCTAGGTGAATTACCAGAGGAAGCGCCTTATATCCGAAGATTTGCAGATGTATCCGGCGATTTTTCAGAACCTAAACGTAAAAATTTTAATGAGCTTCAGCTTTCAGGACCGTTCCAGGTTTATTTAGGGGATACAGCCTCTTATGCCTTGTATTTTATTTCTTACGTTAATCCACAGCGTGAGATCTTTAATTATGTTTTTGATAGACCCATTATATTGATTTTGATTATTCTTTTAATCACCAGCCCATTGCTTTGGTTGTTTACAAGAATGCTGACTAAGCCGATTTCTCGCTTGCAAGAAGCAGCGAATTCAGTGGCATTAGGCAATTTTAAAATTGATAAGAGCTTAGTGGCTAATGGTCCATTAGAATTACGTCAAGTTGGTCAAAGTTTTAATCGAATGGCGGCTTCTATTGATCATCTAATCTCTAATCAACAAACACTACTTTCATCTATTTCACATGAATTAAAAACACCACTCACTCGTTTACAGTTGGCTACAGCGCTTGTTCGTCATGAATGTGGTGAAACAGATAGCGTAAAACGCATTGAAAGAGAAATTGGGCGCATGGATAAAATGATTAGTGAATTGCTTCTACTTTCACGCCAGAAAATGAATAGCCAAATGGAACGGGATATTTTTTATGCTAATACGCTTTGGACTGATATTATCAAGGATGCAAAATTTGAGGCTGAGCAACGTGGTATAGCGTTTCTCACAAATATTCGTTTACCTAAAAATGAATTACAACTTAACGGCAATTTTAGATTGCTAGAAAGTGCGGTTGAAAACATTGTGACAAATGCGCTTAAATACACCAAGGATAAGATCGAACTTCATATTTTTATCCAAGAAGAAGAAGAAGAAGAATTTCTCAGGATCCGTATAGATGACAACGGATCTGGAGTCCATCCAGATGAATTTGAAAAAATCTTCAAACCGTTTTATCGAGTTGATGAAACGCGAACTAGAACGACTGGCGGCACAGGACTAGGATTGGCGATTGTGTCTAATGTTATTCAGGAGCATCAAGGAAAGGTCTGGGCTGAAAAAAGCCCACTAGGCGGGCTTGCTGTTACTATACGATTGCCATTATGGATCAGTAACTAAAAATCAAAAGTGCGGTAAATCTTTACCGCACTTTTCGTCTAGGCATTATCCACGGCAAAAGAAATCACTTCATTAATTTTTTCACAACCTAACGCAACCATAATCAGGCGATCGACTCCTAGCGCAACGCCAGAAGAATTTGGTAAGCCAGCTTCCAATGCAGATAGAAAACGTTCGTCAATGTCTCGAACTGGCAATCCATGTTTCTTTCTTTGCTGATTATCTAATTCAAAACGATGTCTTTGTTCTCGTGCATCTGTCAATTCATGGAAACCATTTGCCAGTTCTAACCCTTTGTAATAAAACTCAAAGCGTTCTGCAACCCGCTGATCTTCTGGGCTAACTTGTGCTAGGGCGGCTTGCGTTGAAGGGAAATGATAAACCGCCACAGGTCGATCTTTTCCTATTTGGGGTTCAACGACTTCACTAAATAAAAACTGTAATAAAGTATCGCGATCTTCATTATCTTCAGCCATAAAGTTATGTTTACGCGCCGCTTCGATTAATTCTGAACGTTCTGCAGATAAGGGATCTAAACCTACATATTCTTGGAAAACAAACTGGTAGCTTAAACTTTCTGCCGGTGGGCAATCTAAAATTTGTTGGAGTAAATCATCTACTTCATTAATTAAACGATGCATATTAAAGTGCGGTCGATACCATTCCAACATGGTAAATTCTGGATTGTGGCGATTACCGGCTTCTTCATTACGGAACACTTTACTGATTTGGAATATCGGTCCACTGCCTGCAGCAAGCAAGCGTTTCATATGATATTCAGGGCTTGTAGAAAGCCAAAGTGTTTTCGATTGTTCGCTAAAAGGTGCAAGAAATTCTGTGCTAAATGTGGAAAGGTGCAAATCAGTAACGCCAAATTCACTCAGAGCTGGCGTCTCAACTTCAAGTAAGCCTCGTTCTGTAAAAAATTGACGAATTTCAGCAATAATTTTTGCCCGTTTAAGAAGATTTTTTATATCGGCAGAAGGTTGCCAATGAGTAAGTGCGGTCATTTTTATTCCCATTTTTAAATTTGCATCATTGTAAACGAGAGCCCTTCTCAACTCAATCTAAGCTTTTTTGAGGTAGATCACAAAATCATACTTTTTCCCCTTCCCTACATAAAAAACGTTATTAATTTGTAACAAAAAATGGCAGAATGACCTCATTAGATTACCCTTTTAGGGTGATTTCTATTTTTTACTTTCTACATTTATTGGAGGATATCGTGCAAACAGTTAATGTCGATATTGCGATTGTTGGCGCTGGTGGCGGCGGTTTACGTGCAGCGATTGCAGCAGCAGAAGCAAATCCTAACTTAAAAATTGCATTAGTTTCAAAAGTGTACCCAATGCGTAGCCATACCGTGGCAGCAGAAGGTGGCGCAGCGGCAGTTATCAAAGAGGAAGATTCTTACGATAAACACTTCCAAGATACCGTTGCTGGTGGTGACTGGCTTTGCGAACAGGATGTTGTGGAATATTTTGTACAACATTCACCTGTGGAAATGACTCAATTAGAACGTTGGGGATGTCCTTGGAGCCGTAAAGCAGACGGCGATGTAAACGTACGTCGTTTCGGTGGAATGAAAATTGAGCGTACTTGGTTCGCCGCTGATAAAACAGGTTTCCACTTATTACACACACTTTTCCAAACTTCTATTCAATATCCACAAATTCAACGTTTTGATGAACACTTCGTATTAGATATTCTTGTTGATGATGGCCATGCTCGTGGTATGGTTGCAATGAACATGATGGAAGGTTCGCTTGTTCAAATTAATGCCAATGCGGTTGTGATTGCAACTGGTGGTGGCTGTCGTGCATTTAAATTCAATACCAACGGCGGTATTGTAACAGGTGACGGCTTATCTATGGCGTATCGTCATGGTGTACCACTTCGTGATATGGAGTTTGTTCAATATCACCCAACAGGTTTACCGAATACTGGCATCTTAATGACTGAAGGTTGTCGTGGTGAAGGCGGTATCTTAGTGAATAAAGATGGCTATCGCTATCTTCAAGATTACGGTCTAGGACCTGAAACTCCAATTGGAAAACCTCAAAATAAATATATGGAACTTGGTCCTCGTGATAAAGTTTCTCAAGCATTCTGGCAAGAATGGAAAAAAGGTAATACCTTAAAAACCGCGAAAGGCGTAGATGTTGTGCATTTAGATTTACGCCATCTCGGTGAAAAATATTTACACGAGCGTCTGCCATTTATTTGTGAATTAGCAAGTGCTTATGAAGGTGTAAATCCAGTGAATGAGCCAATCCCTGTTCGTCCAGTTGTTCACTACACAATGGGTGGTATTGAGGTTGATTTTAACAGCGAAACGCGTATCAAAGGTTTATTTGCTGTAGGTGAGTGTGCATCTTCAGGTTTACATGGTGCAAACCGTTTAGGATCTAACTCTTTAGCTGAACTTGTTGTGTTAGGTCGTGTTGCTGGCGAATATGCGGCACAACGTGCTGTAGAGGCTCAATCTGTCAATCAAAGTGCGGTTGATGCTCAAGCAAAAGATGTTGTTGCTCGTTTAGAGGCCCTTCATAAACAAGAAGGTAATGAGTCTTGGTCTGAAATCCGTGATGAAATGGGTTCTGTAATGGAAGAAGGCTGTGGTATTTACCGTGACCAAGCAAGCATGCAAAAAGCAGTAGATAAAATTGCAGAATTAAAAGAACGTTACAAACGTATTCGTGTAGCAGATAACCCAAGCGTGTTTAATACAGATGTACTTTATACAGTTGAGTTAGGCTACATCCTAGATGTTGCACAATCTATTGCAAATTCAGCGATTGAACGTAAAGAATCTCGTGGTGCTCACCAACGCTTAGATTACACTGAACGTGATGATGTAAATTATTTAAAACACACACTTGCTTTCTACAATGAGAATGGTGCACCGCGCATTGAATACAGTCCGGTGAAAATTACTAAATCTCAACCTGCAAAACGTGTTTACGGTGCGGAAGCAGAAGCTCAAGAAGCCTCTGCGAAAGCTAAGGAGCAAGCAAATGGCTAATTCACCAGTAATGAATGTTGAAGTATTACGCTACAATCCTGAAATCGATCAAGAGCCGCATCTAAGTACCTATCAAGTACCTTATGATAATCAAACTTCATTGCTTGATGCGTTAGGTTATATTAAGGATAAACTTGAGCCATCTCTTTCTTATCGTTGGTCTTGCCGTATGGCGATTTGTGGTTCTTGCGGGATGATGGTAAATAACAAACCGAAATTAGCTTGTAAAACGTTCTTACGTGATTACAGCGGCCATATGCGTATTGAGCCGTTAGCAAACTTCCCAATTGAACGTGACTTAGTGGTTGATTTAAGCCACTTTATCGAGAGTTTAGAGGCAATTAAACCTTATATTATTGGTAACGAAGCACCTGCATTAGATGGTAAACCACATCCATCGAAAGAATTGCAAGTAAGCCGTACTAAACAAACGCCAGCACAGCTTGAGAAATATCGTCAATTCTCAATGTGTATCAACTGTGGTTTATGCTATGCCGCTTGCCCTCAATTTGGTTTAAATCCTGAATTCTTAGGCCCTGCAGCTATTACTATGGCTCATCGTTATAATCTTGATAACCGTGACCATGGTAAAGCAAAACGTATGTCATTATTAAATGGTAAAAACGGGGTTTGGAGTTGTACTTTCGTTGGTTATTGCTCAGAAGTTTGTCCAAAACATGTGGATCCTGCTTCTGCAATTAACCAAGGAAAAGTGGAAAGTGCCAAAGATTATGTTATCTCTATGCTAAAACCAAAAGGCTAAGGGGGAAGGAATGTCAGTAACAGTGAGTAAACGTAAAAAATATGTTCGTCCAATGACAGCGACTTGGTGGCAAAAATTGGACTTCTACAAAGCTTATATGCTACGTGAAGCGACTTCAATCTTTGCTGTATGGTTTTGTATTGTATTGCTTTATGGTGTTCTTTGCCTTGCAAGTAATCCAATGCCAGGCTTAGGCATCTTGAGCTTTATTGAGTTTTTAAGAAATCCAATTGTGGTGTTCTTAAATATTATTACGCTTATCGCAACGCTTTATCATACGGTGACATATTTCTTAATGACACCGAAAGTGATGAATATCATTGTGAAAAATGAACGCTTACCACACACTGTTGTAAGAAATGCACTTTGGGCGGTAACCGCATTAGTTAGCGTGATTTCTTTAGTTTTAGTTTATATTTAAGGGAGAGAAAAAATGGTTGATCAAAATCCAAAACGCTCCGGCGAACCGCCAGTATGGTTAATGTTCGGTGCAGGCGGCACAGTGAGTGCAATTTTCTTCCCTGTCGTTATTTTAATTATCGGTTTGTTATTACCATTTGGTTTAGTCGATGCGCATAATTTAATTACTTTTGCTTATTCTTGGATTGGTAAATTAGTTATTTTAGTGCTTACTATTTTCCCAATGTGGTGCGGTTTACATCGTATTCACCACGGTATGCACGATCTTAAAGTACATGTGCCAGCTGGTGGATTTATCTTTTATGGTTTAGCCACAATTTATACCGTTTGGGTGTTATTTGCGGTAACGAGTCTATAAGAGCTAGATTCATTATAAAAAAGCGAGCATAAGCTCGCTTTTTTTACTATAAAATTATCGTCCTTTCTAATTATTACAATCAAAAAAACAGCTATAAAAATATAGCTGTCTAAATTCTCAAATTTCTATTACCAATTATGATAATGATGATAATAACCGACACCCACAGCGGGGACCACAGGAAGAGTAGGGCTAATAATTCTTACTTTCGCTTTCTCATCACTCGCATTCATTTTTAGTGGTGTTTCTTCTTGTTTAGAGACCCGAGCTTTTTGTGAGGCAACAACAGTATTTCCACTCTGCACTCGGGCGTTATATTCCTGAACTGTTTTCATATCATAAATGCCATTATCTGGCTTATTATCAGAAGAACATGCAACTAATAAACATGTTATACCTAATACTAAAATATTTTTTTTCATATCCACCTCTATTTACAAATTACTTCTGTTAACACCGCTTTCCCTTCTGATACATTATTAACAGCCTTTTCCTTCAATTTCTTATTTTCCATAATTTGAATACGCTCAGATACTTTTTTATCAGAAATAGAATAAACGGGTACATAACTTAAATTTTGCGTATTCTTCCCACCATAAATTGTAGCACCAGTTACGCTACCATAATATTCTGTTTTATCATTGGGTGAAAGATAATTGTGGGTTGAATTTGTATAGTTTACACCTCTAGCTTTAAACCCTTTACAAACCCCAGCCGGAGATTCATAAATAGTTTGAGATGAACTCATCTCATCCATTTTATAAACTTTTAATTCAATACTCTGCCCCAAAAGCTGTACATCATTATCTGAAATTTCAGACGAAAAGCTTTTTTGATCTGCCGAATCGACATAAGTAATATTACTTGCAATAGAAACCCGAGCAATAACAAGGCTGCTAACCATAAGAAAAAATAACGGAACCGAAATATAAGATTGATGCTTCATGTTTATTTTTTCCTTAGTCTTTACTATATTGATATCGCTCTAACGTCAAACCATCAGGCTTAAAAAAGAGTAACATTTCAAGCGATAAATTATCTATTCTAATTAGTTCGTATTAATTATGATAGTAACACAATGAAAACCTAATAAATAGATTCATCATCAATAATCATTTTTACCGCACTATATCAGAAAGTACTACAATGCTCTAGGTTATTTTTCAGGGGTAATACTTTTTGATTTTTCTTCGTTTTGCGCTTCTAAAGCATCACGCGCGGCACGAATACTTTTTTCAATTAATGGAACCCTCTCATCATCTTTCGGCATTAAGCGCAGCATCATCGCCCAAGTCACTGCTGCCATTTTATAATCTTCCGTTTCAAAATAACGGAATGCGAGCAAACTTAGGGCCTCAACGTTAGTATGATCTTGACGAATCACTTCACGTAATAAATCGCCACCTTTTAGTTTATCAGTCGCATCATCAGAGAACATCAACACGCGAGCATAGCCTAATTTATATTGCACATTATCTGGTTCTAACTTGTTGGCCTTCTGATAACTATCAAATGCTAAACGTACATCACCTAAATTCATTCCAATCTGACCGAGCATCCACCATTTTTTTGCATCAGTTGGATTTTTCTGCAAATCGATTCGAAGTGCGGTAGAAAATTGCTGCATTTCTGCATCAGAAAATGGATTTTTATCTTCATCTTTCATTCGCTCATAGAAATATGGCAATTTCTCATAAGTTTGCTCTAACATAGACTCAGCTTGCCAAGAGCCAACCATAAAATAAGAAGAGCCCGCGATAATTCCTAGCGCCAACACGCCAGATACAAACCACACTTTTCCATAAGATTTGCCTGAAGAATCCACATTCTCTTGAACCTTGCTCGGCACATCATCAAGCAAAGTTTTCTGTAATTCTTGTTTGAGCTGCTCAACATTTTCAACTAAACCTTGGGAATTATCTTGCTCAATTTCTTCCAAGCGTGAGAAATATAAGGCCTTATTTAAATCATCACGTTTTTGCCCATGTTTCGCTTTGAATTGACGCAATAAAGGATAAAAACAAATTAACGCCACAACTAAAGTGGTTAATATAAAAATTAATGCAAAATTCATCTATTTATCCTTGTTTAATAATTCTGCCAAACGCGTATTATCTTCATCAGTTAAAACATCTTGGGATTTCACCGCGCTTTGAGCTTTTGGTTTACGTCTTAATAAAAATACCACACCTAACAACACAAGCAATAATGGCGCAATCCATAGCACTAATGTACTCGCTGTCATAGGGGGATCGTAAGTTACAAAATTGCCGTAGCGTGCCACCATATAATCCACTACATCATTTTTCGATTTGCCTTCTTGTAAAAGCTCAAATACTTTGCCTCGCATATCCACAGCAATAGTTGCGTTAGAATCCGCAATATTGTTATTTTGACATTGAGGGCAACGCAAAGATTGTGTTAATTGGTGATAATCACTCTCTTGCTGTGGAGAACTAAAATTTAATGCGTCAATAGCTGAAAACGCCACTGAGCTAAACAAAAGTGCGGTCAAAAATAGCCATGTTTTTTTCATTATTGTTGCTCCGAAAGTTTGTCATAAATTGGTTTTAAAGTCTGAGTCCAAACTTTTTCGTTTACATCTCCAGCATAACGATAATGAATCACACCTTTTCCATCTACAATGAAAGTTTCTGGTGCCCCATATACTCCTAAATCCAAACCGAAAGAACCTTTTTCATCTTTTAAAACAACTTTATAAGGATTGCCAAGATCTTTTAACCACTTCATTGCTTTAGGTGATTCATCTTTATAATCTAAACCGATAATTCGCACACCGTCTTTAGCAAGTTTGTTTAAATATTGATGTTCGGCATAACAAGTCGGACACCACGTCGCCCAGACATTAAGCAAAACTGGCTTACCTTGTTGAAACAACTCATTCGTGTAAGCTTTATTTTCAAAAAGCTCCGTTAAATTTTTTGCCGGCACAGGCTTTCCAACCAAAGCAGATTCTAGTGCTTTAATATCTTCACCTTGCGCATTGCGTTTTAATTGCACTAAAAATGCAATTGTTATCGATAAAAAGAGAATAAGAGGAACGAGTAATTTTTTTTTCATTTTTTACCGCACTTTAAATATAAAAAACTAAAGTAGACTTTTATAAAAGCCCGCATTGTTCACATAAGCTAATTAAAAGTTAAGGCACACCTTAATCAAGGTGCGCCGTCATATTATTTTTTCAATAAAGCGTTAAATCGATAGCGTCGATCGAACATACACAACAATCCACCTAACGCCATAAACAAGCCGCCAATCCAAATCCAGCGAATAAACGGCTTGTAATATAAGCGTAACGCCCAAGAATTATCATCAATCTTTTCACCGAGAGCCACATAGAGGTCACGAGTTAAACCACCAGCAATAGCGGCTTCCGTCATAGACATCCGACTTACTGTGTAAAAACGTTTTTCTGCGAATAAACTTGCTTCTGGTTGCCCATCTTTTGAAATATCAATTTGAGCTTTTCCACCAATATAGTTTGGGCCATTTGCATCCGTCACACCAGCGAATTTAAAATCGTAACGACCGATTTGTGCACTCTCGCCGACCTTCATTCGAACATCACGTTCTACGCTGAAGTTTTGGCTAAAGGCGATCCCCCACACAGTCATTGCTACGCCTAAGTGAGCTAACATCATTCCCCAATGAGAACGAGATAGTTTGCGTACGCCAACAAAGAATGATTCACGATGCGTCGCACGTTGTTGCAATTCATAAAGCGCTAGTAGAGCGATAATCACGGTCATCATTGAACCAAGCACCGAACTCACGGTAATTTTATCTTGCAAGAAGTAAGGTAACGCAAAACCTGCAATCAGCATAACAAATACGCTGATAACAACAGGCGTACGAATTGCAGAAAATTGGTCTCTACGCCATTTCACCAAAGGTCCAATACCAAGCAATAATGCAAATGGTGTCATAATAATTAAGAACATTTGATCAAAGAATGGCGCACCAATAGAAATAGAACCCAAACCAAGTTGTTTGTGAACGAGTGGTAACAACGTTCCTAAGAATACAACGCAAAGTGCGGTCATTAATAAGATATTATTTAATAACAACATACTTTCACGTGAATAACGTTCTGCATTATCACGAGAGCGAATTTGACTGCCTTTATACGCATAGAGCGCAAGCGAACCACCAATTACTACAACAAGGTAAGCCAAAATATACAAACCACGAGTTGGATCCGATGCAAATGCGTGAACTGAAACTAAGATGCCAGAACGAACTAAGAACGTGCCGAGTAAACAAAGCGAAAAGGCTAAAATCGCAAGTAATACCGTCCAAGCTTTGAAAGAACCACGTTTTTCTGTCACAGACAGAGAGTGAATCAATGCTGTACCCGCAAGCCAAGGCATAAACGAGGAGTTTTCCACAGGGTCCCAGAACCACCAGCCCCCCCAGCCAAGCTCATAATAAGCCCACCAAGAACCGAGTACGATACCTAAAGTTAAAAACACCCAAGCTGCAAGCGTCCAAGGACGTGACCAACGAGCCCAAGCTGAATCTAATTTTCCTGTCATTAAGGACGCAATCGCAAACGCAAATGCCACAGAAAAACCAACATAGCCCATATAAAGTAATGGCGGATGGAAAATTAATCCTACATCTTGCAACATTGGGTTAAGTTCTTTTCCGTCCACTGGGAAATCAGGGAAAGTACGAGTAAAAGGATTTGAAGTGAACAAGACGAACAACACAAAACCGACGCTAATAATCCCCATTATACCAAGTACACGAGCAACCGCTTCTTGAGGTAAATGTTTACTCAATAAAGCAACGGCAGATGACCAAACGGTCAGTAACCAAATCCACAGTAATAAAGAACCTTCATGAGAGCCCCATACGGCAGACAAACGATAATAAATCGGTAAAGCCGTATTAGAGTTATTCACTACATACTGAACACTAAAATCATTTACTGCGAATAAATAAAATAATGCAGCAAAAGCAATGCTTAAACTTGCCAATAAACCATAAGTCATTGGGCGAGCTAATGCCATTAATTGTGCATTGCCCTTTTCTGCCCCCCACAAAGGGAAAATCGCCAACATAAGCGATACGGCTAAACTTAAAGCCAGCGCATAATTTCCTAATTCAGCAATCATTTTGCGCCTTCTTTTTCTTGACGATCACGTGTGCTTTCGCCTTTTAAATCCGCATCACCAATCCCCATTGGTTTATGCACTTTTTGCATTTTTTCACCTAATTCTGGTGGCACATAATTTTCATCATGTTTAGCCAATACTTCTGTCGCGGTTAAAACGGTTGGCTGAGTTAATACACCTTGAGCCACAATACCTTGTCCTTCGCGGAAAAGATCCGGCAAAATGCCTTCATATTCAACAGTGATCGCAGGGCCAATATCATTCAAATCGAACCGCACTTTCAAGCTTTTTGGATCACGCACTACTGTGCCTTCAACCACCATACCTCCAACACGAATACGTTGCCCCACTTCAGGTTTTTGATTCGGGTTATTATCCTTGCCTTGAATCACTTCAGATGGCGTATAAAACAAGTCGATATTTTGACGTAACGCATACAGCATCAATCCACTTGCAATAGCAATGCCGAGCACAACAAAAATGACTAATTTAAATCTGGATTTACGTCTTGGATTCATAGTGTGTTCCCTTTATTTGCTTGTTGTAAACGTTCTTCGCGTTGTTGCTCACGCAATACATTTTGTAACACTGTCTTGCGTTGTTTTACACTTTGAACAATTAAGGCAATCACTGCCACTAAACTTACTGCATAGGATAACCATACGTAAAAACCATAGCCACCCATATTAAAAAAATCACTCCAAGTCTGGAAAAACATAAAATATTCCTTATGAAAAATCGCTAAAAAACTAACCGCACTTTATTTCAGTGTTTGAGCCAATGCTTTAACCCAAGGACGTTTCGCATCTTCTTTCAATAATTCCACACGATAACGCACTAAAGTAAGCCAAATATACAAGGTTAAAAAACCGAATATACACAAAATTAATGGAACCAACATTGGAATTGCAATGGATGGTTTTTCCAGTTTAGTGATACTCGCACCTTGATGTAGCGTGTTCCACCATTCCACAGAAAAATGAATAATCGGTAAAATCACGACCGTTGTAATGCATAAAATTCCCGCTGCTTTTGCCCCTACATTACGATCTGAAAAAGCAGAATAAAGCGCTAAAATACCAAGATAAAGAAAGAATAAAATCAATTCTGCAGTTAAGCGAGCATCCCACACCCACCAAGTGCCCCACATTGGTTTACCCCAAATTGCGCCCGTAACAAGCGATAAGAAAGTAAACAATGCTCCAATTGGTGCCATTGCAATCATGGCGAGGTGAGCTTGCTTAATTTGCCACACAAGGGCAACCACAGCCGCAATCGCCATTGAACCGTACACTCCCATTGACCAAATCGCTGTCGGCACATGAACATACATAATTCGGAAACTATTACCCTGTTGGTAATCTGCTGGGGCGAATGCTAAGCCCCATACAATGCCAACACCGAGTAAAATAAGTGTTAAAAATGCAAATAGCGGACTCAATTTACCGCAGATACGATACTGAGTTTCGGGTTTTGCATAAGGATGTAACCACTTCCACATAAAAAAGATCCTTAAAAATTTAAGAGAAAAACCACCGCACTTTTATACGGTAGAATGAAATTAATTATCTAAACTAATTCGCAGTGCCGCGGCGATGGCAAAAGGCGAAAGCGTTACTGCGCCAACCATCATTGCACCTAAAATCGCCAGTTGCCCCCCATAAGGCACATTTAGTCCTGCTGCCTCTAATACTGATGAGGCAAAAATTAAAACAGGAATAAATAACGGAACAACAAGCAAACTCAACAACACGCCCCCTTTTCGCAATCCCACCGTTAAAGCCACGCCAATTGCACCAATACAACTCAATACTGGGGTACCCAGTAACAATGTCAAAACCAATGCCCACCAAATATTGACCTCAAGAGAAAGCAACAAAGCGGCAATAGGTGATAGCAAAATAAGCGGCAAGCCAGTGAGCAACCAATGTGCAACGACTTTAGCCAAAGCCGTCATCGGCAAAGGCTGTGCGGTTAACATTAATTGTTCAAGAGAGCCGTCAATAAAATCATCACGAAACAAACGTTCAAAAGAAAGCAATGCTGAAAGTAATGCGGCTACCCATGCGATACCCGGTGCGATACGGGAAAGCAATTTTGGATCTGGCCCAATAACAAGCGGAAACAAAGTAATCACAAGTAAAAAGAACCATAGCGGATTTAAAATTTCCGCATTTTTGCGCATCGCAATTTGAAGCTCTCGTTTAATTATCTCTAAAAAAATCATTAAGTTATTCCGCTTTATAAGCCGCTAAATTCAATTTTTGCAGATGAGAACTTGGCACTTCTTGGTGGCTGGTTAACAACACAATACCACCTCGTTGAGCATGCTCATCAAAAAGTGCGGTTAGAATTTCCACGCCTTTTTTATCAATCGCAGTAAACGGCTCATCTAAAATCCATAAAGGCGCTTGAGACAGCCATAAGCGACCTAATGCGATACGCTTTTGTTGCCCTGCTGAAAGTTGTGCAGCTGGCAAATCTTCACGACCTAACAATCCCACTTTCTCAAGCAAATCCCACAAAATATCAGTATTTTGTTCCGCTTGGCTAATTCGTTGATAAAACTGTAAATTTTCCCATGCTGTTAACTCTGGTTTTACGCCCGAAAGATGGCCTAAATAAAGCAAATTCGGATGATACTGTTCACGTTGTTTAGAAATTGCTTCAGCATCCCACCGCACTTCACCTTCTAAAGGTTGAGCTAAACCCGCAAGAATACGCAATAAACTGGTTTTACCTATGCCATTATGCCCTTCAATTTGCACAAAATCACCGCTATTAAAATCGCAAGTCAAAGCACGAAAAAGTACGCGCTCACCACGTTGGCAGGATAAATTTTGCAGAGATAACTTGTGTGGTTCAAACATAATTGCAAAGGGAAAATAAAAAGTGGCGATATTCTATCATAAGAGAAATATTTGACGAGATTTTAGCCCTCAAAACAAATAACTCTTTAGGTGTAGATCGATAGGTTTATTGATTTAAAACAAGGTTTAATAAATTCGTCTATTAATGCAAAAGGAAAAACATTTAATGATCTAAATCAAAATTTTTGCTATTATTTGCCCACTTTTGGTTATAGACCAAAACCCCCAACGAAATTTGTCTTTACATAGAAGGAATAAATTATGGCTTACACTCTACCTGAATTAGGCTACGCCTACGATGCATTAGAACCACATTTCGATGCGCAAACAATGGAAATCCACCACAGCAAACACCATCAAGCTTATGTAAACAATGCAAACGCTGCATTAGAAGGTTTACCCGCTGAATTAGTAGAAATGTGCCCAGGTCAATTAGTTTCTAACCTTGACAAAATCCCTGCAGAAAAACGTGGTGCATTACGCAATAATGCAGGCGGTCACACAAACCACAGTTTATTTTGGAAAAGTTTGAAAAAAGGCACTACTTTACAAGGTACATTAAAAGATGCGATTGAACGTGATTTCGGTTCTGTAGAGGCATTTAAAACTGAATTTGAAAAAGCAGCTGCAACTCGTTTTGGTTCAGGTTGGGCATGGTTAGTATTAACTGCTGAAGGTAAATTAGCCGTGGTATCAACAGCAAACCAAGATAACCCATTAATGGGTAAAGAAGTGGCAGGTTGTGAAGGTTTCCCACTTTTAGGTTTAGACGTTTGGGAACATGCTTACTACTTAAAATTCCAAAACCGTCGTCCAGACTACATTAAAGAGTTCTGGAACGTGGTAAACTGGGATTTCGTTGCAGAACGTTTTGAACAAAAAATAGCCCATTCAGAATGTAATTGTGCTAAATAATAAAAGATAAAGGCCTAGAAAACTAGGCCTTTGTTTTTTATATTATTTTTGACTACATACAGCAATAAAATGTAATTTATGTTCAGGATCATTAAAGGTTTTGAACATTCTTTTAAATTGCTCACGATTTTCCGCTTTCATGGCATTACGGATGATTTTTAACGTTCCAAGAATGCCTTCATCATAAATCATTCCTTTTGGTGAAAGTAAGGTCATCTCGCCAGAAAAAGTATCAACATTTCTAAAGCCACTTTCTTGGAATATTCCTTTCCAGCCATCTTTCGTTAATGGCGTGACCGTCACGTTAATCGCTTTGCGCATATTTTCTAGAATAGTTTGATGATCATTCCCCACCAGCATAACATCGTGAGTAAGCAATAAGCCATTGGGTTTTAACACTCGAAAATATTCTGCAATGGCTTTTTTCTTAGCTTCCACGGGTAACATCGTAAGCATCGCTTCATTAATGACAATATCAAAACTTTCATCCTCGAAAGGCAACTTCATCGCATTCGCACGCTGTACATGAATTTTTTCTTGCAAGCCATTTGCTTCGATATTTACTTGTGCTTTTTCTAACGCATGTTCGTCTAAATCAACACCTTCAATATGGCAACCAAATTGCTTCGCCAATCCAATTGCTGTCGTTCCCATATTACAGGCAACCTCTAACACTTTTTTATCTTGGCCAAAATCTCCATTGGCAATTAACCAATCTGTTGCTTTTTTACCGCCTGGACGCAAACGAGTTTTACCTAAACGTGCAAGAAAATTATGCCCTACTTCATCTTTTGCCATATCTATCTCCTAGTAATTAACTTGGTTTTTATATTATAGATGAAAATTATTCTTATTAAAGTAGTAAAGCAAAAAATAACCCAACCGATTGGTTGGGCTATAAAAGATCAGGAAAATTTACCTCACTTTAAATCAATTAGGTTTCCATTCACCATTGAGCACGGTTGCTGTCACTTTATAATCTGACGTAAACACGGCTAAATTTGCGATTTTTCCTTTTTCTATCGAACCTAAACGATCATCCACACCAATTGCTCGTGCAGGATAAAGGTTACTCATTCGAATTGCTTCAGCAAGCGGAATTTCTACAAACTCCACTGCATTCTTAATCGATTCGATCATGGTAATTGATGCGCCAGCGATCGTACCGTTCGCATCAAAACAGCGACCATCTCGGATATAAATGGTTTTTCCTACGAATGTGAAGGTTTCCAATTCAGGTGGAGCCCCTGCTGCAGCGAGAGAGTCCGTCACAATACAAAGTTTGTCACCTTTGATTTTTTTATCAATGCGAACATTGCCGTAATTGATATGCACACCATCCACGATAATACCAGTGTAAACATCAGAATCTAGTACCGCACCTACTACGCCCATTGCACGTCCAGAACTAATTGGCGACATTGCATTATGCAAGTGAGTCGCAAAAGTTGCGCCTTTGTGGAATGCAGCTTTAGCGACTTCATAGCTTGCATTGGAATGCCCTACAGAGACAATAATGCCCGCTTTCACAAAATCAGGTGTATAGTCAATAGTTGGATTTTCTGCAGCAATGGTAATTTTTGTAATGACATCACCATTTTCACAGAGGAAATCCTTCATTTCAGGCGTAATTTCACGAATATATTCGGGACGGTGTACCCCTTTTTTCTCAACACTGATAAACGGTCCTTCAATATGTAAACCAAGTGCTTGGTTTTTATGCTTATTTAAATATTCACGCATAATTTTCACCGCACTTTTTATGTTTTCATCTGGTGCAGTGATAAAAGTTGGAAGGAAACTTGTACAACCTGATTTCAAGTTAGTTTCCTGCATAATTTCCAAGGTTTCAACGCTAGTTTGGTCGTTAAACATCACGCCACCACAGCCATTTAATTGAAGATCAATAAAACCTGCGGTTAAATTATTACCTTGTAAATCAATGGTTTTGATGCCTGTTCCTAATTCAGTTTGTGGAACTACCGCTTCAATAATTTCACCATTAATAATTACAGCAAAATCACGTAAAACATCATATTTTGTGTAAATCACACAATTCGTTAATGCGTATCTCATTTTTTGCCCTTAAATAAAATAATCAGAAAAATTACCGCTCTTTTGAGCGGTAGGATCTTATAACACGCTATGAATGGCGCGTTGTTCTAATTCAGTAAAATATTTAACAGTTTTTACTTTCAATTCTTGTTGTGCAGGCTCATCACAAACTAACACAAAATGGCGATGTAGCTGAAGTGCACTCACTGTCCACATATGGTTTACCCCACCTTCTACGGCAGCTTGAACGGCAAGTGCCTTATGATGGCCAGTAGCAAGGATCATCACTTCTTCTGCATCTAATAATGTGCCTACACCAATAGTTAAAGCATACTTTGGCACTTTATTTACATCATTATCAAAGAAGCGTGAGTTTGCGATCAGTGTGTCTTGAGTTAACGTTTTAATACGAGTGCGAGAACTTAATGATGACGCCGGTTCATTAAAGGCAATATGGCCATCATTGCCTACTCCGCCCATAAATAAATTAATTTTTCCATAAGATTTAATTTTTTCTTCATAACGACGACATTCCGCATCATGATCATCCGTATTACCGTTAAGAATATTGATATTTTCTGGCTGAATATCGATATGATTGAAGAAATTGTTATACATAAAACTATGATAACTTTCAGGGTGTTCCTCTGGTAAACCCACATATTCGTCCATATTGAATGTTACTACATGCTTAAAGCTCACCTCTCCCGCTTTACAAAGTGCGATCAATTCTTGATAAGTTTTTAATGGCGTACCACCAGTTGGTAAACCAAGAACAAAAGGACGTTCAGCTGTAGGATTAAAATGATTGATACGATCAACAATATGGCGTGCAGCCCAACGACTCACCTGTTGTTCGTTGTGTAGAGGGATAAGACGCATACTATACTTCCTTTATTTTCAATACCGTGGATAAACAAGCCAACAGTTAAACATAATGGTTCCCCACTACGAAATAGAAAAACTGAGAAGCAGGAAACGAGAATTGCTACCCCAATAGGGATAAATTACGAGTAACCTAGGTAAATCACTCCCCTAGGTTCTCACGATATTCCATTAATTATAAAAATTTCGCTTTCAACTCTTTTGCTTTAGCAAGCTGAGCATCTGTGGCTTTTACTGTCATTGGCTCACGGCAATAACCCGCATCCACACCTTCTAATTTAAGCAATTCTTTGATGGTTAAATATAAACCATTCGCTAAAATGCCTTCGATTAAATCGTTGGTTACATGTTGAATTTCTAACGCTTCGGCTAATTTACCCGCTTTGGTTAATTCAAAAATTTGACGAGCACGAACACCGTTTACGTTGAAAGTTGAACCGATTGCACCATCTACACCAAGTGCGGCCGCAGGTAACATCATTTCATCGAAACCTGCCCAAATTAAGTGGTTTGGATAAGCTTTTTTCAAGCGCTCTAATAAATAGAAATCACCTGCTGTGAATTTTACCCCTAATACTTTCGGGTTTTTGTAAAGTTCACCAAATTGTTCAATTCCCATATTCACGCCAGTTAAGAACGGAATAGAATACACGATCATATTATTACCCGTTTCTGCAATAATGGTGTCGTAATAATGTTTGATTTCAGGGAAACTAAATTTGTAGTAGAACGGAGTAACTGCAGATAAGCTATCGTAGCCTAATTCTGTTGCATATTTACCTAATTCAACTGCTTCTTTTAAGTTTACGCTACCCACTTGAGCAATTAGCGCGATTTGATCTTTTGCTTCATCTTTTGCAATACGGAAGATTTCTTTTTTCTCTTCAGTTGAAAGCATAAAGTTTTCGCCTGTTGAACCACCTACATATAAACCATCAACTTTCATCTTGTCGATATTGTGGCGGATAATTTGACGTAAACCTTTTTCATTAATTGTGCCATCTTCATTAAATGACACTAATAATGCACTAAAAATACCTTTTAAATCACGCATAAGTTTTCTCCTATTTTATACGTTGTTCAAGAATCACATTGAGGGTTTTTTGCTTGGTTTGAACTGCAAGTTCTTCTTCGCCCTGCACTAACAAAGCATAAATTAAATCTAATACAAAAAGCTGTGCAATTTTGGTACCAATAGAGTCACCTTGTAGCTTCCCTTGTTTATTACCATTTACCAAAACATAATCAGCATATTCCGTAACAGGTGAACGCAAACTATGAGTTAATGCCACTGTCGTTGCACCATTTTGTTTAGCAATTTTGAGTGTATGTGCTGTTTCAGCGGAATAGCCGGAATGACTCAAACCAATTGCTACATCAGAAGACGTAAGTAATGCCGCCTGCATATACATAAAATGATTATTGCCTGTTGCATCCACTTGGAAACCGATGCGCATCAATTTATTTTTCGCATCTTCAGCTGTCACGCCAGATGATCCCACGCCGAATAAAAAGATACGACGTGCTTTTTTAATGGCTTTAACCACTTGTTCAAGCTGTTTCAAATCTAATAAATTAACCGTTTCTTCCATTACATTAGAAACTGCCGCTTGCAACTTTTGTGCAATCGTTAAAGAATCATCGCTCGGCATAATTTCTGTTTCGAGCACAGTTTCATCATTGTTATCTTTTGTGGCAAGCTCAATGGAAAGTTCTAATTTAAAATCGCTGAAACCTTTAAAACCAATGGTTCGACAAAAACGGACTAGCGTAGCTTCTCCAACTTCCAAATGTTTAGCGATTTCTGAAAGGGGACATTGAGACACCAAATCAGGCGAACGTAAAATCGTATCAGCAATTTTTTTCTCTGACTTGGTTAGACTATGGTAAAGCGAACTAATGGTATTTAACACATTTCCGGATTTAGCCATAAATTGTTCCTTTTGGTTTATCAAGCAGAACATCTTTCACCCAATAAGCTGCGCCGACTAATCCTGCATCTTGACCAAATTTAGCAGATTCAATGTCACAGCTATATACAGCAGGCATAGCCTGTAAGAAACATTTGACTAACGGCAAATAACCATCAGCCAACCCGACACTACCACCTATAACAACTTTTTGCACATCCAATCCAATCACTAAATCCGCCACTAAATTGGCAATAGCTTTGGCTGAACGTTCTATAAGTGCGGTAGCTTTTTCATCATTTTTTCTAAAACGTTCAAAAACTTCTCTTGGTTCGCAAGGATCGTCCCATTGAGAAGACACCGCTTCAATAGCACGACCCGCAGCAACGGCTTCTACACAACCTCGACGACCACAACCACACATTGGGCCATTTGGATCCGCTAATGTATGCCCGATATGTCCTGCGATTCCCTTTGGGCCAGTTTGTAATTGTTGGTTCAATATGACACCACCACCCACGCCAGTAGAAACTGTAATAAAAACAAAGTTTGATACTTTCTCTGGATCTTGAAGTTGATATTCAGCATAAGTCGCGGCTTGTGCATCATTTAATAAACCAATTGGTTTATCCGTGTGTTTAGCAATACTTTCTTTTAGTGGAAATTGATTCAAACCACCCAAATTTTTAGGATTAAGTGCGGTTAAAATACCGTCATTTATAATGCCTGTTGAAGCCACCGCCACATAATCAAATTGCCCCGCATAATGAGTAAGAAGTTGTTCCAATGCTTGATGCATTCCTTCTACCACATTTTCACGCGGCGTATGAATTTGTTGGCGTTGTTCAACTTCGCCATTTTTTACGATAGCCGCTGCGATTTTTGTACCGCCAATATCTAGAGCTAAACAACGCATAACTTATCCTTATAGTATGAAGTATTTTCTCACACGTCTTACGACTATCTTGCAGATTTCACAGAATTAGCGAACCAACTCACGATATGCTCAAGGCGAGTTAAAGCTGAACCAACAGTGACGCAATCTGCGCCAATTTCAATCGCCACTTTTGCCAATTCAGGCGTGTTATAGCGACCTTCTGCCATCACAAAACAGCCCGCAGCTTTTAAATCTTTCACTAATTGATAATCAGGCTCTTCAGGAACTGCTCCACCTGTATAACCAGACATTGTGCTACCCACAATATCAAAACCGAGTTTTTGACAATACAAGCCTTCTTCTAAATTAGAGCAATCTGCCATAGCCAAGCAGCCCATTTCATGGATTTTTTTCACCGCACTTTCAATATCAACTGGACGAGGACGGCTAGTGCCATCTACCGCAATAATATCTGCCCCAGAATTGGCAAGATCTTCAATATCTTGCAGAAATGGCGTAATACGAATCGGACTATCAGGTAAGTCGCGTTTTACAATACCAATAATTGGAATGTTTACAAAAGCACGTGTCGCTTTAAGGTTATCTACACCTTCAATACGTAAACCTGATGCGCCACCTGCAACGGAAGCTTGGGCCATAGCAGAAACAATTTCAGGTTTATCCATTGGACCATCATCAACGGGTTGGCAAGAAGCAATGAGACCATATTGAATTTGAGAAAGCACATCTTGATGAGATAATTTCGACATAATATCACTCCTAAATATAACTGAGCCTGCATTTTCGTCAGTGCTCAGCATTATATAAAAACATAACTCCATTTTAAAAGTTTTTTTGAAGTATTTTTTTACAAATGTGATCCACCTCTCAATTTTGAAATAAAACTTCAAAGAGCAGTTCAAAAAGTATTTTTTTACTTTAGAATAGCGCCCGAGTAGTTTTTTGATGTCTAAAACATCGAGCATTCACTTTCAATCCAAGCCAATTATGGCTTATATCAACATAGGTTCACACAGGAGCGAACATTATGAAATTTACTAAACTTTTCCTTGCAACTGCTATCACATTAGGCGTTTCTTCAGCCGTTTTTGCCGCAGATTATGACTTAAAATTTGGTATGAATGCAGGTACTTCATCTAATGAGTACAAAGCAGCTGAAATGTTTGCAAAAGAAGTAAAAGAAAAATCACATGGTAAAATTGAAGTTTCACTTTATCCTAGTTCACAACTTGGTGACGACCGTGCAATGTTAAAACAATTAAAAGACGGTTCTCTTGACTTCACTTTTGCTGAATCAGCTCGTTTCCAATTATTCTATCCTGAAGCCGCAGTGTTCGCGTTACCATATGTCATCACCGACTACAACGTAGCGCAAAAAGCCTTATTTGACACCGCATTTGGTAAAGATTTAATTCAAAAAATGAATAAAGAGCTTGGCATCACGCTACTTTCTCAGGCTTATAATGGGACTCGCCAAACAACTTCAAATAGAGCAATCAATAGCATTGCAGATATGAAAGGTTTAAAACTTCGTGTACCCAATGCTGCAACTAACTTAGCATACGCAAAATATGTAGGTGCATCGCCAACACCTATGGCGTTCTCTGAAGTATATCTTGCTCTTCAAACTAACTCTGTCGATGGTCAAGAAAACCCATTAGCGACCGTACAAGCACAAAAATTCTATGAGGTGCAAAAATTCTTAGCGATGACTAACCACATTTTGAATGACCAACTTTATTTAGTGAGTAACGAAACTTATAAAGAATTACCGGAAGATCTTCAAAAAGTAGTCAAAGACGCCGCTGAAAATGCAGCAAAATACCACACTAAATTATTCGTAGATGGCGAAAAAGATTTGGTGAAATTCTTTGAAAAACAAGGTGTAAAAGTAACCCATCCGGATTTAGCGCCATTCAAAGATGCGATGAAACCATTCTATGCTGAGTTTGTGAAACAAACTGGTGAGAAAGGTGAAAAAGCATTAAAAGAAATCCAAGCGATTAAATAACCGCCTATTATATGCGCCAGCAATTTAGTTGGCGCATTCATTTTCGTTCTCCACAATCTCTCGGAGTGAAGTATGAAATTTTTTAACAAACTTGAAGAATGGATTGGCGGCGCGCTATTCCTTGCCATCTTCGGTATTCTTATTGCTCAAATCCTATTCCGCCAAGCTTTCCAATCACCATTAATTTGGAGTGAAGAACTCGCTAAATTATTGTTTGTATATGTAGGTATGCTCGGTATTAGTGTGGCTATCCGCAAACAAGAACACGTTTACATCGACTTCTTAACCAATTTAATGCCTGCTTCTATCAAAAAAGTAACAAACTCTTTTGTACAGTTAGTGATTTTCCTTGGCATCATTTTCTTTATCCATTTTGGTATTAAAACGTTCCTTGGTGCAGATTTCCCTATTGACGCATTAGGCGGAATTTCAGAGAAATGGATTTATGCTTCTCTGCCGATCATTTCTATCCTAATGTTAGTGCGCTTCTTCCAAGCGCAAGCAGACAATTTTAAAGAAGATAAAAGCTATTTACCGGCGACGTTCTTTATTGTAAGTGCGGTCATTTTATTAAGCATTTTATTTACGTTCCCTGAGTGGTACAAAGTATTACGCATTACAGAATATGTGAAATTTGGTTCTAACTCTGTATACATTGCCCTAATATTCTGGCTAGTTATTATGTTCCTTGGTGTGCCGGTAGGTTGGTCATTATTCATCACCACATTACTCTATTTCTCAATGACTAGATGGAACGTGGTAAACGCAGCAGCTGAAAAACTAACCATGAGTTTAGATAGTTTCTCATTACTTGCTGTGCCGTTCTATATCCTAACGGGTATTTTAATGAATACTGGCGGTATCACAGAACGCATCTTTAATTTCGCGAAAGCCTTACTCGGTCACTACACTGGTGGTATGGGGCATGTAAATATTGGCGCAAGTTTATTGTTCTCAGGTATGTCAGGTTCTGCACTTGCTGATGCGGGTGGCTTAGGTCAGTTAGAAATCAAGGCTATGCGCGATGCAGGCTATGATGATGATATTTGTGGTGGTATCACTGCAGCATCTTGTATCATCGGTCCATTAGTTCCACCAAGTATCGCCATGATTATTTACGGTGTAATTGCCAACGAATCTATTGCGAAACTCTTCGTTGCAGGTTTTGTACCAGGCGTACTTGTAACGATTGCCTTGATGATCATGAACTACTACGTATCTAAAAAACGTGGTTATCCAAGAACACCAAAAGCAACTCGTGAAGAACTTTGCACATCATTCAAAAGAGCGTTCTGGGCAATTTTAACCCCATTACTCATCATCGGTGGTATCTTCTCTGGCTTATTTAGCCCAACAGAATCTGCCGTTGTTGCTGCAACTTACTCCGTCATCATTGGTAAATTCGTTTATAAAGAATTAACAATGAAAATGCTCTTTAATAGCTGCATTGAAGCTATGGCAATTACTGGTGTGGTTGCATTAATGATTATGACCGTGACCTTCTTCGGAGATATGATCGCACGTGAACAAGTTGCAATGCGTATAGCAGATATATTCGTTGCCGTAGCTGATTCTCCACTTATGGTATTAGTCATGATCAATGCCCTCTTGCTCTTCTTGGGTATGTTCATTGATGCATTAGCATTGCAATTCTTAGTGTTACCAATGTTAATTCCAATCGCAATGCAATTTAATATCGACTTAGTATTCTTCGGTGTAATGACTACATTGAATATGATGATCGGTATCTTAACACCACCAATGGGTATGGCTCTCTTTGTGGTGGCGCGTGTGGGTAATATGTCAGTATCCACTGTAACAAAAGGTGTATTGCCGTTCTTAATACCGATATTCTTAACATTAGTATTAATTACGATTTTCCCACAAATCATTACTTTTGTGCCAAATCTATTGATGTCTTAACACTAAAGTGCGGTTAAAAAAAGCAAGGCTTTTATAACCGCACTTTTTTTATAAAATAAATCCTATTCAATGCGGTTTTATGAATAGCAAACCATAAACATAACTTAATAAATGAGGTTTATTATGAAATTGACAAAAACAGCATTATGCGCCGCACTTTTTGCAACTGTTGCATTTTCAGCTAACGCACAAGTCTATCCAGATTTACCAGTAGGCATCAAAAGCGGAACTGGCGCACTCATCGGTGATACCGTATATGTAGGCTTAGGTTCGGGTGGCAATAAATTCTATTCTTTAGACTTAAAAGATCCTGCTGCACAATGGAAAGAAATTGCAGCATTCCCTGGTGGTGAACGTAATCAACCTGTTGCAGCAGCCGTAGATGGAAAACTTTATGTATTCGGTGGTTTGCAAAAAAATGAAAAGGGCGAACTTCAACTTGTTAATGATGCTTACAGCTACAATCCAGCTGATAATACTTGGGTGAAACTTCCTACTCGCTCTCCGCGTGGTTTAGTCGGTTCAAGCAGCGCATCTCACGGTGATAAAGTTTATATTTTAGGTGGTTCTAACCTCTCTATATTTAATGGTTTCTTCCAAGACACCGTGGCAGCGGGTGAAGATAAAGCGAAAAAAGATGAAATCGCAGCAGCTTATTTCGATCAACGTCCAGAAGATTATTTCTTCACAACAGAATTATTGAGCTATGAACCATCAACCAATAAATGGCGCAATGAAGGTCGTATTCCATTCTCTGGTCGTGCAGGTGCGGCATTCACCATTCAAGGTAATGACTTAGTGGTTGTCAATGGTGAAGTGAAACCTGGCCTTCGCACCGCAGAAACTCACCAAGGCAAATTCACTGCTAAAGGTGTGCAATGGAAAAACTTACCTGACTTACCTGCGCCAAAAGGTAAATCACAAGATGGTTTAGCTGGCGCACTCGCAGGATATAGCCATGGCCATTATTTAGTGACTGGTGGCGCAAACTTCCCTGGTTCAATTAAACAATTCAAGGAAGGCAAACTCCATGCGCATAAAGGTTTAACCAAAACATGGCATAACGAAGTTTATACTTTAAATAATGGTAAATGGAGTATCGTTGGTGAATTACCAATGAATATTGGCTATGGTTTCTCTGTGTCTTACAACAATAAAGTATTGCTCATCGGTGGTGAAACTGACGGTGGTAAAGCGTTAACCAGCGTTAAAGCCATTAGCTACGATGGTAAAAAATTGACCGTTGAATAATTTGGCATAGAATAATGTATAAGGCTTGAGGCAAAGAATGGGCTCAAGCCTTTTGATTTCATCAAAATATAAAAATTAAGGAGATTATATGAGTGTACTTAGTTACGCACAAAAAATCGGTCAAGCCTTAATGGTGCCTGTGGCAGCCTTACCTGCTGCGGCATTATTAATGGGTATTGGCTATTGGATCGACCCAGATGGTTGGGGGGCAAACAGTCAATTAGCAGCATTATTAATTAAATCTGGTGCAGCAATTATTGATAACATGGGCTTACTCTTCGCTGTGGGCGTCGCGTTTGGTCTTGCAAAAGACAAACACGGTTCCGCCGCACTTTCAGGCCTTGTTGGTTTCTATGTAGTAACCACCCTACTTTCCCCTGCAGGTGTAGCACAATTACAACACATTGATATTAGTGAAGTGCCTGCCGCATTCAAAAAAATCAATAACCAATTTATCGGGATTTTAATTGGTGTGATTTCAGCTGAACTTTACAACCGTTTCTATCAAGTTGAATTACCAAAGGCACTTTCGTTCTTTAGCGGAAAACGCCTCGTCCCAATTTTGGTTTCTTTCGTGATGATCGCTGTATCATTTGCCTTACTCTATATTTGGCCGCATATTTTTAACGCGCTCGTTTCATTTGGTGAATCCATCAAAGATTTAGGTGCAGTCGGTGCGGGGATCTACGGTTTCTTCAACCGCTTATTAATTCCTGTTGGCTTACACCATGCCTTAAACTCTGTATTCTGGTTTGACGTAGCAGGTATCAATGATATTCCAAACTTCTTAGGCGGTGCTAAATCCATTGCCGAAGGCACTGCAACTGTAGGGGTAACTGGTATGTATCAAGCTGGTTTCTTCCCAGTGATGATGTTTGGTTTACCAGGTGCTGCTCTTGCGATTTATCACTGCGCAAAACCAAATCAAAAAGTACAAGTGGCCTCAATTATGCTTGCGGGTGCACTAGCTTCTTTCTTTACAGGGATCACCGAACCGCTTGAATTCTCATTCATGTTCGTTGCACCGATACTTTATGTATTGCATGCATTATTAACGGGTATCTCTGTATTCATTGCAGCCACAATGCACTGGATTGCTGGCTTCGGCTTTAGTGCTGGTTTAGTGGATATGGTACTTTCTAGCCGCAACCCACTTGCCGTTAGCTGGTATATGTTACTTGTACAAGGTATTGTATTCTTTGCTATCTATTATTTTGTGTTCCGTTTTGCAATTAATACCTTTAATCTCAAAACGCTAGGACGTGAAGATAAAGCAGAAACAGCTGCAGCCCCAACACAAAGTAACCAATCTCGCGAAGAAAGAGCGGTGAAATTTATCGCTGCTTTAGGTGGTTCAGAAAACTTCAAAACTGTGGATGCTTGCATCACTCGTTTACGCTTAACTTTAGTTGACCATCACAATATTAATGAAGATCAACTTAAAGCGCTTGGTTCAAAAGGTAATGTAAAATTAGGCAATGATGGATTGCAAGTCATTTTAGGGCCTGAAGCTGAACTTGTAGCAGAAGCAATTAAAGCAAAATTAAAATAAATTTTGACCGCACTTTACATGCCGTCTATCACTAGGCGGCATTTTTATTAATGAGATTTAGCGATGTTATTTATTCCACCACCACTACTCTGTTTATTAATTGGCACTGTAATGTATTTTTTGCCAAAAGTAGCGAGTTATTCTGTCTATTTTGCAGTTATTGCCTTTGTCATTACGCTTTCATTTTTGATTGCTGGAGGCAGTGTGCTTCAATTTTTTATCCGCAAAACGACCATTAATCCTCATGACTTTAAACACACAACACAATTAGTTTCTACAGGCATATTTCAATTTAGCCGTAATCCAATGTATTTAAGCTTGCTGTTAATGTTAATTGCTTGGTCTCTTTGGTTGGGTAATAGTTTAGCTTGGTTAGGCGTGCTTGCCTTTATACTAGTTATGAATCGCTTTCAAATAGCCCGAGAAGAAACCTATTTGGAAAGTAAATTTGGCGATGAATATCGTCGTTACAAACAAAAAGTAAGACGCTGGCTATAAAAAAAACACCTTCACAAGGAAGGTGTTTTTATCAATTTTAAATCTATTTCTTCGGAGCTTGCATAAAGCGGAAGAAATCACTATCTGGTTTTAAAATCATCATATTGTCAGAGTTTGCAAAACTTGCTTCATAGGCTTTTAAGCTACGTACAAAAGTAAAGAATTGTGGTTCTTGAGCAAAAGCATCTGAATATAATTTTGCCGCCGCTGCATCGCCTGAGCCTCGTAATTCTTGTGCAGTTTTATTTGCATTAGCAAGAATCAAGGTCACTTTACGATCTACATCTGCTTGGATAAATGCTGCTTTTTCTTTACCTTGAGAACGGTGTTCACGCGCGACTGCATCACGTTCTGCACGCATTCGTTGATAAATTGAAGAAGATACTTCGTCCGGTAAATTAATTTGTTTTACACGTACATCAATTACTTCAATACCCAATTCCGCCGTACTATCTTGCCCTGAATTTAAAGCTTTTTTTGCCCCTTCCATTAATTCACCACGCGTACCAGAAACGATATCTTTAATGGTTCTTGTACCAATTTCAGAACGCAAACGGTCATTTACTTTACGGCTTAACAAGCTTGAAGCTTGAGTATAATCGCCACCACCAGTAGATGTGTAGAATCGACCAAAATCACTAATCTTCCATTTCACATAAGAATCTACTAGCAAGTCTTTTTTCTCAACAGTAACAAAACGTGTTGCTGATCCATCTAAGGTGCGAATACGCGCATCTAAAACTTTAATGCTATCAATCAAAGGCACTTTAAAATGTAAGCCTGGTTCATAGACAACCACTTTGTTATCTGCATCACGTTGTACTTTGTTGAATCGCAACATAATACCGCGTGTACCTTCCGTCACGACCACGACACTGGAATACACCACTGCCGCAATGACAAAAATAGCTGGTAATAAAAATTTACGCATTAGTTAAATCTCCCTTGGCGAATCGGCTCAACAGTGCTTGGTAGTTGGCTTGAAGAATGATTAATGCGCTCTGGCTGAGATAAAACAGGCGCAGATTCTACCGCTCTTTCTGTTACGGCTGGCGCTTTAGCTGATACTTTTTTACCCATAATTTGTTCTAAGGGTAACACAGTTAAATTGTTACCATTATTGCCATCAAGCATCACTTTTGGCGTATTTGCCATGACTTTTTCCATGGTTTGAATATATAAACGCTCACGCAGTAAATCTGGCGCAGCTTTAAATTCAGGCAATAAACGCTGCAAACGTTCCACTTCGCCTCGAGCATCTAACACAATACGATCTTTATAAGCTGTCGCTTCTTCAATAATACGTTGTGCATCACCACGCGCAATCGGCTCTTTCTCTCGGGCATAGGCTTCCGCTTCACGAATAAAACGTTGTTCATCTTCCTGAGCTTTAATCGCATCATCAAACGCATCTTTTACTTCTTCAGGTGGGCGCGCAGATTGGAAGTTCACATCAATAACCTCAAGTCCCATATCATAGGATTTGATAATGTCATTTAATGCTTTCCACGTATCTTCACGAACAACCGCACGGCCTGTTGTTAAAATATCATTCATTGACATATGGCCGATCACATAACGCAATGCACTGTCAGTCGCTTGACCTAAACTATCATCCGCATTCGTCACACTAAAACGATATTTAGCAGGATCTTGCACTCGATATTGCACAGTCATTTCTACACGAACCATATTTTCATCTTTAGTCAGCATTGAACCCTGTGTGCGAAGTTCTTTAACTTGCTCTACATTCACCGGCAATACTTTATCTACAAATGTTGGTTTCCAGTTCAAACCAGGTTGAACAATAGAATGCAATTCACCAAAACGAAGCACCACACCACGCTCAGCCTCTTTAATAGTGTAGAAACCACTTACGCCCCAAATAATCGCACCAATCGCCACAGCAAGCGGCACCACTTTTCCAAAATTAAATGGCGTACTGTTTTGAAAACTACCATTATTTTGACCGCTCTTTTTATTTCCACCACCTAATTTTCTGAGAAGGTTATTAAAAATCTCCTCAATATCTGGCGGAGATTGTTCTTGATTCCCACGATTTTGATTGTTATTCCATCCATTATTATTGGATGAATTTCCCGGCTGTTGGTCGTTGTTTTGCCCTGGTTTACTCCAAGGATCGCGATCTGAACCGTTCTGTGACATTTCATTCTCCATTTGTCAAAAAATTGTTAAGAGTTTAGCTAAATAAATGGGGCGCGTCTATGAAAATGCAAGGCTTTTTAGGCAATAAAAAATCCTTGATTTTACACAAGGATTTTCTTGATTAATTCACCTCATAAAGAACGCATTTTTGAAGTTCTTTTATCTGTAAACTTTCACCACTCCACTCATAAAAGTGCGGTAATTTTTCTTGATGATTGACAAAAGCGGCTAAATAAACAGGGAGTTCATCAGTAAACGACAACTGGCCTTGCGGACAATAATCTGAAAAAATTTTTTGTTGTTCAGGAAAATGACGAACATTGGATAATTTTACGATCCCAAATCCTTGAGATTTCAATACAGCTTCGCGCAAACACCAACAACGATAAAAAGCCTTCAAAGAATCCTGCTGATGATGAAACCAATCAATTTCTTCTTTTGGTGCAATATGTTCCATCAACGCCGTAAAATTTCTTATTTTAGGAAATTCAATATCAATTCCCACCGCGCTTTTTTCTTCATTTCTAATATCTAATATTACCGCCACCCAATCGCCAGAATGACTAATATTAAAATCTATTCGCTCATCAAGAAAATAAGGTCTGCCACTTTCAGTACGATAAATTTGAGATAAAAGTGCGGTGGATTTTCCTGAGATTTTTAGAAGTTGGAAAAGCAATAAGTGAGCAAGCCGACGGCACTGATGACGCTGAAAAACACGCAAGTTATCCGTTTCAATTTGATATAGATTTTCTGGAATCAGTTCATCAGGTAACGACTCCAAAGAAAAAGGTTGATTTATATTGCCGTAGGCGATGTAGGTTGTCATAAAAATAAAAGCACCATTCAAAGGTGCTTTTATATTAAAAGGATTTAGTTTATGTGTAAATTAGCGAATCACTAATTCCGCCACAGAAACACCGACTAAGCAAGCAACAACAACCCCAATTAAACCTGGCACCATGAAACTGTGGTTAAAATAATATTTACCAATTTTTGTTGTACCCGTTACGTCAAAGTTTACTGTTGCAATGTCTGATGGATAATTTGGGATGAAGAAATAGGCATAAGTTGCTGGCATCAAACCAACCAAGATTGGTGCTGGAATACCTAAACCAATACCAACTGGTAATAACATTACAGCTGTTGCTGCTTGGCTGTTAATTACGACAGAAACTGCAAATAATGCCAATGCGAATGTCCAAGGATAAGTTTGAACCATATCAGTAATCGCGGCTTTAAATTCTGGCATTGCATATTGGAAGTAAGTATCACTCATCCAAGCAATACCATAAATCGCAATAGCGGCCACCATACCAGACTTAAATACCACGCCATTTGGCACGATTTGAGGATTTGTTTTCGTTGCAAGTAAAATAACACCACCAAAGCAAAGCATCATCATTTGGATGATTAGCGACATGGAAATTGCTTTTCCGCTACCGATAGTACGAATTTCAGGAATCATCGCAATTGTAACAATCACCACCAATGCTAATAAGAACAAATAAACTGATTTTTTAGCACCTTGTGGAAGGGCTTCATTCAATGTTGTGCTTGTGGTATTTAAAATACGTTCGCGCCATACGGGATCTTGTAAACGACGTTGATATTCAGGATCTTGTTCTAACTCTTTACCACGACGTATACTATATAAAGAAAGCGCTATCGTACCAGCTAAAGTGGCAGGAACCGTCACACAAATAATATCTAACAAACTAATATGCTCAAAGCCAGGCATTGCAGTAATTTTACCTAAATAGAAGACAACTGCTGCAGAGAGCGGGCTAGATGTGATCGCTAATTGAGATGCCACTGAAGACGCTGCCATTGGACGTTCTGGACGAATTTTGTTTTTCAATGCAACATCACCGATGATTGGCATAATTGTGTAAACAGAGTGACCAGTACCAAGCATAAACGTTAATAAATACACGACTAATGGGCCGAGTAAAGTTACACGTTTTGGATTTTTACGGAGAATGCGTTCGGCAATTTGTAACATAAATTTCAAACCGCCTGCAGCCTCAAGTACGGATGCACAAGTCACCACAGCAAGAATGATGAGCATTACATCAATCGGTGCTTTCCCTACAGGCATACGGAATACGAAAACTTCGATAGCAAGACCGATACCAGAAACAACGCCTAATCCGATACCACCGTAACGGCTTCCCATATAAAGCATTAATAATAAGAATAAAAATTCTAAATAAAGCATAAGTACCTCAAAAATAAAAAAACTGTAAGAATAATACCCTTTTTGAGGCATAAAACTAAATATTTTTTATAATTTTAGAGCAAGAATTGAATTAAAAGGTAATTCAGATCAATTTTACAATGCAGGAATAAGGGAAAAGTGCGGTGATATTAGAAAGAAATTTTTGAAAAAAATTAGGCGACTTAAAAGTCGCCCAACTTGAAATTATTGATTGTTTTGCACGTAGTCAATCGCAGATTGAACAGTTGTGATTTTTTCAGCTTCTTCATCTGGAATTTCGATATCGAATTCTTCTTCTAAAGCCATTACTAATTCAACTGTGTCTAAAGAGTCCGCACCTAAATCTTCAACGAAAGAAGCTTCAGATTTAACATCTTCTTCTTTAACACCTAATTGTTCAACGATGATTTTTTTCACGCGTTCTTCAATACTCATTTGTTTTTCCTATTTTGTTGGTTTTAACTCATAAAAGAGCGGTTAGTGTATGTATTTTTTATCAACTTGCAACTATTTTATAGGCTGGTCGCACCACGAAATAGACAATAAAAAAACATACACCGAGAAAAAAGCTGCATAGCAGGTCTGATTCTATCACTATCTATCACACTTTACCACATTCTATAGTCTGAATTTTACTGTCTGTTCTAGATAACGCTCAAAAACAGGAAAGGTGATTATCAATGAACATTTTCTGCTCAATACCTAATAATATTTTGTGACTCACTTCAAACTTTCAGTAAAAAGTAAGCCCGTTCTATTTTTTTTATCAGCTTTTAAGCGTATTATCTCCAGATAAGTATTGGAGAAAAAGATGTCTGACATTCAACAATTTAGTCAAGAAGATATGGAAATTGTGGCGGAAAAAACGCTATATAAAGGCTTTTTCACGCTAAAACAAATTCAATTTAAACATAAGCTATTTGCTGGTGGTGAAAGCGAGATTGTCACGCGAGAGTTACTCATTAAAGGTGCCGCTTCTGCAGTTATTGCCTATGATCCTAAAGCTGATTCTGTCGTTTTAGTTGAACAAGTACGTATTGGTGCAGCTTATCACCCAGAACCCATGCGTTCACCTTGGTTACTCGAATTAATTGCGGGTATGGTGGAGAAAGATGAAAAACCAGAGGAAGTCGCTTTACGTGAAAGCAAAGAAGAAGCAGGAATAACCGTAAAAAATTTAACTCATTGCTTAAGTGTTTGGGATAGCCCAGGTGGCACGGTAGAAAGGCTTCATTTATTTGTTGGAAAGGTAGATAGCTCACAGGCAAAAGGCATTCACGGCTTGGCTGATGAGAATGAAGACATTCGCGTACATGTTGTAAAGCGCGAGCAAGCGTATCAATGGATGTGCGAGGGGAAAATTGATAACGGCATTGCGGTCATTGGATTGCAGTGGCTTCAATTAAATTATGCTCAATTACAAAAACGTTGGTTACGTAATTAGGTGGCATCGATGAAAAATACCTTTGTCTATCAAACAGAGAAATCTATCATAAAATTATTACAAATTACTGATCCGCATTTATTCAAAGAAAAAGAAACTGCCCTTTTGGGTGTAAATACACAAGCAAGCTTTACTCAAGTATTAAAAGAAATCCAACAAGAAAATAATACATTTGATATTATCCTTGCTACTGGTGATCTGGTTCAAGATGGGAGTGATGAGGGATACCGCCGTTTTGTAGAAATGGTGACACCTCTAAATAAACCTATTTTTTGGATACCAGGTAACCATGATTTTCAACCTAAAATGGTAGAACACCTAAACAAGACACCAATGGAAAGTGCAAAGCATCTTTTGTTGGGTAAATATTGGCAAGTATTATTATTGGATAGTCAAGTTTATGGTGTTCCTCATGGTCAGCTCAGCCAACACCAATTAAATTTATTAGAAGAAAAACTTGCACAACATCCTAATCGCTATACGTTGGTAGTTCTACATCACCACTTATTGCCAACAAATTCTGCTTGGCTTGATCAACATAACTTGCGCAATTCACATGAACTGGCAGAAGTACTTGGGAAATTTAGCAATGTAAAAGGTATTTTATATGGGCATATTCATCAAGAAGTTAATGCAATTTGGAATGGCTACCAAGTGATGGCGACACCCGCCACAAGTATCCAGTTTAAACCGGATAGCCATCATTTTACACTAGATAATCTACAACCGGGTTGGCGTGAAATTGATCTACATGAAAATGGTTCAATCTACACTCAAGTAAAGCGGATCCAAGAAACTCAATTTTTACCTAATATGCAAGAAGAAGGCTACTAATACATAAAACGACAGAACAAACTCTGTCGTTTTTAATTATTTGCATAGCCTTGATCTGGTAAAGGAATATTATCCAAATAAGCCACGCCATTTTGAAGCTTTAAACGATTTTCCACAAACCATTTCACCACGATCGGATAAATACGATATTCTTGTTCACGAGTACGAGCTTCAATAACTTCCACCGTATCATTATCAAAAATAGGCACCTTGGATTGTAATATAATTGCACCATTATCAACTTCCTCATTGACAAAATGTACTGTCGTACCATGCTCTCTATCGCCTGCCTCTAAAGCTTTTTGATAAGTATTCAAGCCCGGATATTTAGGTAAAAGTGAAGGATGAATATTAATAACCTTTCCCTCAAAACGTTGTATAAACTCAGGTGTCAGGATTTTCATATAACCAGCCAGCACAATTAAATCAACATCAAATTTATCCAACTCATCAGCAATAGATTGATCCATTGCCAAATTGCTCTCAAAATTATTGCGTAAAAAAACACGTGAAAAAATACCTGCACTTTGAGCCCGAATTAAACCAAAAGCATTTGCTTTATTGCTTATAACACAAACAATTTCCGCTAGTATTTTCTGTGTTTGGCAAGCATCAATTATCGCTTGTAAATTATTACCTTGACCAGAAATTAAAACGGCAATTTTTTTCATAATATTATCAATAAAATAGTATAGGATAAGTTTCAGTTTTAATATCTAAAACATAAGGGCAGATATAAAATCTGCCCCTAAACTCGAATAATAATATGCTATAAGATCACAACCTTTTCATCATTTTCTTTAGCATCTTCTATGTGGCCAATTAACCACGCATTCTCACCAGCTTGTTTTAATATCGCCAATGCTGTATCAATTTGATCTTGAGGTAAAGCTATTACCATTCCAACACCACAATTAAAAGTGCGGTACATTTCATAGGTATCAATATTACCCTTTTCTTGTAACCATTTAAAGATTACAGGCCATTGCCAACTTTTTTCGCAGATGACCGCTTTAGCATTTTTGGGCAAAACACGAGGAATATTTTCCCAAAAGCCTCCACCAGTTAAATGCGCAATAGCATGAACATTGACTTGTTTAACTAAAGCTAATATTGATTTCACATAGATTTTGGTTGGAGCAAGTAAATGTTCACTCAATGGCTTTCCTTCAAGCAGCGCTGTCGCAGGATTAACATCTGCAACCTCAATAACTTTACGTACCAAAGAATATCCATTGGAATGTGGTCCACTAGAGCCTAATGCAATTAAAGCATCTCCATGACGTACCTGACTACCATCAATTATTTCAGATCTTTCCACTACACCTACGCAGAAGCCAGCCAAATCGTAATCACCTTCGTGATACATGCCAGGCATCTCAGCTGTTTCACCACCCACTAAAGCACAACCAGCCTGTACACAACCATCTGCAATACCTTTCACAACATCAGTAGCTATGTTTACTTCAAGTTTACCCGTGGCATAATAATCTAAGAAGAACAGCGGTTCGGCACCTTGCACAACTAAATCATTCACACACATAGCAACTAAATCTACACCAATAGTATCGTGTTTTTTTAAATCAATGGCTAAACGTAACTTCGTACCAACTCCATCTGTGCCAGAAACTAAAATAGGTTCTTTATATTTACTTGGAATTGAACATAGGGCACCGAACCCACCTAATCCACCAATGACTTCTGGCCGTGTTGTGCGTTTTACTTCCGGTTTAATTCGGTCAACCAAGGCATTGCCAGCATTAATATCTACACCGGCATCTTTATAGCTTAATGATGGTTTACTCACTATTTTTTTCCTATTGAGATATTGGAGAAATAAAATCGAAATTGATTTTAACAGGTTAAGCAAACGTTTGCGATAAAATTTTTATGATTCAATAATAAAAAATCTGCACCTCAAAAGTTTCCTAAGTTAAGGCTCTTGAGGTGCAGATAGTTATGAGTATTGAATAATTAAAAATTAATCTAGAATGTATAATTTACATTAAAGCGAATATCACGACCAGGTTCAGGCAATGTTGACACACCTGCACGTTGGCTGTGGCTTCGATAATATTTGTTATTTATTTTGTGTATTAAATCAAAATCTCTTTGCGTTTTTGTGATCTAAGTTGGCTACACATAAAAAAAGCCCTGTATAAACAGGGCTTGAATCATCTATTCTTACTTAGAAAGTATATTTTACTGTTGCGTAATAAGCTCGACCAGGTTCGTTATAAGTGTGGGCATTGTAATTTTTACTGCTTGATGAACGATAAATGCGTTTATCAAATAAGTTACTTACGCCAACACGAATACTGATTGTATCTTTCCAATTATAACCCGCACTTAATCCCCAAACAGCATAACTACCAATATCGTCTGAGTCAGCTAGCTGATTAACGTACTTGTCGTTACCATTTTCCATACGGTTTTCCGGATTTTTACGGGATTTTTGTTTACCGTATTGCGTATAAGTCAACATTGCATCCAAGCTATCTGTAATTTGATAACTTAAGCTTGAATTCAAGGTATATTTTGGCACGATAGAAAGAGGATTACCTGTATCTTTATTTTTGGTTTTATGCATATAAGTGAAGTTATTCACCCAGTTTAATTTATCTTGGATTAATGGTAATGTCAGATTACCTTCAAAGCCTTCAATCACTGCTCGGTTTGCATTACCCCATTTATACACATAGTTACCTAAGTTGGTTAAACCGATAAATTCACCATCAGACACGATCTTGTTACGGTAGTCATTACGGAAGTAAGCCATAGAAACAAGAAGTCCATCTTTATTATATTCAATACCAATTTCTTTATTCCAGCTGGTTTCCGGCTTAATGTCGCTATTACCTTGGAAATAACAGGTTTTCTTATTCGGTACATTCGTTGGACAACCTTGACCTAAAGTAAACAACAAGTAATTTGGGTTAGTTTGATAAAGGTTAGGTGCTTTATAAGCTCTTGCAATCCCACCTTTGATTTTCCAATCATCATTGAGACTTTGTAAGAAGTTTAAACCACCACTTACATTAGAACCTGAATAAGTATTATAATCATAACGTAAAGATGGCGTTAAAATCGTAGATTGGGTTGCTGAAATATTATCTTCAACAAATACTGCCCATTCTGTTTGACTGCTATGACCACCTCGTACATTTGAGATACCACTTGGTAAACGTTCTTTCAAATCATAAACCACTTTATTACCTACGCGTCGTCCGCCGAGTAACTGCGTCATAGAAGCATCATCATCTAAACTGCTGTGCACACCTTCAAAACCAACTGTTAGCATATGATCTACGCCCAAGGTAAATGGGATATAAAATTCAGAACTAAAACGCGTATTTTTAAGAATAGAATCGCTAAAAGCTGATGTGCTCGAATAACTGCCCTCTGGACCACCCGCTAAATATTCTGGTAAACGGCTGTTTTTAGTTTTATCAAAAGTAATATAAGTTCTATTGTCGAAATGATCGAATTTACCATCATAGGTTAAAGCATAATTCTGACGATATAAACGAGCGGTTTCAGCTTTGCTTCCTGCCAACGTTTTTGTTTCAGGATAGTTTTTATTATTGTAAAGCCCTGCTGAGCTATTTTGTGTATCACCGTTATAAATATTGCCTTGGCGACTGAAACCAGAATCCAAGGTTAATTTATTTTTCTCATTGATATTCCACACTAAACGGCCATTAATATCTTTATTACGAACACCTTCACGACCAGCAATCGCAGGATCACCATTAATACCGACTTCATCCGCTTGAGTTTTATTCCAGTTACCATATAAACGGAATTGCAATATATCTTTAATTAATGCCCCGCTTAAATTAAAACCAACACGATTCGTTGCGCCTTCGTCGCTATCTTCCGGCTGGTTAGTGTAATAGCTTAAGCTACCGTGTAAATCATTGGTAACAGGTTTAGTGATGATATTAACTACCCCACCCATTGCACCTGAGCCATAGCGTGCTGCTGAAGGACCACGTAATACTTCAATTTTTTCAATCGCCTCAACCGGCACCCAGTTGCTGTCACCACGAGAATTACGCTCACCACGTACACCATAACGTTCTGCATTACGAGAGGTGACTGGTTTTCCGTCCACTAGAATCAATGTATTTTCAGGCCCCATACCACGAATATCAATTTGACGTTTATTACCACGTTGTCCAGTAGAAGAGTTACCCGTTAAATTCACACCAGGCATGGTACGTAATACTTCAGAAATATCATTTGTCGCTGGGCGTTTCTCTAAATCTTTTGCAGTAACAAGAGAAGAACCAAGTGATTGTTTTACCTGATTCTCAGCAGTAATTTTAATTTCATCTAAAGATTCGGTCTGATTTGCATAGCTAACAGTTGCAATAAAAACAGATAAAGGCAGTAATGCAAATTTAGTTTTTTTCATATTATTTCCTTAAGCAGATAATTGATAAAAATTATCGTTTTTTTTTGTATTTTCTGTCAAGTAATAAATTTCATAGAAAAAATGAAAATTTTTGTCATGCTATTTCGCTGATACTATCTTGCAATCCAAATAAATCTGCGTATTATCTACCGCCTCATCTGAACATCTCGGGTTCCCTCACCCCGATTCTTAGTTTAAAAAGGTATAAAATGAAATTAAATATACCAATCTTTAATGCACAACAAAAATATCGAGCCGTTATTTGGCTGAGTTTTTTTCATATTCTGATCATTGCAGCCAGCAATTATTTTGTGCAAGTTCCTTTCGAAATAACGTTAAAATTAACCGCACTTGGTGCAGCTAATGATTTTTCTTTTCATAGCACCTGGGGAACCCTCACTTTTCCTTTTATATTTTTAGCAACAGATCTCACAGTGCGCGTATTTGGTGCAAAAGATGCGCGGAAAATTATTTTCGTTGTTATGTTTCCGGCATTAATTGTCAGTTATGTTGTCTCTGTTTTATTTTCCGAAAGCCAATTCCAAGGCTTTAACGCATTAACCCAATTTAATATATTTGTATTTCGCATCGCAATTGCCAGCTTTGCCGCTTATGTTGTTGGACAATTATTAGATGTCATCGTATTCAACCGTTTACGCCAATTAAAAACATGGTGGATAGCACCAACTAGCTCAATGACATTTGGCTCCATGGCTGATACGTTCGTCTTCTTCAGCGTTGCATTCTATGAAAGTGTCGATCCATTTATGGCTGAACACTGGGCTCAACTTGGTTTTGTCGATTATTTATTTAAGCTATTTGTCGGTATTATGCTATTTGTGCCAGCTTATGGCATTGTGCTAAATATAATTTTACGAAAACTGCAAAAACTTACCGCTGCGCACCTTTAATATAGCAATATGCACATAATTTTTTATAACAACAAAAAGGAACAATAATGACACAACATTCTCTTTCTCTTCGAGAAAAAATTGAACAAAGCCCGATGAGCGGTTATCAATGGTTAATTGTCGTGATGGCTGCCATTATGAACTTATTAGATGGCTTTGATGTCCTCGCACTTGCCTTTACTGCAACTGCCATTCGTGGCGAATTTAGTCTATCTGGCATAGAGTTAGGTTATTTATTAAGTGCGGGGTTATTTGGCATGACGGCGGGATCACTTTTCCTTGCTCCACTAGCAGATAAAATCGGTCGCCGCCCATTACTTTTAATTGCGGTATTTTTATCAGCTGTTGGTATGTTAGGATCGGCATTTATTGCCCAATATGAAATGCTCGGTTTCTGGCGAGTCATTACAGGCCTTGGTGTAGGTGGAATTTTAGTTGGAACCAATGTGATTACCAGTGAATATTCATCAAAAAAATGGCGTAGTTTTGCCATTAGTGTATACGCTGCGGGTTTTGGTATTGGTGCCGTATTGGGTGGAATGTTTTCCGTTATGCTACAAAGTGAGTATGGCTGGCGTTCCGTCTTTTTGGCAGGGGCGATTTTAACCGCCTTATGCTTTCTTATTTTGCTTATTTGGTTACCTGAATCAATTGATTTCTTAACGAACAAGCAGCCTAGAAATGCAGAAATACGCTTAAATATGATAGCCAAAAAAATTGGTTTAGGTGAAGGATGGGTATTACCATCTAAAATAGAAAAAACAAAAACTAAATTACCTATTACTCAGTTATTCAGCGAAAAATACTTGCGTTCAACCTTATTAATTTGGACTTCGTTCTTTGCCATTATGTTCAGCTTCTATTTTGTCAGCTCATGGACACCCGCCCTACTAAAAGAGGCTGGAATGACCACCGAACAAAGTGTTAGTGTGGGCATGATGATCTCACTAGGCGGAACCTGTGGCGCATTAATTTATGGCTTACTTGCAAGTCGTTGGACGGCCCGTTCTGTATTAATTTTATTTACCCTATTATCTTCTGCATCGGTGATGTTATTCATTGGTTCAGCCTCTATTTTATGGTTAGCAATGGTATTCGGCATTCTTGTTGGTGCATTAATGAATGGATGTATTAGCGGATTATATACATTAAATCCGCTCACCTATGATGCTGATATTCGTGGTACTGGTGTAGGTTGGTCGATCGGTGTTGGGCGTATTGGCGCAATTTTAGCCCCTACTGTTGCAGGTAAACTTTTAGATAGTGGTTGGGAAAAACAAAATTTATATATTGGTGTTGGATTTGTCCTCTTAATTTCCACTATTGCCCTCTTCTTTTTAAAACGTCGCCATTAATCAAATCTCCCGCTCACTTGAGCGGGTTTTCTTTGATATAACAGTCTTTACCAATACAGACTATCCTTTCAAAACATTCTCTTTTTCGCTACAATACGCCACTATTTTTTACATCATCAAATAAAAATGTCAGAAATAAAACTTATTGTTGGTTTAGGAAATCCTGGCGATAAATATACCGATACACGCCACAATGCGGGCGAATGGCTTATTGAACGCTTGGCACGTCGTTTTAACGTTTTGCTAAATCCAGAAAGTAAATTCTTCGGAAAAACTGCCCGCACTTTAGTGAATGGAAAAGAAGTGCGCCTTTTAGTACCGACAACTTTTATGAATTTAAGTGGTAAAGCGGTTGGGGCATTGGCAAGTTTTTACCGTATTAAACCTGAAGAAATTTTAGTGATTCATGATGAATTAGATTTACCGCCAGGCACAGCAAAACTCAAACAAGGTGGCGGGCACGGTGGACACAACGGCTTAAAAGATATTGTGGCTCAACTAGGCAATAACAATAATTTCTACCGTTTACGTATTGGCATTGGGCATCCAGGCCATCGTGATTTAGTGGCAGGTTACGTCTTAAATAAACCCTCACCGGCAGATCGCGATGCACTTGAAAAAGTGCTAGATGAAGCGACTGATTGTGTAGAAATGATTTTCAAAGATGGAGTGGTCAAAGCGACCAACCGTTTAAACAGTTTTAAAATTTAAAAGTGCGGTTAGTTTTACAACCGTTTTACTCAAAATAAGGAAAAATTATGGGATTCAAATGTGGTATTGTGGGATTGCCAAATGTGGGCAAATCTACTCTTTTTAACGCGCTCACTAAAGCTGGTATTGAAGCCGCAAACTATCCATTCTGTACTATCGAGCCAAATACTGGTGTCGTACCAATGCCAGATCCGCGTTTAGATGCATTGGCAGAAATCGTTAAACCTGAACGTGTATTACCCACCACGATGGAATTCGTGGACATCGCAGGCTTAGTTGCGGGAGCAAGTAAAGGTGAAGGCTTAGGTAACAAATTCCTCGCTAATATTCGTGAAACCGATGCGATTGGTCACGTCGTTCGTTGCTTTGAAAATGACGATATCGTGCATGTTGCGGGGAAAATTGACCCACAAGATGACATTGATACCATAAATACCGAATTAGCCTTAGCAGACTTAGACAGCTGCGAACGCGCGATCCAACGTTTACAAAAACGTACCAAAGGTGGCGACAAAGAGGCTAAATTTGAACTTTCCGTTATGGAAAAAATCCTTCCTGTACTTGAAAATGCGGGAATGATTCGCTCTGTTGGGTTAGATAAAGAAGAATTGCAAGCAATCAAGAGTTACAACTTCTTAACTTTAAAACCAACAATGTATATCGCAAACGTAAATGAAGATGGTTTTGAAAATAATCCATACTTAGATCGCGTTCGTGAAATTGCTGCAAAAGAAGGTGCAGTTGTTGTTCCAGTATGTGCGGCGATTGAATCTGAAATTGCGGAACTTGATGATGAAGAAAAAGTCGAATTTTTACAAGATTTAGGCATTGAAGAACCGGGATTGAACCGCGTAATTCGTGCGGGTTACGCACTTTTAAATCTTCAAACTTATTTTACTGCTGGCGTAAAAGAAGTACGAGCTTGGACAGTTTCAGTTGGAGCAACCGCACCAAAAGCAGCAGCAGTAATCCACACCGACTTTGAAAAAGGCTTTATCCGAGCAGAAGTTATCGCTTATGAAGACTTTATCCAATTCAACGGTGAAAATGGTGCAAAAGAAGCGGGTAAATGGCGTTTAGAAGGCAAAGATTACATCGTACAAGATGGCGATGTAATGCACTTCCGTTTTAACGTGTAAGCCGTTAATATCACTCTATTAAAAATTTATATGGTCGATAAACAAAATTATCGACCATTTTATTTAATTCTAATACCTTTTAATACTAGCCTGTAAAGCTAGATAACCATCCCAAATTTATACCAACTTGAGCAATTATATTTAATAATCCAAACAAAATAATAAAACCAATCATCATACCTCCCCCATAGACTTTATAATCTGCCATTGGAAATTTTTTACGACTTGCACGAACCAATAAGGCAGGCACAATAGCAGCCCAAATTGTTGCAGCAAGCCCAGCATAACCAATCGCAATCACAAATCCATAGGGAAATTGGAGGCTTAACAACAAAGGCGGAATAAATGTCACTATTGTTGTTTTTGTTCGTCCGAGAAAGCTATCATCAAACTTTAATAAATCAGCAATATAATCAAATAACCCTAATGTTACCCCTAAAAATGAACTTGCAATCGCCATATAAGCAAAAAAATTCAGAATAATCGCGATATAATCAGTTTCAATATATTTATGTAACGCTTCCAGTAAAGCAGATACATCACCGCCTTTTTCTATTACTGGTGCAAATTCTGTACGCGGTAAATTACCTTGAATCGCTAATTGCCATAAAATATAAATAACGAGCGCTAAACTGGTTCCAATAAAAATCGCTCTCATTACTCGCTGAGCATCTCGATTATAATATTTCACTAAGCTTGGTACATTGCCATGAAATCCAAAAGAGACTAAACACACAGGAAGTGCGGTCAATATATAAGGTAAATATTGCTGTTCACCAGAGCTTACGGTATTCAATAACACCTCTGTTTTTACCGAACTAAGCAATCCCGTCGTTGAAAGAAAAAAAGCAACAACCATTCCCGCAATTAAAACCGTCGTAAATCGATCTACGGCTTTTGTAGAAAACCAAACGAATACAGCCAAAACAACACAAAAAATTAAGGAACCTGAAGTACGCCCAATTTCTACCGCACTTTCTGGTGATCTCAAAAATTGATTTAATAAACTTTGCGTAATACCACCACCAGAAGTTATATAGGCATAAGTTAAAATATAAAGAACAAAAGCAACCGATAAGCCATTTATAAGATTCCATCCCTTGCCTAGCAAATCTTTCACAATCGTATCAAAGCTTGCGCCCGTCGGATAATGCAAGTTAGCCTCTAGAATCATTAATCCTGACGTAGTCATACAAAACCAGGTATAAATCAAAGCTAAAATGGAACCAATAAACCATACACCAGCTGTTGAAGTTGGATTGGCTAACATACCTGCACCAATTGCTGTTCCGGCAATAATCATCGCTCCACCAAGCAAAGAAGGATGTTTTTTTTGTGTCATAATCTTTTCTCAAAATAAAAATTCGCACTATTATAGTAGTGCAATGATAAAACGCAATATTTTATCTCTCGTAAAATGGTTACAATATCCCTATAATCAATCTATATTGTTTACTAGATATTTTTATAAGATTATTCAATATGCTTAAAGACTATAAAAAGCCGTTTTTTATCCTTCTCAACTCTTTTGTTCTTGCTGCTTGCGTAAGTTCAGCTGAAGTTAACCAACAATCAGAACACAACTACACTCAAGAAATTAATAAAATGAAAGTAAGAGGTAAAATAGACTATAGCTCCACAACAGCAAAACGTATTCACTCAATCTTTGAAAAAATGGTGCCTTATGCGGATCGTGAAAATCACACTAATCTGCCTTTCAAATGGCAAATAAATGTTATTAAATCGGATCAACTCAATGCATGGGCAATGCCTGGTGGAAAAATGGCATTCTATACAGGATTAGTGGATCGTTTAAAACTTACTAATGATGAAATCGCGACTGTTATGGGACATGAAATGGCACATGCATTAAAAGAACATGGTAAATCTCAAACAAATTTTGGAATAGTCACCAATATTGCTGCACAGCTTACTCATGTAGCTCTTTCAACAACCATTGGAGAAGAGGCTAGCGGATTGGCTGTCGGATTAGTAAAAGATTACGCTTTAGATAAACCTTATTCACGTAGTGCAGAAACAGAAGCAGATGAAGTTGGATTAATGTTAATGGCTAAATCAGGTTTTAATCCTCAGGCTGCGCCAGGGCTATGGGATAAAATGAAAACGGCATCTGACCATACAGGTGGTGTATTGGCAGCACTGTCATCAACGCATCCTACTGATGAGTCTCGACAAGAAAATTTGAGACGTTTATTGCCGAAAGCGATTGAACTTTATAAAAGTTCTAAGTAGATAGAATAGACTAATCAAATTCTATTATTAACCCTGAAATATAAAAAAACAGGCACAATATGCGCCTGCTCAAGATAAAATAAAAGATTATTCTAAACGTTTTGCTACTTCTAACCAATCAGCTTTAAACTCACGTTGCATATTGTTAATAGCATCAATGATATCATGATGAACAAGTCGTTCATTTTGAATTCCCACGCAATAACCACCTTTGCCTTGAAGTAACAAATCAACGGCATATGCGCCCATACGAGATGCAAGTATTCTATCAAATGCACAAGGTGAACCACCACGCTGAATGTGACCTAATACGGTTGCACGAGTTTCATGCCCTACACGCGCTTCGATTTCTTTCGCAAGAGAATGCACATCAGTTAATAGTTCTGTAATCGCAATAATTGCGTGACGTTTACCACGGATAATACTACGTTCTATTTGTTGAATAAGTTCTTCTCGATTAAATTCAACTTCTGACGCCACAATATATTCACATCCGCCCGCAATCCCCGCAGAAATTGTTAAGTCACTACAATGGCGTCCCATAATCTCTACAATTGAAATACGTTGATGAGAACTTGATGTATCACGTAAGCGGTCGATAGCATCAACAGCTGTTTGCAAAGCAGTTTGATAACCAATTGTATAATCAGTACCCGCTACATCATTATCAATCGTACCAGGCAAACCAACACAAGGAAAACCATGCTCTTCTGTTAATAATTTTGCCCCCATATAAGATCCATCACCACCAATAACAACTAATGCATCAATATCATGAGAACGCAAAATTTCCGCACATTTTGCTCTTACAGTAGAATCTTTAAATTCAGGAAAACGGGCGGAACCTAAAAACGTACCGCCTCGATTAATAATATCAGAAACACTATAACGGTTTAGTTGTTTAATTTTATTATTAAATAAACCTTGATAACCATCATATATTCCAAACACTTCCAAGCCTTCGGCAAGTGCTGAACGAACAACCCCTCTGATTGCTGCATTCATACCTGGCGCATCGCCTCCACTTGTTAATACTGCAATTTTTTTAATCATAATTTTCTACTTCTAATCTCAATTGAAAATGCTGTTAAGATTACACCATTTGAGGTATCTACTCTAGTGAAATCTTACAAGATTTTGATTATGTGTAACACTTATATTAATGCTTACAATCCCATAACCATTCTAGATCTTGCAAATGCTTAATCTCTTTTTCGACAATATATTTTTGGATATATTTACGTACTTTTTCATCAGAAAAACGAGCTGAAAGATAAGGTTGTTGTACTTTTTGAGCATATTGAAACTGCACAAAACCACACTGAGGCAAATCACGGCCCCTCATCATATTTACCTGCCAAGAGGGATTTTCTTTTGTTGGTGAATACACAACATACCCCTCTAGTTCAGTCGCATTAGGAGATTTGTCAGGAACAATATCAAAATGAAAATGCTTTACCCCCGTATTGCGATAAATACGCTCACGTAACGCAATACGCGATGTTATTGAACGCGGAGGATGATTACGATCAAAAAGCACTTCTATTTGTGACTGCCAATTTTCTAAGGTATCTGGCTTCGCAACATAAACATATCGAGCTATCGTATCTAAATCTTGACTACCCGCAAGTACATAATTTTTTCCATTATGCTCAATTTGGGTAGGAATATTAAGTTGTGTTAATTTAGTTGCACAGCCTGAAAGTAAAAGTGCGGTCAATATGATAAAAATTTTATTCATTGATATCTCGCTTAAATACAAATTCGGTTTCAGTTGATGATGTTGAATCAAACCAATAACCACCTAAATCAAATTCTTTTAATTGTTCAATTTCGGTTAAACGATTTTGAATAAGATAACGGCACATTAAGCCTCGAGCTTTTTTAGCATAAAAGCTAATTACTTTGTATTTGCCATTTTTATTGTCTAAGAAAACAGGCTTAATAATTTGGGCATTAAGATGGTTTTCTTTAACCGATTTATAATATTCATCTGAGGCTAAATTTATCAGAATATTATCACCTTGTTCATCAATAGCTTGTTGAACCGCTTGGGTAATCACATTTCCCCAAAAGGCGTACAGATCTTTTCCTTTTGGATTGACTAATTTTGTGCCCATTTCTAATCGGTAAGGTTGCATTAAATCAAGCGGTTTTAAAAGTCCATAAAGGCCAGAAAGCATACGTAAATGGGATTGTGCAAAGGCAACATCATCCTCAGAAAGTGAATCAGCATCTAAACCAGTATAAACATCTCCTTTAAATGCAAATAATGCAGCACGGGAATTGTTTTCATTGTGAATTTTTGTCCATTCAGCAAAGCGTGCAACATTTAGACCGGCTAACTTATCGCTGATAGACATAAGTGATGAAAGATCTTGCGGAGAAAGTTTACGACAAACTTCAATAAGCTGTTCGCTGTAATCAGTAAAGTGCGGTTGAGAAACAGAAAAATTTTTTACCGCACTTTCAAAATCAAGAGTTTTAGCGGGAGAAATAATAGCTAACATAGTCATCCTTTTATCAGAGATAATCCTCGGTATTTTAGCATAAGTTAATAGTCTGAGGCAGACAATGATTTGGTCTTTTTTGAAACTATCACAAACACCAAGGTTCATTTTATAACCAACTCTACAACATAAAAAAATAAATGCTAGTCAAGCTAATAAAATTGGGCTAGTATAATCCCATAAGAATTACCTGGGGTGTTCGTCAGTGGGCTATGTCCCTGAGCCGATACTTTAAATCTTATAAATTGGTTTCCTATCGTTGGTGTGTAGGCTTAACCTTTGACTCGTTCATTGGGCTAAGAAACCTGAAAACGGTATCAACTGATTTCCTTGAACCGTCGGGTTCAAGGACTACTGCCCGCAGCGGCACTCTGGGTCCTATCTTCTCCTTTCATTTCTATGAATATTCAAAAACGCCAGCAAATCCGCTCTGAAATTCGAAAAATACGAGCAAATTTAACCGCACTTCAACAGCAACAAGCTGAACAATCAGTGACTCAACAGGCGTTAAATCTTATCGATCAACGACAAGCCAAAAATATTGCATTATATTTTTCTTTTGATGGTGAAATTTCGACAAAAACCTTAATACAATCCCTTTGGATACAAAACAAAAATGTGTATTTGCCTGTTTTACATCCTTTTACTCAACATCATTTATTGTTTTTACACTATTTACCTAATACGCCAATGAAACAAAATCAGTTTGGTATTTGGGAGCCGAAGCTGAATGTTCAAAATGTTTTACCATTAAATGAACTGGATATTTTATTCACGCCATTAGTGGCTTTTGATAAACAGGGAAATCGCCTTGGCATGGGCGGTGGGTTTTATGATCGCACGTTACAGAATTGGCAAGATAAATCTTTTATTCCAGTAGGTTTAGCACATCAATGTCAGCAAGTAGAAAATCTTCCCACTGAGCATTGGGATGTCCCACTATTCGATATTTTGGTGGGTTGAAACCTATCATCAAATTTTTATTGATAGATAAAATCAAAAATATTTCAATTTTTCTCTTGAAATCCCTTTAAACGATCTTACTTAATTTAGGCAAACGGCGAAAGCCAAAACCAAATTGAGGAAAGTGTATGAACATTGAAAAATTTACAACAAAGTTCCAAGAAGCTTTAAGCGAAGCACAATCACTTGCTATCGGAAAAGATAATCAATTTATTGAACCCGTGCATTTATTGACCGCACTTTTAAATCAACAGGGCGGCTCAATTGCACCAATTTTAACTGCAAGTGGCGTAAATGTAACTTTATTGCGTAATGAGTTAAAGACTGAACTAAATAAATTGCCGCAAGTGATTGGCAATGGCGGTGATGTACAACTTTCACGCCAGCTCATTAATTTACTCAATCTATGCGATAAATTTGCACAACAAAACCAAGATAAATTTATTTCAAGCGAATTATTTTTGCTTGCAGCTTTAGAAGAACGAGGAGCGCTCAGCGATATTTTGAAAAAGTGCGGTGCGAAAAAAGAACAAATTTCGCAAGCCATCCAGCAAATTAGAGGGGGACAAAACGTGAATGATCAAAATGCAGAAGAAAGCAGACAAGCATTAGAAAAATATACGATTGATTTAACTGCTCGTGCAGAAAGTGGCAAGCTTGATCCTGTGATTGGGCGTGATGAAGAAATCCGTCGAGCGATTCAAGTATTACAACGTCGTACCAAAAACAACCCTGTGTTAATTGGTGAACCGGGTGTAGGTAAAACCGCTATCGTGGAAGGTTTGGCACAACGCATTGTAAATGGTGAAGTTCCAGAAGGTTTGAAAAATAAACGCGTACTTTCATTAGATATGGGGGCGTTGATTGCTGGTGCGAAATATCGTGGTGAATTTGAAGAGCGTTTAAAAGCGGTTCTCAATGAACTTTCGAAAGAAGAAGGTCGCGTTATCCTCTTTATTGATGAAATTCATACTATGGTCGGCGCGGGTAAAACCGATGGTGCGATGGATGCGGGTAACTTATTAAAACCAAGTTTAGCGCGTGGTGAATTACATTGTGTGGGTGCAACAACGTTAGACGAATATCGTCAATATATCGAAAAAGATGCCGCACTTGAGCGTCGTTTCCAAAAAGTCTTTGTGGACGAACCAAGTGTAGAAGATACTATTGCGATCTTACGTGGTTTGAAAGAACGTTATGAAATTCACCACCATGTAGATATTACTGACCCTGCGATTGTCGCTGCAGCAACGCTTTCACACCGTTATATTTCTGATCGTCAGTTACCTGATAAAGCCATTGATTTGATCGATGAAGCGGCGTCTAGCATTCGTATGGAAATAGATTCTAAACCTGAACCGCTTGATCGTCTTGAACGTCGTATTATCCAACTAAAATTGGAACAACAGGCGTTACAAAAAGAAGAAGACGAAGCAAGTCGCAAACGTTTAGAAATGTTAGAGAAAGAATTGACCGAAAAAGAACGTGAATATGCTGAACTTGAAGAAGTGTGGAAATCTGAAAAAGCAACGCTTTCTGGCTCTCAACATATTAAACAAGAATTAGATACTGCAAAAACCGAACTAGAACAAGCTCGTCGTGCGGGTGATTTAGCTAAAATGTCTGAGTTGCAATATGGCCGCATCCCTGCTCTTGAAAAGCAACTCGAGCAAGCTGAAACCAGTGAAGGAAAAGAAATGACGCTTTTACGCTATCGCGTCACGGATGAAGAAATCGCAGAAGTGCTTTCTAAAGCTACAGGCATTCCAGTATCAAAAATGATGGAAGGCGAGAAAGAAAAACTCTTGCGTATGGAAGATGAACTACATAAACGAGTGATTGGCCAAGAAGAAGCAGTTGATGCCGTCGCAAACGCGATTCGTCGTAGTCGTGCTGGTCTTTCCGATCCTAACCGCCCAATTGGTTCTTTCTTGTTCCTCGGTCCGACAGGTGTAGGTAAAACAGAGCTTTGCAAAACTTTGGCTAAATTCTTGTTTGATAGTGAAGATGCCATGGTGCGCATTGATATGTCTGAGTTTATGGAAAAACACAGTGTCTCTCGCTTAGTCGGGGCACCTCCAGGTTATGTTGGTTATGAAGAAGGTGGTTATTTAACTGAAGCTGTTCGCCGTCGTCCGTATTCAGTGATCTTGTTAGATGAAGTAGAAAAAGCCCATACGGATGTATTCAATATCTTGTTACAAGTATTGGATGATGGCCGTTTAACTGATGGGCAAGGTCGTACCGTGGACTTCCGTAATACCGTGGTGATCATGACCTCTAACTTAGGTTCTGATTTAATCCAAGGTAACAAAGAGGAAAGCTATAGCGAAATGAAGTCCTTAGTGATGTCGGTTGTTAGCCAACATTTCCGTCCGGAATTTATCAACCGTATTGATGAGACAGTGGTATTCCATCCGCTTGGTAAAGAGAATATTCGTGCGATTGCAAATATTCAATTAGAGCGCTTAGCAAAACGTATGGAAACTCGCGGCTATGAATTGGTGTTTACTGACGCTTTATTAGATTTCATTGGTGAAGTGGGTTACGACCCAATTTATGGTGCACGTCCATTGAAACGTGCAATTCAACAAGAAATTGAAAATGGTTTAGCTCAGGAAATATTATCAGGTCACTTATTGCCAGGACAAGTCATTGTTGATTATATAGATAACAAAGTCCAAACAAGACAATAACCAATTAAAAGAAGCCATTTAGTTAATACTAAATGGCTTTATCATAAGTACAACCAAATTTCGATTTATTTTAATATAAACATCGGCGTATCACTGATTGGATCACGGTGAATAATGACGTCCAAATCAAACACTTCTTTTAACAAATCCTCTGTCATCACTTCATCCGGGGCTCCCTGTGCCATTACAGCACCTCTTTTCATCACAATTAAATAATCGCAATAACGACAAGCTTGATTAAGATCATGCAATACAGTAATCACTGTTTTTCCATTCTGCTGCATTTGTCGCATCATGCCCATGAGTTCAGCTTGGCGGTTTAAATCCAGATAAGTGGTAGGCTCATCGAGTAGCACTAATTCAGCATCTTGCGCAAGAGTCATGGCTAAGAAGACGCGTTGTTGCTGACCACCAGATAAATCAGAAACCAACTGTTCGGCAAGTTCGGCAGTTTGTGTTTGATCCATCGCCCAAGTGACCAATTCTTCATCTTTTTGGCTGAGTTTGCCCCAGAGATTTAAGTAAGGCGAACGCCCGTAGGCGATCAATTCTCGCACTTTAATCCCTTCTAGTACCAGGTGTTGCTGCGGGAGAAAAGCCAATTCTTGGGCATATTCTTTAGGGCTTTTTTGCCAAATATCCTGACCTTTATGGGTGATTGAACCTTGCTTCGGTTTGAGCAAGCGAGCCACCGCTTTTAATGTGGTGGACTTACAGCAACCATTTGGGCCGATTAATGCAATCACTTTATTTTTCGGGAATTTTAGCGACAGATTTTTAACCACGAGTTTATCTTGATAACCCAAAGATAAATTATTGATTTCAATGCTCATTATTTAGTTCTCATCAATAAGTAGAAGAAATATGGCGCACCGATAATTGCAGTCAGAATACCCGCTGGGAGTTCAGTTGGTGGGTCAATTACCCGCGCCAAAATATCCGAAAGTTGTAATAAGAGGGCGCCAATAATCAAGGCTGCCGGTAATAGGGTGCGATGCCTGCCACCGACTAAACGGCGAGCAAGATGCGGAGCAACTAAGCCTAAAAAGGCAATCGGACCACAAATTGCCACGGCTGTAGTAGAAAGGGCTACCGCTAGCACTAAAACGCTAATTTGCACTTTATTTACGGTCACCCCCAAGGTGGAAGCTTTGTTTTCACCTAAACCAAGGGTATCGAGATCGCGACAGAAAATAAATGGCAAGGGTAGCAACACTACTAACCATGGTAATACCACATTTAAATAAGACCAGCTGCGCCCCCACAGGCTTCCTGTGAGCCATAACATTGCCGTATTGATCTCGACTGGATTAGTAAGCATCAGATAATGACTAATGGCTGCCCATAACGCGGATAGTGCGACCCCAATAATTGCCATTTTGATAGGGCGGAAGTTAAAACCGCACACGACCCATAAAATGACAAAAGAGAGTACACCGCCTAAAAAGGCAAAAATTGGCATCCAGTAAAATGCTAAGTTTGGCAAGAACATCAATACCGAAACGGCAACCAACCCTGCCGCATTGTTAATCCCTAAAATATCGGGAGAGGCAAGTGGATTGCGCACCACACTTTGTACTAATACACCAGAAATTGCTAAGGCTCCGCCTAATAAAATGGCTAACACAGCACGGGGGAGGCGATATTCCATCAAGGTAAAATAGTTTTTATCATCAGGCTGAAAGGCCACCCAAATTTCCTCAAAGGAAAGCGTATAAGTGCCAAGGCGAATACTCAATCCAAAGAGTAGTACCATCAGACTGAGCGTGACGACATAAAAGCCGATAACACGAAAAGATACATGAGAGGTTCGCATTAGTGTCTTCCTCTGGCAAATAATACAAAAACTGGGGCACCGATTAAGGCAAGCACCGCACCGGCAGGCACTTCACTAGGGAAGTTGACCGCGCGGGCAATGGTATCTGCAGCGAGCATTAAAATTGCGCCGAGTAGCATCGCCATGGGGAGCGATTTTCGCAAGTCATAACCAATCCAATAGCGGGCAAGATGGGGCACTAGTAAGCCAATAAAGGCCACGGGGCCGGCAACACTTACGCTTGAACCTACAATCAATAACGCCATGATGTTAGCATACCAACGTAAACGGAAGAGATTGATGCCTAGTGAACGAGCGGATTCATCGCTTAAATTGAGTAAATTTAAACGGCTGGCAAAAAACAGGCAGAAAAGTGCGGTCAAAATAAAGAACGGAAATAATGTCAATAATTCATTCCAACGGGCATGTGCAATGCCACCAGCTAGCCAGCTCATAATACCGAAGGCATGATCTTCCGCGATAATCAGCACCAATTTCGTGAGCGCGGCACAAAGTAGTGATACGGCAATCCCCGCTAAAATCACCCGGCTACGATCCCCGCTGTTGTCTTTCCATCCGTTGCTGATCAGCATCACCACAAGCCAACTCAGACCGCCACCGATACTAGCCACTAAAGCAATGCTATAACCAGAAAGAATTAAGGGGCTAAACGCACTGGCGGTCACCATGGAAAGACTGGCTCCTGAGTTCACGCTGAGTAATGTAGGGGAGGCTAGTGGATTGCGCGTAATGGTTTGTAACAACGCACCTGCCACCGCAAGATTGGCACCTAAAATCATGCCAACTAATGCGCGCGGTAAGCGTAAATCGGTTACCGTAATTTTGGCAATTTCATCGCCATCGGGGAGGAGCGCTTGTAAAGCTGCAAGCGGTCGAATTTCGATGGGATAATACAAAAACAGGCTTCCCCATAATAGTAAAGCCAGAATGATAAGGGGAAGTCCCCAACGGAAAGTGGACTTCATCATTATTTTTGTTTCACGAAACCTTCAATTTGTTTTGCCATAATTTTGCTCGCTTCTAAGCCACGACCGCGAGCCCACATGTCGGCATCAACGCTGTAAACATGGTTTGCTTTTACGGCAGGAATGGCTTTCCAAAGTGGCTCAGCTTCCCATTTTCGCGCAATACTTTCATCACGGTAATGAGCAATAAAGAGATATTCCGGTTTTTCTATTACTAATTGTTCAAGGTTAATTTCTACTAACGATTTATTTCCATCAAGTTTAGTTGGGGCAAATCCAAGAGCAGTTAAGAAACTACCGACATAACCATTTGAACTTTGAATATTAAATTTATCTTCTCGTGATGTACCGAATGATGCTTTCTTATCCTTTACTCCCAAATGTTTCGCAATATTCGCAATATAATCATTGTGTTCGGTAATTTTTGCTTTCATTTCAGCACTTTTACCCACTAAATCACCAATTTTTTGCGCAGTTTCAAGATTTTCTTGATAACTTTCATGACGAGAATCGAACATCACTGTTGGCGCAATTTTTTTCAATTCTTCAAACACCGCTGTGTGACGGGAAGGATCAGCAATAATTAAATCTGGTTTGAGAGAAGCAATCACTTCAAGACTCGGTTGAGAACGCGTACCAACGGATTGCCATGCAGCAATTTTTTCGCGTACTTGCGGCAAAATACGCTCAACTTTATTATCGTCAGCCACTCCCACAGGACTTACCCCCACTTGTGCTAGGGCATCTACGAAAGAATACTCTAATGCCACCACTCTGGTTGGGGTTTTATCAAGGGTAAACTCACCATTAGCATCTTTTACCGTTACTGCACCGGCGAAAGTAGATGCCATTAACAATACAGAAGTGAGAGTTGTTTTTAATAATTTTTTCATGACATGTCCTCCAGTAATAAAAACGAGGTAATTATACACAAAAAAATGAATTGATAATGATTTTCTTTTGATTGAATCCTAAAATTACTGAATTCTTGCTATATAGCATTTTGTTATTTCTAATAACATCTAAATATTAATTACTAAGAGGCTACTTTAAAACAGAAATAGCGCGTTAAATACGTGTTATTTTAGACCGCTAACATAGCTCTAGAAGTTTGATCTAATAGACATATCAAACAAGAAAATGCCTATGCTTAAAAATACTGCCCCTCCTCTATATGAACTCAAGATGATAAGTCTTTAGCAATTGGTTCAACAAGACCATCTTGTTCACAAAGTAGCGAGATCCATTGATTTTGAATTTATCCATGATGAGGGCGCTCATCTTTATTGTCAGGATAACGGTCATCCAGCTGTTGACCCTATTTGATAGTTTAAAATAATACTGTTGGGCTATCTCTTTGGTATTAAAAGTGAACGGCAATGGATAAGCCAATGTGGTTTACCACTGGTTTTAGGGATGTCCTTAACAAAAAAGTGATTGACACCAGCACACTTAGCCAAAATAATCTTCGTCGTTTTAATGGTGCGGATGTATTTGAGCATATTTTTTACTTGTATCGTATGGAAAGCAATTGAAAAAGGCTTGATGGGGGCAAGTATCCGTTTACAGACAGTACCCATTTAAAGCTAGCGCTAATAAGAACGAAAAACATAATAAAAAGTATAAGGTACAAGTCAGTCAGTATATTGATATGCTCACCCAAGATGTGGTGAAAATACGAAAAAAGGAAAGAAGCCGTTAAAAGCGAGTGAAAAAGTGGCAGAAATCAAAGACATCAAGGCAAGCATAGGATTATTTTAAATACCTTTGCCTCGGGCAGGTAATATCAATGACAACTAACCCTATATTGCTCACCTTAATTCCTCGACATAACGCTTTCAGCTCCTCCCAAAAAAGCCGTCAGGCTTGATGCTGACTATTTTACCGCCCCTATCACAGAAAGCTTGGCTCGCCGAGAGGTTATTAGTGTATTTGATTATCATCGCCCGAGCAAAATCAAAAAACCGAAAGGCTGATTACCTGACACACTTATCAAGCTACGATAGAAAACGTCGATACAGTTAAGTCATCGGAGCAAGGGAAAAACTCTACGAAACTGACTGCTTGAATGGCAATCTAAAGTGAAATGTAATAGAAAGAGACAAAACCCACCTTTATACCAGATGGTCTATAAAGTGGGTTTGCCTGAGGTATAAAATCGAGTGTTAAATACACGCTATTTTTAAATTTTATTTTTTAGGTAACGCATCAGTCGAAGCATTAAATTTTACATTTGATGAAGTGTAAGCCTCAAAGTGCGGATGTTTTTTCATAAATTTAATGAAACTTTCCGCATCAGGCAAGTATGTATCAACGCCTTCATATTTTGGATCATTAAATAATTTACCAAAAGTTTTGTAACCATCTTTACCGCTAGCTACATAAGCATTGGTACCAACAAGATAACGTTTATTATCATCAATTGGTTCCCATTGTTGGGTTTGTTTATTCAAGACTTCCACACTCACTAAGCGTTTACCTTCCGCATTTGGTGTTTCATTCGCTTCGTAACGAATACCTGCTCCATAAGGGAATGCCCCTGTAGAACCATCAACTAAAGCAAATTGCATCGCATCTTCAAGCACTTGTTTCACTAACGAACCTTCCATTTTATAGGTATATAACGTATTACCGAAAGGCAAGAAAGTATAAGCATCATTAAAAGTCACATTGCCCGGTAAAATATCCGCACGCACACCACCTGCATTTTGAATGGTTAAATCCACTGTTTTGAGTTCGTTATACATTGTTTCTGCAATAAAACGCGTTGCGATAGAACCTTCTGGATTTGAGCCTGCTTTATTTGGGATACGGTTTGCTGAACCACCCGGCATTGCAGAACCAGTGATAACACCAACAATTTCTTGTGCTAAACGATCTTTTTCACTTTTATATTTTGAAATAAGCATGTCTGTTTTTGCATCATGATCATCAAGTGAAATACTCTTCATTGATTTTAAAGTATCAAGTGCTTTTTTACGTTCATCGCCAGTTAATTCAGTCCATTTACCCTCCGCATTTTTCACTTGAAGTTTATGAGAACTCATTAACACGTGAGGAATTTTACGAGTAATAGACGCAATACCTTCAGGACTGAATTTAACACCTAAATCCCCCACAACAGCAGAATAAGCCCAACCCTCCATTACAAACACCGGTTCGCCATTCGGATTTTTAAATTCAAGCGGATATTCATAGATTACTGGTAATTTTAAACCACGTAATTCATCATTTCCGTATAAATAATGCGAATCGCCAGTAACGATCACATCAATATCATTAACTTTTTGCGCGATTTCGATATTTTTTTCACTACCTGCGTGTGAAAGTAGGATGATTTTATTAATACCTTGTTGTTTTAGCGCATTTGCCATAATTTGTGCGGTAGCAATTTCATCATAGAACTTCACATCTTTACCTGGTGAAGAGGAATTAACCGTTTTATTCACGGTGTCTAAACCGATAATAGCAATTTTTTCTCCATCCACAGTGAAAATATCGTAAGGTTTCCATTTGTTATATAAAATTGAATTTTTATCAGGAATAACATTAGCTGAAAGTACTGGGATTTTTAATGGCTCGAGTAGTTTTAATAAACCTTCATTACCCGCATCAAATTCATGATTACCCAAAGTAAAATAATCAAAATTACCTGCATTCATGACAGCCGCATCAGCGGAACCACCAAAAAGGGTGAAATACAGCGTACCAGTAATCGCATCACCAGCATGTAGCACTAATGGATTTTTATACTTTTTGCGTAACTCATAAAGTTTTCCATTCACAGCAGAAAAACCACCAATATCCACTTTTGTTTGTTGACCATTTAAATTAATTCTCGCTTCGTGCGGTTCCAAGTAAGAATGATGGTCATTAATATGCAAGATACTTAACTCCACAGCTTTATGTGCTTGCGGCACTTCTTTAGCAAAGGTTGTGCCTGAGCAAAGCATTGCTAATGCACTAACTGCAAAGGTAACTGATTTTTTAGATAAAAACATAATGGCTCCTTATGAGTAAACGGATTAATTTAAGCCTTCAAGCATTGCTTGGAAAGTCTTATAACGAATAGTATAGTTATTGTGTTGAAGATTTTCACGCGCTTGATCTAAATACGAAAAATCATCAACCTCCACCCCTTTAAATTGGCGAGCAAACATCATATTAGCTAGAGCGAGGCGGGGCTTAATTTCAGAAGATGGGGTTATCAAACTCACTCGATTCTCAGTAATAGAAAAAGTTGTTTGATTAGGAAAATCTTGATGTATCTGTTCAATAATTTTTTGAAATATGCCTTTAGCATCCAAAGACAATAATATGATTTGATCTGGTTTGGCTCCCCGTTCTAGCAAAGCCTGAACAAATTGCTCCGAATTATCTGTTTGACGAATATAAATTTTTGCCTGCTCATTCGCCAAAAAAGACACTAGCAAGTTTTTCTTCATTTCCTGAATTAAATTAGCATCGCCAGTATTTATCGGTTCAAAGTATAAATAATCAAGAAATTTAGGGGTGAGATTTTTATCTGTTTTAAAAATGCGAGTGAGGATTTTTTCGCTTATTTGGATCTGATTATCTAGGAATTGAGGAGGTAAAGAAAAAAGCGCGGTGAGTTTTTTCTGTAAAATCGAAACTTGTTGCTTTTCTTGTTTGGCTAAAGCGATTGAAAATTGTTGCTTTAAAGCTTCAGGTGACTCAGCAGATACTGATTGTTGAGAAGACGAAGGAGGACTCGCTACCACAGATTGTTGAATGCCAATACATGACGCTAATCCAAGTAACACTGAATGAAAACCGATTTTCATAATAAACCTCATTTAACTGATATTTTATCAATGTGAAATACCGCTTAACGCGTAAACTTGACCTAAAACTGCTTGAGAGTTTCTTAGATTATACGTAAAACAAAATTGTATGTGAATGATAATATTTACCTTTTCAAGAGAAAATAACGTACCTATTATAATGGTCATCCAAAACTTGCAATTTTGTTCAAAAAGTATAAAATCTTTAAGCTTTTTGTCTATATATACAGAGAAAAAAGTAAGCTATATTCTTAAATCGCTTTCGAGTTTGGGAATATTCTTTTAGTAATTAAACATTTAGAGGAAGGTTATGGTAACCATTCGTTTATCTCGTGGCGGAGCTAAAAAACGCCCATTTTATCAAATCGTAGTAGCTGACAGCCGTTCACCACGTGACGGTCGTTTCATTGAGCGTGTAGGTTTCTTCAACCCAATCGCACAAGGTAACGCAGAACGTGTTCGTATCGACCTAGACCGTGTTAACCACTGGGTTGGTCAAGGTGCATCACTTTCTGATCGTGTTGCGAGCTTGGTAAAAGAAGCTCAAAAAGCAGCATAATTTTGCTTTTTGATTTAGTTCTTAAACTAAGATAGGTGAGAAATATGGAACAACAACGTATTGAAGTTGTGGGCAAATTAGGCTCAACCTACGGTATCCGTGGGTGGTTACGTATTTATTCATCAACAGAACAAGCTGAAAGCATTTTTGAGTATCAGCCTTGGTTTTTAAAAATCAAAGGTGAGTGGCAGCCAACAGAATTAGAAAACTGGCGTCATCATAACCACGAAATCATCGTGAAATTAAAAGGCGTTGATGATCGTGAAGTCGCACAAATTTTAGCAAATGTTGAAATTGGTGTGGATTTATCTGTTTTCCCAGAACTAGAAGAGGGTGATTATTACTGGCACGATTTAATTGGTTGCTCAGTCGTAAACCTAGAAGGTTATACAATGGGAACGGTAACAGAAATGATGGAAACCGGTTCTAATGACGTGTTAGTAGTTAAAGCCAATACGAAAGATGCTTTTGGAAAACAAGAGCGGTTAATTCCGTTTTTGTATGAACAAGTAGTTAAAAGAGTCGATCTCACCACGAAAACAATTGAAGTGGATTGGGACGCTGGTTTCTAATCTCAAGTATGCACAAACGTAATGTAGTAGGCTTTTTATGTGGATAGGGGTGATTTCATTATTCCCCGAAATGTTTAAAGCGATTACGGAATTTGGGGTTACAGCTAGAGCTGTAAAACATAATCTTCTGCAAGTGGAATGTTGGAATCCAAGAGATTTTACATTCGACAAGCATAAAACCGTGGATGATCGCCCTTATGGTGGTGGCCCGGGAATGCTGATGATGGTGCAACCTTTACGGGATGCGATTCATGCTGCGAAAGCAGCTGCAGGAGAAGGCGCAAAGGTGATTTACCTTTCGCCACAAGGACGTAAACTCGATCAAGGCGGCGTAACCGAGCTTGCTCAAAATCAGAAATTGATTTTGTTATGTGGACGTTACGAAGGTATTGATGAGCGATTGATTCAAACTGAAATCGATGAAGAATGGTCAATCGGCGATTACGTTCTGACCGGTGGGGAGTTGCCGGCAATGACATTAATTGATGCTGTTGCGCGTTTTATTCCCGGTGTACTAGGCAAGCAAGCCTCCGCAGAAGAAGATTCTTTTGCAGATGGTTTATTAGATTGCCCGCATTACACCAGACCGGAAGTGTTAGAAGGATTAACTGTACCACCCGTGCTGATGTCGGGACACCACGAAGAAATTCGGAAATGGCGATTAAAACAATCGCTAAAAAGAACGTGGCTCCGACGCCCTGAGCTCTTAGAGGGCCTAGCTCTGACTGACGAACAACGTAAACTGTTAAAAGAGGCGCAAGCCGAGCATAGCAGTTAGTTTCAGTTACATCTAGGATCAATAAAGGATCAAACAATGTCTAACATTATCAAACAACTTGAACAAGAACAATTAAAACAAAACGTACCTAGCTTCCGCCCTGGTGATACTTTAGAAGTTAAAGTATGGGTAGTTGAAGGTAGCAAACGTCGTTTGCAAGCATTCGAAGGCGTGGTTATTGCAATTCGTAACCGTGGCTTGCACTCAGCATTTACTTTACGTAAAGTATCTAACGGCGTAGGCGTTGAGCGTGTATTCCAAACTCACTCTCCAGCTGTAGATTCTATCGCTGTTAAACGTAAAGGTGCAGTACGTAAAGCTAAACTTTACTACTTACGTGAACGTTCAGGTAAATCTGCTCGTATTAAAGAGCGTTTGGGCGAATAATTTCGCAAAGAAAAAGGCTTGGAATTCCAAGCCTTTTTTGTTAGGTTATTTAATCCGTTCTTCGATAATCCCGCCGCCCAAACAAACCTCACCAAGGTAAAATACGGCAGATTGCCCTGGTGTGACGGCTGATTGAGGTTCATCGAAAATCACTCGAATAGTTTCATCATCAATCGGTTCAATCACACAAGAAATATCTTGTTGGCGATAACGTGTTTTCACCGTGCAACGTAATAACTCTCGAATTGGTTCACGATCAACCCAATGTAATTGGCTAGCAATCAAACCTTTTGAAAATAAACGAGGATGGTCATGCCCCTGAGCGACAATAAGTTCATTATTTTCCACATCCTTATCTACCACATACCAAGCCTCATCACCCGCATTTTTCAAACCACCAATGCCTAATCCTTTGCGCTGTCCCAACGTGTGATACATCAAACCATCATGGCGACCAATAATTTCACCATCAACAGTACGAATATCGCCAGGTTGAGCAGGTAAGTAACGAGCTAAGAAATCCTTAAATTTACGCTCACCAATAAAACAAATACCTGTAGAGTCTTTTTTCTTCGCTGTAATTAAACCAAGATCTTCAGCAATAGCGCGAACAATGGGCTTCTCGATTTCACCAACGGGGAATAAACTTTGCCCTACTTGTTTATGGCTTAAGGTATAAAGAAAATAACTTTGATCTTTATTGGCGTCTAGACCACGTAATAATTTTACATTTTCATCATCACCAGCTCTACGTACATAATGTCCTGTTGCAATGTAATGGGCACCAAGATCTTCAGCTGCATATTCTAAAAATGCTTTAAATTTAATTTCTTTATTACACAAAATATCTGGGTTCGGCGTGCGCCCTGCTTTATATTCAGTCAGAAAATGCTCAAAGACATTATCCCAATATTCTGCCGCAAAATTAATTTTATGTAGTTTAATACCCAACTTATCACATACAGCCTGAGCATCTGCAAGATCAGCTGCTGCAGTGCAGTAATCCGTATCATCATCTTCTTCCCAGTTTTTCATAAACAGGCCTTCCACCTGATAGCCTTGCTGTTGAAGAATAAAAGCTGACACAGAAGAATCCACTCCGCCAGACATACCACAAATCACTTTTTTTGTCGCATTTCTCGCAAGCTGCTCTTGCGTCAGTTGAGGAAAGTGTTGATTATAAGTATTTGAAATTAACATAGTTCTCCCGTAACTTCGGTTAAGGCGAAGCACATTGGTCATTGAATGAGAAAACGGCAAAATAATTTTGCCGTTAATTTTATTTTGCACATAAAGTGCGGTCATTTTTGAGCAAGTTATTTCACTTCATAAAATTGCGAATCATCATCTTTTTTCGCAAATTTTTGCTCATATTCAGCTTTCGCTTGTTCATCGCCCGCATCTAATTTTGATTGAAGCGTGTCACACGGTTTATCACAATCGCAAGCTTTGGCAATACCAAGGGCAGATAAACCACCGCAGCTGCCTTTTAAACTTTGTTTTTTGATAATAAATCCGATAGACATCAACAATATAATTGCGACAAAAGCGATTAAAGTAAAAAATAAAGTTTGCATAACTATTCTTTTGTTTCTGTTAATTTTTTGAAAGCAGAGGATGATTTTGTGATAAAACCATTATCTGTTTTAATGATTAAGTAAACGGCAATATTATTTTTCTCTGCCACTTCTAACGCCTTGTCTTCACCCAGCACAAATAAACCTGTTGATAAGCCATCTGCAGTCATTGAGGTTGGCGCAAGGACCGTAATTGAGGCTAAATGATGCTGAATTGGGTAACCTGTTTTCGGATCAATTTCATGAGCAAAGCGTTTACCATTTTCTTCAAAGTAAATACGATAATCGCCAGAACTTGCCATTCCCATGTTGTCTAATCCAATTACAGCTTCAACCGCTCTTTCACCTGTTGTAGTTGGTTTTTCGATTGCGATCTGCCAAGGTTTGCCTTCAATATTTTTTCCTTTCGCACGAATTTCACCACCGATTTCAACCATATAATTCTGAGTATTTAGTTGTTCTAACTTTTCAGCCACCTGATCAACGCCAAAGCCTTTAGCAATCGAGGACAAATCGACATAAACTTGAGGAAGTGCTTTGCTTAATGTCGGTTTTGCACCACTCATATCGAGGGCAATTTTATCAATACCAACCCAAGCTTGGCGTTCAGCTAATTGTTCTGGCGTAGGTTGTTTTTCTGGGCGTTTTTCAGGACCAAATCCCCATAAATTCACAACAGGACCAACAGTTACATCCAATGCACCTTCAGTCACTTTGTTTAAACGAATCGCTTCAGCTAATACTTTGGCAAAATCTGCTGAAATTTCAATCGGTGTATTCACTTGGGTATTTTGATTGAAACGGCTCAGTTCCGAATCTTTTTTGTAAGTGGACATTTTCGCGTTTACATCTTTTAAGATTGCTTCAATTTCTTCATGCGTCTTTTCAGATGTTGCTTTCATTGAGCCTTCATCAAGGTATTTAACATGATAAGTTGTTCCCATTGTTTTACCACTTAATGAGATAACTTTTGTTTCTTTTTGACAGGCTGCAAGACTTAATGCCATTGCTACCGCCATGATACCGCTTATTAATTTTTTCATCTGGATTTCCTACATCTGTGAATTACTGGCAAACTCAACAAAACTTACCTGTAATCATAGAAAATTTTCTAAAAACACCTTAAATTTTGACCGCACTTCATCACAAAGTGCGGTCAGTTTTTATGATGAATTGATTAACTAAAATCAGCCACCAAAGTCATCTAATAAAATGTTTTCATCTTCAACACCAAGATCTTTCAACATTTTAATTACAGCTGCATTCATCACCGGAGGTCCACACATATAGTATTCACAATCTTCTGGTGCTTCATGATTTTTCAAGTAGTTTTCATAAAGCACATTGTGAATAAAGCCTGTATAGCCGGTCCAATTATCTTCAGGCAATGCGTCCGATAATGCAACATGCCATACAAAGTTTGGATTTTCAGCTTGTAATTGGTCAAAGTCTTCTTGATAGAAGATTTCACGTTTAGAACGTGCACCATACCAGAACGACATTTTACGTTTAGAATGAAGACGTTTTAACTGGTCAAAAATATGAGAACGCATTGGAGCCATACCCGCACCACCACCGATAAATACCATTTCAGCATCAGTTTCTTTCGCAAAGAATTCACCAAATGGACCAGAAATAGTGACTTTATCACCCGCTTTTAATGACCAAATGTATGAAGACATTTGACCTGGAGGTGCATCAGGTTGACGCGGAGGAGGCGTTGCAATACGAACGTTAAGCATAATAATGCCTTTCTCTTCTGGGTATGAAGCCATTGAGTAAGCACGGATAATATGCTCGTCAACTTTAGAGACATAACGCCATAAATCATATTTATCCCAGTCTTCGTGGTATTCTTCAGGAATATCGAAATCTTTATAGTTCACCACGTGTGGATCAGCTTCGATTTGGATATATCCACCCGCGCGGAATGGCACTTCCTCGCCTTCAGGAATAGCCAATTTAAGCTCCTTGATAAAGGTTGCTTTGTTATCGTTAGAAATAACAGTACATTCCCATTTTTTCACGCCGAAGATTTCTTCTGGAAGTTCAACTTCCATATTACCTTTCACGTTAACTTGACAAGCTAGACGATAACCTTCTTTTGCTTCACGTTTGTTAATGTGAGAAAGTTCGGTTGGAAGAATTTCTCCGCCACCATTTTTCACTTTTACCACACATTGACCACAAGAGCCGCCGCCACCACAAGCAGAAGACACGAAAATACCTTTACTCGCTAGAGCACCTAATAATTTGCCACCTGCAGGTAATGTAATCGCTTTCTCTGGATCGTTATTGATACCAATAGTAATATCACCAGAATCGACTAGTTTTGACTTGGCAAACAAGATAATCGCAACGAGTACTAAAATAATAGCGGTAAATGCTGCAACACCTAATAATAAAATTGAAGATTCGCTCATTTATGCCTCCTTATAATTGAATACCAGAGAATGACATAAAGCCAAGCGCCATCAATCCAGCAGAAATAAAGGTTATTCCTAATCCTTTCAAGCCTGCTGGTACATCAGCATATTTCATTTTTTCAGTTAAACCTGCAAGCGCAACAATTGCTAACATCCACCCCAAGCCTGCACCAATACCGTACACGGCAGATTCTGCGAAGGTATATTCACGTTGAATCGCAAAGGATACGCCACCAAAGATCGCACAGTTTACGGCAATAAGCGGAAGGAAAATCCCCAATGCGTTATACAGTGCTGGGAAGAATTTATCGAGCGTCATTTCAAGAATTTGAACGATACCCGCGATAATACCGATAAACGTAATAAAGCTTAAGAAGGATAAATCTACCCCTTCAACTAAGGCGCCATCTTTTAACACATGTTCAAATACAAATTGGTTCGCTGGCACAGAAATGCCAAGCACAACTGTTACTGCAACCCCTAAGCCGAATGCGGTTGACACTTTTTTTGATACAGCAAGGAAAGTACACATCCCTAAGAAGAAAGAAAGCGCCATATTTTCAATGAAGATCGCCTTCACAAATAGGCTAATATAATGTTCCATTGATTATTTCTCCTGTTGCTCAGGTTTCCACGTTCTTAAACCCCAAATGATGAAGCCGATAATAAAGAACGCACTTGGTGCAAGAAGGAACAAGCCGTTTGGTTGATACCAACCACCGTCTTGAATGGTTTGGAATACTGGAAAGCCAAGTAAACGACCAGAACCGATTAACTCACGTAACGTTGCAACAATTAATAAAATTGCACCGTAACCTAAACCGTTACCGATACCATCAACAAAGCTCTCAAGTGGACGAGATTTCATCGCAAAAGCTTCTGCCCGGCCCATCACGATACAGTTAGTAATAATCAAGCCTACAAATACCGAGAGCTGCTTAGATAAACCATAAGCAAAAGCTTTCAATACTTGGTCAACTAAGATTACCAAAGAAGCGATAATTGCCAGTTGTACAATGATACGAATACTATTTGGAATGTAATGACGAATCATTGAAATAAACATACTGGAAAAACCAGTTACTAAACTTACCGCAATGGCCATAACGATCGCGGTTTGTAATTGAGTTGTGACCGCTAATGCAGAACAAATACCCAAAATTTGCAGCGCAATCGGGTTATTTTTTACGATCGGATCAAGCAAAAGTGCTTTTAAATTGCTTTTTGCATCAGCCATTATCTTGCCCCCGCTTTAAATTTTGCTAAGAATGGACCAAAACCGTTTTGACTAAACCAATAATCAAAGGAACCTTGCACACCATTTGAGGTTAAAGTTGCACCTGATAAAGCATCAACACCGTATTCTTTGTTAGAAGAAGCATTTTTAGCAATACGAATAGCCACACGTTGATCATCATCAAACAGTTTTTTATCTACGAAAAGTGCTTGCCAACGCGGATTGGCAATTTCACCACCAAGACCTGCTGTTTCACCTTGATCATAGTAAGTAATGCCTTTGATGGTATTGGCATCTGGGGCAACCGCAACAAAACCGTACATTGTTGACCATAAACCACGACCGTACATCGGCAATATGACTTGATTGACTTGACCTTGTTCATCTTTTACAAGATAAACTCGCGCTTGATTGGCACGCACTTTAATTCCGGCTTTATCTTGTTCCACCGGAATGGCTTGACTAAGTGCGGTCGATTTTACTGCTGTTTTTGGATCAAATTTTTCTACATCCTCTTTTGATGCTTGAACAAAATCACCACTTTGCAAATCCACTAAACGTGGTTCAATAAACTTGTTATAAGTGTCTTTAATGACGGAAGCATTATCTTCTTTCATTAAGCCAGCAACCGTTAAAATATTACGTTGAACGTCCAGTGCTTTTTGCTCATCTTGTTTCAATTTCAATGCCACCGCGGCACCGGAAACAATGATAGAACACACTAAACTTAGCAATACAACAACGGTAACTGTACCACCAACGCTGTCTTTATTAAACTTAGCCATTTGTTCTTGCTCTCCGACGTTTGATATTTGCTTGAACAACGATGTAGTCGAAAATCGGTGCAAATAAGTTTGCAAATAAAATCGCTAACATCATTCCTTCCGGATAAGCTGGGTTTACAGTACGAATTAATACAGCCATTACACCAATTAATGCACCGTACCACCACTTACCTGCATTGGTAAAGGATGCTGAAACAGGGTCTGTTGCCATAAATACCATACCTAATGCAAATCCACCTAAAACAAGGTGCCAATGCCAAGGCATTGAGAACATTGGGTTAGTATCAGAACCCACTAAATTGAATAGCGTTGAAGTTGCAATCATACCAATCATCACACCAGCAATAATGCGCCACGCTGCAATACGAGTGAACACAATCACTGCACCACCGATTAAAATTGCAAGCGTAGAAACTTCACCCATTGAACCAGGTAAGTTACCAACAAAAGCATCCATCCAAGTGATTGGAGCGCCAGTGGCTGTATGTTGTAATGCTCCCTGACCACCTTGTGACCATTGTGAAAGTGCGGTTGCACCAGAGAAACCATCAGCAGCAGTCCAAACAGTATCACCTGAAATTTGAGCTGGATAGGCGAAGAACAAGAAAGCTCGGCCTGCAAGTGCAGGGTTCATGAAGTTACGACCAACGCCACCAAAAATTTCTTTTGCAACAACGATACCAAAAGTAATACCTAATGCGGCTTGCCATAATGGCAATGTTGGCGGAACGATTAACGCAAATAAAATGGTTGAAACGAACATCCCTTCATTTACTTCATGACCACGCACCACTGAGAACAACAATTCCCAAATTGTACAAACGGTAAAAACCACTAAGTAAATTGGTAAGAAGAAGATCGCTCCCAGCGCCATTTTCGAGCCCCAAGTTGCATTGGCAGTTAAATCTAAACCTAATGAACTTGCAAGTGCATAGTGCCAATCGTTAGCAATTAGTTGATCTAAATTGCCTAATTGATTTAAGGCTGGAATCGCTTGGTTACCCACATTGTACATCCCGTAGAAAATCGCAGGGAACAACGCAAGGAAAACCGTAATCATCATACGTTTTGAGTCTAACGCATCACGAACGTGAGTATTTTTGTGCGTTACCGTACCTGGTGTATAAAGCAAGGTATAAATCGATTCAAAGATCGGATAAAGCTTGCTGTATTTACCACCTGGTAAAAACGCGGGTTCCATTTTTTCAAAAAGATTTTTTAAACCCATTTTTAACCTTCCTTCTCAATCTTATCTAATACTTGACGCAAGATTGAACCGTATTCATATTTGCCCGGGCAAACGAAAGAACATAATGCTAAGTCTTCCTCATCTAACTCAAGACAACCTAATGCTTGTGCACCATCCGTATCGCCCACGATTAAATCACGTAATAATAATGTCGGTAAAATATCCAACGGCATCACGCGCTCATAGCTACCAATTGGAACCATTGCACGCTCACCACCGTTTTCAGCCGTAGTGAAGTTGAATAACTTCTTACCGAAGTGACCTAACACTGTACGAGTAATTGAATATTTATTTGATTGAGGTGTAATCCAGCCAAGGAATTCTTTCTCATTACCTTCAGCGATTACCGATACCTGCAATGCATAGCGACTTAAATAGTCATGAGCACCTTTTGCGGTTTGTCCACAAAGCACTGAACCAGAAATTACGCGATTTTCACCCGCACTTAATTCATTTTGGGTTAATTGAGAGAGATTAGCGCCAATTACAGTGCGAATTAAACGAGGCTCTTTCACTTGCGGACCAGCAAGAGAAATTACACGTTCAACATAAAGCTCACCTGTTGTAAATAATTTACCCACTGCAATCACATCTTGATAATTGATGTGCCATACAGTTTTATTTACACCAACAGGATCAATAAAATGAATATGAGTACCAACAAGACCAGCTGGGTGGACGCCACCAAAATCATGAATCTGTAAATTTGCAAGATCAACAGTTGGGATATTGGTATCACCTGCTTTACACAAGTGTAACGGTTTTGAAGGGAATAAACGACTTAATACTGTTAAACCATTCGTGAAATCTTGCCAAAATTCTTTTAGCACGATTGCAGGATCTCCGGCTAATGGATTGGTATCCATTGCATTCACGAAAATTGAGGCTGGTTCACTATCAATCGCTGGTACTTTGCTAAATGGACGAGTACGTAATGCAGTCCATAAACCTGATTCAACAAGGTTTTGTTTTACTTGTTCAGAAGAAAGCGTATTCAATTGTTCCGCACTATATTTTGCGAAAGTGATTTGGTCATTTCCTTCCACATTAATTACGACAGATTGTAATACGCGCTTCTCACCACGATTGATTACAGTGATAGTACCACTTGCAGGGGCTGTAAAAATCACACCTGGATTTTTCTTGTCTTCAAAAAGCACTTGGCCTTTCTTTACAACATCGCCTTCGCGCACCTTCATCGAAGGACGCATCCCCACATACTCCTCACCTAGAATCGCAACTTGATTCACAACATTTCCGTTGTGGATTACTTGTGCTGGTTTTCCCGCAATTGGGAGATCCAAGCCTTTCTTAATTGTAATCATACTGTTTGCACTACTTTTCAAGGTTAAAAATACAATTGCAAATAAACAAGTTAAATGCAATCTCGTGTTTGAGCGTGACAAAACACCTTTAAAAAGATATTAATGTCACAAAAATAAAAAACTCAAATCGGTTAACTTCACGATAAACATGCTTATCGAGAAATTGAATTTGGATAAAATTAAACGCCTTATTTTAGCGAAAATCTGCTTTTTTCGCTACTTAAACGCCTACTTTTTTGTAAAAACCTTTTGCGATATATCAAAAAAATGTTACATCTTCATAACATAAAAATTAATGCCCAACGCCTGCGCATTTCGTTGAAGCGGGAATTTTCTCACTTAATTCGCGCCATTCTTCTACAGTAAACAAATGCAACGCTAACGCATGAACACCGCCATTAAGCTCATCTGCAAGCAATTGATAAACACGTTGATGACGCTGTACTTTACGCATTCCTTCAAAAACATTACTCACAATCACACATTTAAAATGAGATTCCTCGCCACGACCAGAACTATGTAAGTGGCTTTCATTTTCTACACTAAAAAAGTGCGGTTGAAATTCTAGTTGAATTTTTTGTTCGATAGTTTGTTGAACAGACATCATAAATCTCCACAAAATCACAATGAAACGCTATACATTAGCAATGAAGTTTGCAAGAATAACACAGTTTTAACTGGCTCATTGGGGAAATTATGACATTATCAAACAAAATCAAAACATTATCAGCAGTAAGTATTGCAGCCGCCACGCTGTTCCTTGCTGGCTGCCAAGCACAATCAAATACATTAACGTTCACACCACCAGCACCGAATGCCACAATGAACATTAATCAAAATGCGATTGTGTATGTAACAACGAAAGATAGCCGCACAACGCAAGATATCGCGAGCTATACCAAGCGTGGAGAACTCATTAAATTAAATTCATCACCGAGTGTTACACAATTATTCCAACAAGTGATGCAACAAAATCTTATTAGTAAAGGTTTCAGAATTGGGCAATCCAATGGATCAAATGCGTGGGTAACTGTGGATGTGCGTGAATTTGCTACGCAAGTAGAACAAGGTAATCTTCGTTATAAACTTAATACCAAAATTCAAGCAACTGTTTATGTTCAAGGCGCGAAAGGCTCATATAACAAAGCATTTAATGCTACTCGTTCACAAGAAGGCGCATTAAACGCGGATAATGACGAAATTCAAAAAGTTCTGTCTCAAACATTTAACGATATTGTGAATAACATTTATCAAGATCAAGAAGTATCCGCTGCGATTAATCAATATACAAACTAATTATAAGGGCAATTTTGCCCTTTTTTATTAAGATTAAAACTTGACGAACACCGCTTTCAAGCGTAACATTCGCCCGATTTTTTAACGAGAAGGACACACACTTTGGACAGTCATAGTCGATACCGAATATCGCTCTAGACGCCCGCCTTTTTTATTATCGGCGCGCGTTCGCCGGTAAATTTACCGTTGTTTCGGCATCTCTTAACGAAAACTTTGCGATTTTTCACCGCACTTTCGTTTCTTCTTTAATTTGTTCACTGTTAGCTGTTCATAATCCTATAAGGAGTATGAAATGATCAACGCGTTTGCTATCAATGATTCCCGCTTGGTTCGCATTGACGAAGACCAAACCGATCTCAATACTGCCATTTGGCTTGATTTACTTGAGCCGACAGGCGAAGAACGTGAAATGCTACAAGAAGGCTTAGGCCAAAGCTTAGCATCTTTTCTAGAATTGGAAGATATCGAAGCTTCCGCCCGTTTCTTTGAAGATGAAGATGGTTTACACCTTCACTCATTTTTTTATTGCGAAGATGAAGACAATTATGCTGATTTAGCGAGCGTCGCTTTTACTATTCGTGATGGTCGTTTATTTACGTTGCGCGATCGCGAACTACCCGCATTCCGTTTATATCGTATGCGTTCACGTAGCCAGCGTTTGTTAGAATGTAATTCCTATGAAGTTTTACTGGATTTATTTGAAACGAAAATTGAGCAATTAGCGGACGTGATTGAAAACGTTTATGCAGATTTAGAAGAGTTGAGTCGCGTTATTTTAAACGGGAAACAAGATGAAGCCTTTGATGAAGCATTAAATACGCTTACGGAACAGGAAGATACGAGCTCAAAAGTTCGTTTGTGCTTGATGGATACCCAACGAGCATTAGGTTTCTTGGTTCGCAAAACTCGCTTACCAACAAACCAGTTAGAACAAGCTCGAGAAATCTTACGAGATATCGAATCTTTGCAACCGCATAATGAATCCTTGTTCCAAAAAGTAAACTTTTTAATGCAAGCTGCAATGGGCTACATCAATATTGAACAGAACAAAATTATGAAATTCTTCTCAGTTGTTTCTGTGATGTTCCTTCCTGCAACATTGGTCGCGTCTACCTATGGTATGAATTTTGATTTTATGCCTGAATTACATTTTAAATATGGCTATCCAATGGCAATTGGATTAATGATCGCAGCCGCATTGACACCATATATTTATTTTAGAAGAAAAGGATGGTTATGATGGAATTATCCCAAACCGCATTATTTATCGGATCAATTATTAATCTTTATGCACTAGTCTTAATCTTACGAGCTTGGTTACAGTTTGCTCGAGTGGATTATTACAATCCTGTTTCAACATTTACAGTAAAAATGACTGATCCAGTATTAAAACCTCTGCGTAAAATTGCGCCTACAGTGAAAAATATCGATACTTCTGCTTTACTGCTAATATTTATTATCGGTATGTTGAAAGGTATTTTTTATTTTGGTTTATCAGTTAATTTTCTCTTAATATTGGGTGTATTAACTGTATTAAAAAGCATTGGTTTAGCAATTTTTTATGTGCTTTTTATTGGCGCTGTTCTAAGTTGGTTTAATCGTAGCAATAGCCCTGTGATTTATGCGTTTTATCAACTATCAGAACCACTTTTAAGACCTATCCGTCGATTCTTGCCAACATTAGGCATGATTGATTTTTCCCCTATGGTCGTCGTATTTATCTTATTGTTCTTAAATAACCTAATGCTTGATATGTTAGGTGGACTTTGGATGATCTCTGGTTAAACAATTACTCAAAAATTATTTATATTAATTAGGTTAAGCATTTTTATACTTAACCTAATTTCTCCTAAAGCAACCAAATTCAAAATTTAAGGTGATAATCTTTCACGGATCCAATTGCCATTTCCTTTCCTATAATAAATCCGATCATGTAAACGACTTGGACGACCTTGCCAAAACTCAACTATTTCTGGACGAATTAAATAGCCTCCCCAATGCATCGGCCGAGGTACATGAAATGGATATCTAGCGGCAATTAATGCTGCTTTGCTTAATAAAAATTTATAGCCCGAAATAACCGTACTTTGCTCACTTGCCCAAGCCCCTATCTGACTGGTATAAGGACGACTAGCAAAATACTCATCTGATTGTTCTGTAGGAATTTTTTCCGCTTTCCCTTCAATTCGAACTTGACGCTCTAACTCTGGCCAGAAAAAAGCAATTGCCACATTGGGATTATTGGCTATATCTTGTCCTTTATGACTATGATAATTCGTAAAAAAGACAAAACCCTCTGAATTAACTTCTTTCAACAAGACGACTCGACTACTAGGTCTCCCCTCTTTATCTACTGTCGAGATATTCATTGCTGTCGGTTCGCAAACCTGGCTATTAATAGCCTCATTCATCCACAATTCAAATTGCGAAATCGGATTATCTTGACAATTTTGTTGTGATAACACACGTTTTCTATATTCTTCACGAATATGATGTAAATCCATTTTCTCTCCGTCAAAATAAAAGCCTTAGTATAAAACTAAGGCTTTAAAATATTACTTACTTATTATCAACACTCACACCGTAGAATGAATCATAGCCAAATGGGCTTTGTACATAGCCCTTTACGCGTGGACTAAGTGGTGCAAAACCAACAGAATGCGCCACTGGAATCCAAGGTGCTTGATTATGAACGATAACTTGCGCTTGTTTATAAAGTGCGGTGCGTTCTTCCTTATTTGTTAATCCGATTGCTTTATCTAGTAATGCATCAAATTCTGGATTTTTAAAACGAGCCATATTGGAATTACCCGCATTTGAACTTGCCAATAATGGAGATAAGAAGTTATCAGGGTCACCATTATCACCAGACCAACCAAAGATACCAGCAGTTAATTCCCCTGCTTTCGCACGTTTTTGGTAATCAGCCCATTCATAGGTAACTGGGTTGGTTTTTACACCAACTTTTGCCCAGTCAGCCATGATAAGTTCAGCCATACGTTTGGGATTTGGGTTAGAAGATCGCACAACAGGTTGAATCCAAAAATCTGTTGTAAAACCATTTGGGTAACCTGCTTCTGCTAAAAGTTGTTTTGCTTTTTCTGGATCGTACGGATAATCTTGAACTTCATCGTTGTAACTCCAAATTGTTGGAGGAAGTGGATTTTTAGCTGGTGTACCTGCGCCTTGGTAAACCGCTTCAATAATCGCTTTTTTATCTACTGCGTAGTTCAGTGCTTGACGAACCTTGACATTATCAAACGGTGCTTTTTCGGTATTGAATGCGATATACGCCACGTTCAAACCTTTTTGTTCCAAAAGTTGTACTTTTGGATCTGTTTTCATTTTGGCTAAATCCGCTACATTCGGGAATAAAATTAAATCACAAGAGCCCGCCTGTAATTTTGCATAACGTGTTGTCGCATCTGGCACAATATTGATAACTAAACGATCCAATGGTGTTCTACCCTTCCAATAGTTTTCGTTTGCTACATATTGAGCAGCTTGATCCGTTTTGTAATCAACAAAAACAAATGGCCCCGTTCCCACTGGGCGATTATCAATTGTTTCAGGCTTACCTGCTTTCAACATTGCATCCGCATATTCTGCGGAATAAATAGAAATAAAATCCATACCTAAACTTGCCAAGAAAGTCGCATCTTTTTTGTTCAAGGTAATACGAATTGTGTTGTCATCTACTTTCTCCACTGATTTTAACAATTCAGGGAATTTCATTGCTTTGAAATATGGATAGGTCCCTTTAGATACATTGTGATATGGATGATTTGGATCTAACTGACGTTGGAATGAGAATAGAACATCATCCGCATTAAAATCACGTGTTGGGGTAAATTCTTTTGTTGTATGGAATTTAACACCTTTTCTTAAATGGAATATATAAGTTAAACCATCATCGCTAATTTCCCAGCTTTCAGCTAAGGCTGGTTCAATATCTGTTGAGCCTTTTTTAAATTCAACTAAGCGGTTATACACTTGTTGTGAGCTTGCATTATAAGATGTTCCCTCCATCACAAGTGCAGGGCTAAATCCTAAAGGTGCTTTTGCTGTACAGTAAACGAAAGTGTTGTTAGATGCTGATTTAGTTTCAGCTTGTGCGGTCGGTTTATTTGCTGAACCTGATTGATCACAGGCGGCTAATACAAGCGTTACAGCCGCAAGAGTTAGTGTAGCTTTTAGCTTCATGATAGTTCCTCACTTTGTTGGCAGAGATTTATTCGAGCCTTGTCATATAACCAAGATGCTAGATAAATCCTATCTAAAATAAATGTTTAATAAGATATAAGCAAATGTCGCTTTTTTTAAATAAAAAAATTCCATGGATTATAACAAATTAATCTAAGGATTCTTCCGTAAATGATCGCCATCATTTTTATGTAATTTCATAAGCGACCAAACTAAGGCGATTGCAAAAAGCGATGAGGTTAAAAACGTATAGCTAAAAGCCCGTTGTAAACCATCACTTTCGCTAAAGAAATGTCTATAGAGATTTAAAATTATCGATGAAATAGCAATACCAAATCCAATCCCAACTTGCTGCACAATACTTAATACTGTAGAACCTGTGCCAGCCTGTTGTTTTGAAAGATCCCCCACAGTCAGAGTATTGATTGAAGTAAAAATCATCGACATACAGGCACCGTACCACATAAGATTACAAATAATCCAAGTCAGAGAACTTTGTTTATCTAACCAAGCCATTGAAATCACAGAGCCAGCCATCAAAAGTGCGGATGAAATTAGCGTTGTTTTATAGCCCCAACGATTTAAAATTCGTCCGATTAATATTTTTAAAATCACAGAAATTAGCGCAATCGGTGCTAATAGCCAGCCTGACATTTCAGCACTGTAACCGAAAGATAATTGGAACATCAAAGGCAATAAAAAGGGAACACCAGATGCAGATAATCGGATAAAAATATTGGCAATAATGCCTAATCTAAATGTACGAGTTCGGAAAAGGGATAAAGGTAAAATGGCATCTTCATTGTTTTTAGCATAGCTACAATACGCCACAAGTAACAGAACACCAACAACTAACACGCTATAGGTTGTAATTGCACTATGCTGACTTTCGCCTAGTAAATCCAAACCAAGTGTGATGCCAACTAACCCTAATGCAAAGAGTAAAAAACCAGTCCAATCCAGTTTCTCTGACTCGCCTTTGATATTGTTCATCACGCTGCCTGATGCCAAAATTCCTAGTGCACCAATTGGAATATTAATTAAAAAAATCCAGTGCCAACTAGCGTGAATGACTAACCATCCACCTAAAATAGGCCCTAGAATTGGTCCGATCAAACCTGCAGTTGCCATTAAATTCCAAGCATTAACTAATTGTTGTTTGGGAACAGCTTGAATAATAGCTAAACGCGCCACTGGCATCATAAAGGCACCACCTATCCCCTGAATCACTCTGGCTAAGATTAAACTTTCTAAATTAGGAGCTACAGCACAAGCGATAGAACCTAAAATAAAAGTCAACACAGCTGCGCGAAAAACGGTCAATGTCCCAAATTTTGTTGCCGCCCAAGCGGTAAGAGGAATAAATAACGCAACGGCTAAAGAATAAGCAATAATCGCCATTTGCATTTCAAAGGCGGGTTTATGTAAATCGGAGGATATCGCCGGTAAGGCGGTATTAAGAATGGTGGCATCTAGGCTTTGCATAAAAAGCGCCATTGCAGCGACCCAAGCTAAACCGCGATAGGCATTGGATTCAGTCATCGTGCTCCGTGAAAATGGTGCAACCAATTTTCAATAAAATCGGCAATTTGCGGAATGCGGTTAATATCCAACAAAGTGCGGTCAATTTCAAGGGGATAATTAGTCGCAACCGCCACGACATATTCGTCAATTTCAGGCAAAGGTTTTGTCATTTCTTGACGGTGAAGCAAAATCTTTGGAATAGGCTCTTGTTTAAAGCCCTCCACCAACACTAAATCCGTTAAAGTTCGGTCAAATTGTTTTGCTAAATAATCCAATGAAACAGGTTTTGGTGTTTCCGTCATGATCGCCCAGCGTTCATCATTCGCTAAAATGACTTGAGAAGAACCCGCCTCTTTCATGCGCCAACTATCTTTTCCTTCTTTATCAACTTGCATATTATGATGGCTATGTTTAATCACCGAAACGCGAATGTGACGAGCGATAAGTTCTGGGATAAGTTTTTCTAATAATGTTGTTTTACCACTACCGCTATAACCGGTAATCCCTAACAAAGGTATTGCTCTATTCATCATGTAATCCTTAAATTCTAATTACTCGAGTTTTAACCAAGTGGAATAAACTCCAATATAAAAAGCCTTATTGTATTCAATAAGGCTTTTTACTATTCACTATAACTTTTCAAATTACTTAATTTTGCTAAACCAAGCTCACAGCTTTTCAATTGAGTAGCAAGTTCCATTTGTAGAATTTGTTGTTTACTCTGGTTAAGTTTACTTTTAATTTTATTTACCTGAATATGTGTACCAGGCTGTCTCTCGGCCTGATTTATTAAACTTTCTGTTTCTTTAAACAACTGTTCACATTGCTGTGGAACCGAGTTAGGCACAGCTAAAACAGTAGGTGATATGACAGAGAAAAATGCAGTCAAAATAAGGAATGTTTTTTTCATTTTTAGATCCTTTCTTCTCTTTATCCTAGAAAATTTCAAAACTGAAGATAGTAAGAAAATAACAAAATACAATCAATATGTCCAGACTTAAACGGATTTTACTATGCTAATTAATAATAGAATCTAAACTAGAGCTATATTTTTTTGAAAAAGTCACAAATTTGATATAGATCAATTTTATAAACTTTAACAAATAATAGGTATTTCATAACTTACATCAAAAATATGAACCAGATAACGTTTTTTAGTATTTTTTATCCTTACGTTTAGTAGTAAAATAGCCACCAATTTGGGTTATCTTTGTAGTGATTTTCTATTTTTCATCGTTGTGTAGTGATTATGTAGATAAACCAATTTAGGCTTAACTAATTAAGTTGAGTGATTAGGGGTTATTTAAGGCTCTGCCTTTTTAATCATTGTTGGAACTAATGTTGTTTATACAGAGGAGTTGAGAATGTTGGACGTTGTTGACCTTTCTCGCTTGCAGTTTGCTTTAACTGCGTTGTATCACTTCATTTTCGTGCCGCTGACATTAGGTTTGTCATTCGTCCTTGTGATTATGGAAACCATCTATGTGGCGACAGGCAAAGAAGTTTATAAAGATATGACAAGATTCTGGGGGAAGTTATTTGGTATTAACTTTGCCCTTGGGGTGACCACAGGTATCATTATGGAATTCCAATTCGGTACTAACTGGTCTTATTATTCTCATTATGTAGGTGATATTTTTGGTGCGCCATTAGCGATTGAAGCGTTACTAGCCTTTTTCTTAGAATCAACTTTTGTGGGGTTATTCTTCTTTGGTTGGGATCGTTTAACTAAAGGTAAACACTTACTTGCTACATATTGCGTAGCTTTCGGTTCGAACTTATCTGCAATGTGGATTTTAGTTGCTAATGGTTGGATGCAGTCTCCAGCTGGTTCAGAATTTAATTTTGAGACAGTACGTATGGAAATGACGAGCTTCTTAGACCTTTGGCTAAATCCAGTTGCCCAAAGTAAATTCTTGCACACGTTAACAGCAGGTTATTCGACTGGTGCTATGTTTGTATTAGGTATTAGTGCATTCTATTTATTAAAAGGTCGTGATATTGGTTTTGCCAAACGTTCATTCTCTGTTGCGGCAACCTTTGGTTTTATTGCGGCATCAGCTGTGTTAATTATGGGGGATGAATCAGGTTACGACATTGGTAAAGCACAACCTGTGAAATTGGCTGCAATGGAAGCCGAGTTTGAAACTCATCCTGCGCCAGCGCCATTTCATCCAGTTGCAATTCCAAATACTGCAGAAATGAAAAATGATTTTGCGATTGAGATCCCATATTTGGGTGGTTTAATTGCAACGCGTTCTTTAGATACTGAAATTGTTGGTTTAAAAGATATTCAAGCGAAAAATGAAGGTCGTGTTCGTAACGGTATGGTAGCTTACGATTTATTCACGCAATTAAAAGCAGAGAAAAAATCAGCAGGCCACGTAAATCCAGAAACTAAAGCAAAATTTGATGAAGTAAAAGGTGATTTAGGTTTTGGTTTATTATTAAAACGTTACACAGATAAAGTTGTAGATGCAACAGATGAACAAATTAAACAAGCTGCTCGCGATACTATTCCAAACGTAGGTCCTAACTTCTGGGCATTCCGTGGAATGTTAGCTGCAGGTGGTTTAATTATTTTACTGACCTTCGGCGCATTTGTTCAAAATTTACGTAACAAAGTCACTTCTTCTCGCTTATTGCTTAAAGCATTACTTTGGGGTATCCCATTGCCAATCTTAGCAATTGAATTTGGTTGGTTCTTAGCTGAGTCTGGTCGTCAACCGTGGGCGATTTATGAAGTATTACCTGTGGGCGTCTCTGCATCAAAATTAACAACTGGGGATTTATGGTTCTCTATTGGTTTAATTTGTGCGCTTTATCTTGCATTCATCATTGTTGAAATGTATTTAATGTTTAAATATGCACGCTTAGGTCCTAGTGCATTAAAAACCGGTAAATACTACTTTGAGCAATCATCTAAATAAACAGGAGATAAACAATGATTGATTATGAATTTCTACGTTTTATCTGGTGGGTGTTAGTTATTGTATTGTTGATCGGTTTTTCTGTTACCGACGGATTTGATATGGGAGTGACCGCACTTTTACCAGTAACAGGTAAAAAAGAAGTGGAACGCCGTATTATGATCAACTCTATTGCCCCACATTGGGATGGTAACCAAGTTTGGTTGTTAACTGCAGGCGGCGCAGTATTTGCGGCATGGCCAATTGTATATGCAGTTTCATTCTCAGGTTTCTACATCGCTTTAGTATTGGTTTTAGCAGCATTATTCTTACGTCCATTGGGTTTTGAATATCGTGCAAAAATTGATAACCCGACTTGGCGTTCTGTTTGGGATTGGGGACTATTTTCAGGTGGTTTTGTTCCATCATTAGTATTTGGGGTGGCTTTTGGTAATTTATTACAAGGCGTTCCATTCCATTTCAACGAATTGACTCAAGTAACTTATACCGGTTCATTCTTCGAATTATTAAATCCATTTGCATTATTGTGTGGTGTTATTAGCTTATCAATGCTCGTGACTCACGGTGCGAACTGGTTACAAATGAAAACAACCGAAGAATTGCGTGATCGTGCTCGCTCAGTGAGCCAAATCGGTGCTATTGTAACTTTAATTGCATTTGTATTAGCTGGAGCATGGTTATACTTTAAAGAGGGTTATGTAGTAACGAGTGTTGTGGATCATTATGCGCCATCATCTCCAATGAATAAAGAAGTTGCTGTTGAAACTGGTGCGTGGTTTAGAAATTTCAATGAAATGCCAATTCTTTGGATTTTCCCAGTATTAGCAGTAGTTGCTGCATTATTAAATGCGGCATTTTCTAAAGCTAATCGTTGTGGTTTCGCATTCTTTTTCTCTGCATTAACAATGGCTGGCGTGATTATTACTGCTGCAGTATCTATGTTCCCATTTGTGATGCCTTCAAGCTCAAATCCTGAACAAAGTTTGTTAATGTGGGATGCGACATCGAGTGAATTAACATTAACATTGATGTTCTTCTTAGCACTTATTTTTGTCACCATATCGTTGTGTTACACAATTTGGTCCTATACAAAAATGTTCGGTCGTTTAGACGCAAACTTCATTGACGAAAATAAACACTCATTATACTAAGGAGATTAATATGTTATATATAATTTGGGTAGTGGGTGTGTTATTAGCTATATTTGCTAGTGCAAAATTAACTATTGGCAAAGAAACAGCAGGAAAATTTGACGAGTAATATGATTCATTCACTCTATCAATTAATTAATAAGGGTTCGTTTCGAACCCTTTCATTTATTTTAGCGCTAGGATTAACAGCCGTATTTTTCTTTAATGTTGATAATTTTTCAACATTGTTACGAAATGATTCTCCTTGGTGGATTTTGATGATCTTTTGGGGATTGATTACGGCTTGGATTCATGGAATCGGATTTGAAATTAAAAGCGTAATTTGGAAATTAATTTTCTTACCTTATATTGCTTATATCATTATATTGATTAGTGCTGTAGAGCATTTTTATTTACGAGGATGATTTTTTTCTTCGGCATATTGCTTATCTAAAAAACAGGTTCTAAAATATCCGACCTATTGCGGTGGGCAAAGCTTAATAATGTCAGAAAAAACCTTCTATCTTCCCGTTCGAGTGTATTATGAAGATACTGATGCTGGTGGCGTTGTGTATCATGCTCGTTATTTGCATTTTTTTGAGAGGGCTAGAACAGAATATTTGCGAGCGTTAAATTTTACGCAGCAAACTTTATTACAAGAACAACAACTCGCGTTTGTTGTCAAATCGCTCGCTATTGATTATTGCGTTGCGGCAAAACTGGATGATTTACTCACGGTAGAAACAGATGTCATAGAGATAAAAGGTGCAACAATCCTTTTTGAGCAACGACTTATGCGTGATACGGTGATGTTATCAAAGGCTACAGTCAAGGTAGCCAGTGTTCATCTTGGCAATATGAAACCTGTGGCGCTTCCTAAAGAAGTAAAAGCTGCGTTTAACAACCTAAAATAAACTTTTCGGAGTATGCAATGACTGCAGAATTGAATTTTTTAGATCTTTTTCTAAAAGCAAGTATTGTTGTTCAACTTGTAATTGTGATTTTGATTTCATTCTCAATTATTTCTTGGGCAATTATTATTCAACGTAGCCGAATTTTAACGGCAGCTTTAAAAGAAGCGAATACTTTTGAAGACCGTTTTTGGTCTGGTGAGGATTTGAATAAGCTATATGAAGGATTATCAAATCGTCGTGATATTTTAACGGGTAGTGAACAGATTTTCTTTGTTGGTTTCAAAGAGTTTTCTCGCTTGAAACAAGTGAATCCTGATGCGCCTGAGGCGATTATTAAAGGAACTACGCGAGCAATGAATCTTACAATGAATCGTGAAGTTGAAAGCCTTGAAAGTCGCGTACCATTTTTGGCTACAGTAGCTTCTGTTAGCCCTTATATTGGTTTATTCGGAACTGTTTGGGGTATCATGCACGCTTTTATGGCATTAAGTGGCGCTAAACAAGCAACTTTACAAATGGTTGCTCCTGGTATCGCTGAGGCTTTGATTGCTACTGCAATCGGTTTGTTTGCTGCGATTCCGGCTGTAATGGCTTATAACCGTTTAAGTTTACGCGTGAATGCTATCGAACAGAATTATGGTAACTTTATTGATGAATTTACGACGATTTTACATCGCCAAGCTTTCGGCAAAGCACCACACTAAAATATAGAAAAAATACACCGCACTCTTTCGTTAAGTGCGGTGAAAAATAAGAGAGATTTGAATTATGGCTCGTCGTCAGCGTAAAGATATTAAATCTGAAATTAATATTGTACCGTTTTTGGATGTATTATTAGTGCTTGTGTTGATCTTTATGGCAACCGCACCAATTATTAGCCAAAGCGTACAAGTGGAATTGCCGGATTCAGTGCAAAGTCAAAATGTATCTAATGAAGATAAAGTGCCGGTAATTCTTGAAGTTTCAGGGATTGGACAATATGCGATTTCTATTGGCGGAGAACGTCAAGAAGGGTTAACGGAAGAAATGGTGACACAGTTATCTCGACAAGAATTTGATAAAGATAATAACACACTATTTTTAGTGGGTGGAGCTAAGGAAGTTCCCTATGAAGAAGTGATTAAAGCACTTAATCTGCTCCACCTTGCTGGAATTAAATCTGTTGGTTTAATGACAAACCCAATTTAACTAAGTAGGTAACCGTGCAAAATAATCGACAAAAAAAAGGCGCAAATGCATTTGTTATTTCTATAGTGATGCACCTTGTTTTGTTTGGATTGTTGATTGTCAGCTCTTTCTACCATACAGTTGAAATTATGGGTGGTGGCGAAGGTGATGGTGATGCTATGGGGGCAGTAATGGTCGATACTGGCTCTGCAGCGCAAGAATGGGGTAGAATCCAACAACAGAAAAAAGGGCAAGCGGATAAACAGAAACGTCCAGAACCCGTTGTTGAAGAAAAACCGCCACAACCTAATCAAGAAGAGATTAAGCGTCAACAGGAAGTTCAACGACAAGAAGAGTTAAAACGTCAGCAAGAACAGCAACGTCAGCAAGAAATAAAAAAACAACAAGAGCAAGCTCGTCAAGAAGCGTTGGAAAAACAGAAGCAAGCTGAAGAGGCTAAGGCTAAACAAGCTGCTGAAGCTGCAAAATTAAAAGCAGATGCAGAGGCTAAACGTTTAGCTGCAGCAGCAAAACAAGCTGAAGAAGAGGCGAAAGCTAAAGCAGCAGAACTTGCAGCACAAAAAGCAAAGCAAGAGGCAGAAGCCAAGGCAAAAGCTGAAGCCGCTGCTAAAGCAAAAGCTGATGCTAAAGCGAAAGCAGAAGCAGATGCCAAAGCTAAAGCCGCTGCTGATGCTAAGGCAAAAGCTGAAGCCGATGCAAAAGCTAAAGCCGCAGCTGATGCTAAAGCAAAAGCTGATGCAGAGGCGAAAGCTAAGGCTGCTGCCGATGCAAAAGCTAAAGCAGATGCAGCAAAACGAAAAGCGGACCAAGCCAGTTTAGATGATTTCTTAAATGGCGGAGATATTGGTGGCGGTAGTGCATCTAAAGGCGGAAATGCGAATAAAGGTGGAACTCAAGGTAGCGGTGCTGCTCTTGGTTCTGGCGATGGTGGCAAAGTAGGAGATCAATACGCTGGAGTAATTAAGAAAGAGATTCAACGTCGTTTCTTAAAAGATCCAAGTTTTGCAGGAAAAGTTTGTCGTATTAAAATTCAATTGAGTCGAGATGGAACAATCTTGGGATATCAAAAAATTTCAGGTCCTGATGATATTTGTACAGCTGCATTAAGTGCGGTGGCTAGAACGAAAAAAGTTCCAGCAGCCCCATCGGATGCTATCTATGAGAAATATAAATCGCCAATTATTGATTTTGATATTCGATAATTCTTTAGAAAAATTTATTGTTAAATTTTAAAGGTAATAAAATGAAATTATTAAAACGTTTAGTGAGCGTATTAGCGATTGTACTTGCTGTTGCAAACAATGCATTCGCTGATGATGAAGTTCGCATTGTAATTGATGAAGGGGTTGATGGTGCACGTCCTATAGCTGTTGTGCCGTTTGCTGGATCTGCACCAGAAGATATTAGCAAAATTGTTGCTGATGATTTACGTAACAGCGGTAAATTTAATCCTATTGCAGTATCTCAGATGCCTCAACGTCCAACTTCAGCAGCAGAGGTAAATCCTGAAGCTTGGTCTAATATTGGAATTGACGCAATTGTGGTCGGACAAGTTGTTCCATCTGGTAATGGTTATAGTATTACTTATCAATTAATTGACACCGTTGGTGCATCAGGTACGCCTGGAGCGGTATTAATGCAAAATAGCTATACAGTGACAAATAAATGGTTACGCTATGGTGCTCATACTGTTAGTGATGAAGTTTTTGAAAAATTAACTGCGATCCGTGGTGCATTTAGAACTCGTATCGCTTATGTTGTGCAAAAAAATGGTGGTTCACAGCCCTATGAAGTTCGTGTTGCAGACTACGATGGCTATAATCAATTTATCGTAAATCGTAGCTCTCAACCAATTATGTCACCAGCTTGGTCTCCAGATGGTCAACGTTTAGCTTATGTGTCTTTTGAAAATAAAAAATCACAACTTGTTGTACAAGATTTAAATTCTGGTGCTCGTAAAGTGGTAGCATCTTTCCCTGGTCATAATGGTGCACCAGCATTTTCACCGGACGGTTCACGTTTAGCGTTTGCCTCTTCGCAAGATGGACTATTAAATATTTATGTGATGAATTCTCATGGTGGTACACCAACTCAATTAACTCGTGGGGCAGGTAATAATACTGAACCATCTTGGTCACCAGATGGTAGTTCAATTCTTTTTACCTCTGATAGAGGTGGTTCACCACAAGTTTATCGCATGAGTGCGAATGGTGGTAGTGCAACGCCTGTTGGTGGTCGTGGTAGTGCACAAATTAGCGCTGATGGTAAAACCCTTGTGATGATTAATGGAAATAATAATGTAGTTAAACAAGATCTCACATCTGGTGCATCAGAAGTACTTAGTACGTCTTTCTTAGGCGAAAGTCCAAGTCTTTCACCAAATGGAATTATGATTATTTATAGCTCTACACAAGGCCTAGGAAAGGTGTTACAATTGGTTTCTGCAGATGGTCGCTTTAAGGCGAGCCTTCCAGGAAGTAATGGCCAAGTAAAATTTCCAGCTTGGTCGCCATACTTAACTAAATAAAAAAACTCATTGAGGAGAAATCTAATGAACAAATTTGTTAAATCATTATTAGTTGCAGGTTCTGTAGCTGCATTAGCAGCTTGTAGCTCATCTAACAACGATGCTGCAGGCAACGGTGCTGGTCAAACTTTCGGTGGATACTCTGTTGCTGATCTTCAACAACGTTACAACACCGTGTATTTCGGTTTTGACAAATACAACATCGAAGGTGAATACGTTCAAATCTTAGACGCACACGCAGCATACTTAACAGCAACGCCATCAGCTAAAGTATTAGTTGAAGGTAACACCGACGAACGTGGTACTCCTGAGTACAATATTGCGTTAGGTCAACGTCGTGCTGATGCTGTTAAGGGTTACTTAGCAGGTAAAGGCGTAGAAGCAGGTAAATTAAGCACTGTATCTTACGGTGAAGAAAAACCAGCAGTTCAAGGTCACGATGAAGCTGCATACTCTAAAAACCGTCGTGCAGTGTTAGCATACTAATTTTTAGTATTCTTAATACTAATCAGGAACAGGGTCTATCAAATGATAGGTCCTGTTTTATTTTCTGATTATAATTTACTCACTCATAGAAAAAAGATAAATTTATTCTTGCATATAAAAATAAACTAGATATGATGGACACTCTTTATTTTTATGGGTCGTTAGCTCAGTCGGTAGAGCAGCGGACTTTTAATCCGTTGGTCGAAGGTTCGAATCCTTCACGACCCACCAAATAATTACTCATATTACATCTCTAAAATCTAAATCAATACTTCTTCCATGCGTCAGATTATTAGTGTCTATTTATCTTCTATAACTAAGAGTCTTATCATTAAATCCTTTCTAAAAAAAGATTATGAATTGATTATGTTTAGCGGCTTCTATTTAAAATTATTTATATTATTGTTCAAACATTCTCTCTTGCTCTACTCACCCCTCTTTTTTACTGTCCACAATAATCAACAATACTTTCAAAATCCTCTTCTCTATTAATATAAAGAATTCTGGCTCCCTGTATTACTAATTAATATCAGAGTAACTATTTTGAGACTTAAGCTTGCTCTCAATTTCAATGAATTTAAGACTTATAAATAAATTTAATTAAAAAATCCCAACCTAGGTTGGGATTTAAAAATGACTAAAGATTCTACCGCACTTTATGCTTTGCTTACTTCAAAACGTTCAAATGCCAATACTTTTTTCTCTAATTTACGTAGCAATAAAGTCGCAATACCCGTAATAATTAAATAGATGCCTCCCGCAATGCCGTAAATTGTCAGTGCATCATATTCTGTACCATAAAGTTGGCGAGCATAGCCCATAATGTCCATAATTGTAATAGTGGAGGCTAATGCCGTGCCTTTAAATACCAAAATAATTTCGTTACTGTAAGACGGCAAAGCACGTTTTAAGGCATAAGGAATTAAAATTTTTAAAGTTTGTATGCGGTTTAATCCTAATGCTGCACAACTTTCCCATTGTCCTTTTGGAATGGCTTTCACTGCACCATGAAATAATTGTGTGGAGTAGGCTGCACTGTTTAGCGCTAAAGCTAATGCTGCACAGAACCAGGCATTGGATAAGAGATACCATAATGGGCTGTCAATAATCCACTGAAATTGGCCCGGCCCCGCATAAATTAAAAAGAACTGAACTAACAGTGGCGTGCCAGTGAATAAAGTAAGGTATAAATTAATCGCTCTTTTTACCCATTTATTTTCCATTGAAAGTAAAAAAGTGAGAAATAATGCCAAACAGAAGGCAATCTGTAATGATACGACTGTAAGCAACAAACTCGTTGGAATCCCTTGTGCGATCACGCTTAAATATTCTTGAAACATTATTTCACGCCCCTTTCAAAACGAGTAAAACGTAGCTCTAATTTTCGAATACCAACTTGGCTAATTAATGTTACCGCTAAATAAATTAACGCAGCAATACCGTACCAAGTAAAGGGTTGATGTGTATTGGTATTAATCAGATCCGCTTGGCGCATCAAATCGTCCACACCAATCAATGAAACCAATGCTGTATCTTTTAGTAATACAAGCCATTGATTGCTTAAACCTGGTAAGGCATGACGCCATACTTGTGGCATGACAATGTGGATGAACGTATAACTTTTGCTTAAGCCTAACGCCGCACCAGACTCCCATTGACCTTTCGGAATAGCTTGAATTGCGCCGCGTAATGTTTGTGAAGCATAAGCTGCAAAAATGAGAGAAAGCGCAAATACACCGCAGCCAAATGCCCCAAATTCAATGTATTCTCCTGTTAGCATTTCTACTAATTCAGTGGAACCAAAATATACGAGTAATACAACGAGAATTTCAGGTAAGCCACGCAATAAGGCAATGAATACTGCCGTTGGTTTTCCAACAAAACGATTTGCTTCAAGTACGGCAAAAATTAGGCTTAAAAATAACCCTAGGATTAATGAACAGACCGCAAGCCCTAAAGTCATTAGGGCTGCGGTAAACATTAAAGAAAGAAAATCAGAACTCATAGATTATTTTGTCATCCATTTATCATAGATTTTTTGGTATTCACCATTTGCTTTAATTGCAGCTAAACCTTTGTTTAATTGCTCCGCTAATTCTTTATTTGATTTATGCATTGCAATGCCTAAACCATTACCAAAATATTTTTTATTTGCTACCTTTTCGCCTACAAATTGCATTTCTGGTTCTTTGCTAATCATATCTGCAAGTACTGCGGTATCACCAAAAATCATATCAATTCTACCGCTCTTTAAGTCTAAAATTGCGCTCTGTAAGCTAGCATAAGCCTTAGTTGTATATTGTTTGGTTTCTGCTACTGTGTATTGTTGGAATGTGGTTCCATTTTGAACGCCAACATTTTTTGCACTTTCTAACGTTGCTTTTCCTTTAAGGGTTACATAGCTTGCAGTGCTATCGTAATATGCATCAGAGAATAAAACCTGTTTTGCTCTTGCATCGGTAATATCAATAGCGGAAATGGATGCATCAAAGCGTTTTGCTTTTAAATTTGGAATTAATGCATCAAAAGCTTCGCCTTTGAATTTACAGGTTGCTTGGATTTCTTTACAAATTGCATTCGCCACATCGACATCAAAACCAATAATCTCGCCTTTTTCATTTGTGGTTTCAAATGGTGGATAGCTAGGTTCCATTGCAAAAGTAAGCTCTTGTGCGCTTGCTGTTACGGATGCGCCGAATAAAATTGCAGTTAATAATGTTTTTTTCATAATAAAATCCTTATTCTCTAGTGAGAAAGATATTGTTTAAATTGTTCAGTTTTCGGGTTTTCAAAACAATCTGCCGAGCCTATTTCGACAATTTTTCCCTGTTCCATATATACTACTTTCGTTGCTACTTTTTGTGCAACATTGACTTCGTGGGTCACAATCACCTGAGTAATGCCGGTTTCTTGTAATTCTTTAATAATATCTACAACTTGTGCCGTAATTTCAGGATCCAATGCAGCCGTTGGTTCATCAAATAGTAGAACTTGTGGCTTCATCATCAGTGCGCGGGCTATTGCAACACGTTGTTGCTGACCGCCTGATAAGTGTAATGGAAAGCGATCTGCAAATTGTTCTAAACGTAAACGTTTTAACAACTCCATTGCATCTGCTTTGGCTTCATTTTCACTTACGCCACGCACTTTCATTGGCGCTTCAATTAAGTTTTCAATAACAGTTAAGTGCGGCCAAAGGTGATATTGTTGAAATACCATTCCTACATCTTGGCGTAATTGTCGGATTGCTTTGGGATTTGCCATTGCATTGGATAAATTAAAATCATTATTTGCAATACTTAATTCGCCAGATTTTGGTACTTCTAATAAATTTAATGTGCGAATCAATGTGCTTTTACCTGCGCCACTTGGGCCAAGCAATACAACGGTATCACCCTCATTAGCTTCAAGATTAATATCAAATAATGCTTGAGATGAACCGTAAAAGAAATTTAGATTTTTAACACGAATAGTCATTTCAATTTTCTCGTCTTTTAAGATGAAAAAATATTACATTTTTATGAATAATTATGCAAGTGGTGTGAATAAAAAATCCCAAAAAAATTTGGGATTTTAGAAATTCGATTGAAATCAACCGCACTTTAAGCTTCTTTAGCCATTTCAAACTCAATTAACATCATTAAAATATGAATGACTTTGATATGGATTTCTTGAATACGATCTGCATAACGGAAATGTGGTACACGGATTTCAACATCTGCTAATCCAGCCATTTTTCCGCCGTCTTTACCTGTCATCGCAATAACTTTCATGCCTTTTGCTTTTGCAGCTTCAATGGCGTTTAAAATGTTTTTTGAATTGCCAGAGGTTGATAAACCGAATAACACATCACCTTTTTGACCCACCGCTTCAACATAGCGTGAAAAGACATATTCATAACCAAAATCATTACTTACACAGCTTAAATGACTTACATCTGAAATCGCAATAGCGGGGTAGCCAGGACGATTTTCACGATAACGACCCGTTAATTCTTCTGCAAAATGCATCGCATCACAGTGCGAACCGCCATTACCACAAGAAAGCACTTTGCCTCCTTGTTTGAAGCTATTTGAAATTAATAATGCGGCTTCTTGAATTAATTTAATGTTATTTTCATCAGAAATAAATTTGTTTAACACATCTTGTGCTTCCACAAGTTCTGCTTTGATTTGCTCTAAATACATTGATTGCTCCTTGTTGGGAATAAAATCGCGATGGCATTGTATAGCAGATAAACATTCTTCGCTAGCGTAAATAAAAATTCATCTTTTCCCGATGAAGTGATGATTTTTGCGATTTAGATCGTAATAGTGAATTTGCGTGCTTTTAGATTATTTCAGATACACTTATTCTGAGGAAAATGAACAGTACTAAAATTTACAAAAATATCATGAAATTTTACTGCACTTTATTACTTTTCTTCGTGAGTTCTTTTACTTTGTCTAGCCCAGATTTAATGCTTCTTCATACTTACGATAATCAATCAATAGAAGGTTGGGTCATGTCTGAAAAATTAGATGGTGTACGAGGTTATTGGGATGGAAAGCAATTATTAACCAGGCAGGGGCAACATTTATCTCCTCCAGCCTATTTCATTAAAGATTTTCCGCCTTTTGCGATTGATGGTGAACTATTTAGTGAGCAGAATCATTTTGAGGAAATTTCATCAATCACAAAATCCTTTAAAGGCGATGGTTGGGAAAAACTTAAATTATATGTTTTTGATGTCCCTGATGCAGAAGGCAATTTATTTGAGCGTTTAGCTAAATTGAAAACGTATTTACTTGAACATCCAACAACTTATATTGAAATTATTGAACAAATTCCAGTGAGAGATAAAGCGCATTTATATGAGTTTCTTAATCAAATAGAATCTTTGAAGGGGGAAGGCGTCGTTGTTCGAGATCCTAATGCACCTTACGAACGAAAACGTAGCAATCGGATTTTAAAATTAAAAACGACTCAAGATGAAGAATGTACGGTCATTGCACACCATAAAGGCAAAGGACAATTTGAAAATATGATGGGCGCTTTAACCTGTAAAAATCATCGGGGAGAATTTAAAATCGGTTCGGGTTTTAATTTAAGCGAACGAGAAAATCCCCCTCCGATAGGATCTGTGATTACTTATAAATATCGAGGTCTCACGAGTCGTGGAAAACCTCGATTTGCAACCTATTGGAGAGAGAAAAAATGAGCCTATTTATAAATCTGACAAAATGAATTTAATCAATATGGAAACAAGCGATTAATTTGCCATCAGTATATTGTTCCAAGTGCGGTTGATTTTCACGACATTTTTCTGTCGCTTTCCAACAACGAGGATTAAATGCACAGCCTTTAGGTGGATTAATCGGACTTGGCAATTCGCCCGTTAGCTTTATACGTTCACGGCGCAAGTTTGGTGACAAACGTGGCGTTGCTGAAAGTAACGCTTTGGTATAAGGATGTTGAGGATTAGAGAAAATTTGTTCTGTTGTTCCTTTTTCGACACAACGACCTAGATACATTACCATCACTTCATCAGCGATATGTTCTACCACAGAAAGATCGTGTGAAATGAACACGTAAGACAAGCCTAATTCATCTTGTAAATCCATCATTAAATTGAGTACTTGCGCACGCACGGAAACATCCAATGCAGAAACAGGTTCATCGGCAACAACAACATCGGGATCTAACATTAAACCACGAGCGATGGCGATACGCTGACGTTGTCCGCCAGAGAACATGTGAGGATAACGATCATAAAATTCAGCACGCAACCCTACTTTTTCCATCATTGATAAAACTGTTTCTCGACGTTCTTTGGCAGAAAGTTTTGTATTGATGATCAATGGTTCTTCCAAAATTGAACCAATTTTTTTACGTGGATTTAATGACGCATAAGGATTTTGGAAAACTATTTGAATTTTTTTACGACGTAGCGCCTTTGTTTCGGAATCATTTTCTAAAAAATTGTGCCCTTTGTAATACAATTCGCCTTCGGTTGGTTGTTCAATCATGGTTAGCAAACGCCCTAGCGTTGATTTTCCACAACCTGACTCCCCCACGATAGCTAAAGTTTTACCTCGTTTAAGCTGAAAAGAGACACCATCTAACGCTTTTACTTGCTGTGGTTTTGCAAACAAGCCTTTTCTTACAGGGTAATATTTTTTTAAGCCAATCGCATTTAATAATGGCGTATTTTCTTTTACTTCATTCGTCATTATTAAGCTCCTTGATATTCAACAGGATTGCCTTGCTCGTTCAGCGGAGTATGGCATTTTACTTTACGTGAACCGATCTGATGTAATAGAGGTTCGACTTGGCGGCAATATTCAGTGGCATAAGGACAGCGAGGATTTAATAAGCAGCCTGTTGGGCGATCGTATTTTCCAGGTACCACACCTTGTAACGACGCTAAGCGAGATTTTCCTTCTGCAAATTCAGGTAATGAGCGTAACAAGGCCTGAGTGTAAGGATGTTTTGGCTCGCGGAAAATATCTTTTGCGGTGCCTTCTTCAACGATTTGTCCCGCATACATCACGATAATTCGATCTGCAGCTTTAGCAACAAGCGCAAGATCATGGGTAATCAAAATCAGTGACATGCATTCTTTTTTCTGCAATTCGAGTAAGAGCTCCATAATTTGTGCTTGAATGGTTACGTCCAATGCAGTAGTTGGCTCGTCAGCAATCAATAATTTAGGTCTGCAAGCTATTGCCATCGCAATCATCACACGCTGACTCATTCCGCCAGAAAGCTGATGGGGATAAACATCAATCCGAGATTCAGGATCAGGAATACCGACCAATCTTAAAAGCTCTAAAGTGCGGTCTTTTCTTGCCTTTTTTGTACCGCCTTCATGAGTTTTTAACGCTTCCATAATTTGGAAACCCACAGTATAAGCTGGATTCAAGCTTGTCATTGGATCTTGGAAAATCATCGCAACATCAGCACCAATAAGCTGGCGTTTAGCTTTACTCTCTAAAGTGAGTAAATTTGTGTTTTCAAATTGCAAGTATTCTGCAGATACACGTCCTGGATGATCAATTAGCCCCATAATTGCGAGAGAACTCACAGATTTACCTGACCCCGATTCTCCCACAATGCCAAGCACTTCACCTTGTGCGACTTGATAGCTGATGCGATCCACTGCTTTAAATGGCGTATTTTTATCGCCAAAGTGAACAGAAAGTTCTTTTACGTCTAATAATGCCATTCTGTTTTCCTATTGTTTGAGTTTCGGATCAAGTGCATCACGCAAGCCATCACCCATTAAGTTAAAGGCGAGCACTAAAGATAAAATAACTAAGCCAGGAATTGTAACCAACCAGTTTGCTGCTTGCATAAAACCACGTGCTTCTGAAAGCATTGTGCCAAGCTCAGGTGTCGGTGGTTTTGCTCCAATGCCTAAGAAACCAAGTGTTGCGAGTTCTAAGATTGCATTAGAAATCCCCATCGTCATTTGCACAATCAAGGGTGCTAAACAGTTGGGTAAAATCACAATAAACATGAGGCGAAGAACACCTGCGCCAGCGACTTTAGAGGAGGTGACATAATCACGATTTTTTTCATTCATCACCGCTGCTCGAGTTAAACGCACATAGCTAGGAATTGATACAACGGCGATCGCTAAAGTGGCATTGGCGAGTGATGGCTCTAAAATAGAGACGACTACAATCGTCAAGAGTAAGTTTGGAATCGCGAGCATAATATCAATTAGGCGAATAATAATTGTATCTAGCACACCGCCATAATAGCCAGAAATCAAGCCAAGGCTAGTACCAAAGGCGCAGGATAGCAATACGATAACAAATCCCGCAAAGACAGAAATTCGCGTTCCGTAAATGATGCGAGAAAGGATATCTCGCCCAATATCATCTGTGCCGAGTAAATAGGCCGGATTGCCTCCTTCATACCAAGAGGGAGGAAGTAAAAGTGCGGTACGATTTTGTTCTGTTGGATCAAAAGGCGCAATATAAGGTGCGAAAATGCTGATTAAGGCAACAATCACAATAAAGGTTAAACCGATTAGCGCGCCTCGGTTTTGTTTGAAGTAAAACCAAAATTCTTGTAAGGGCGTTTTCGGCGCGAAAGTTGAAGGCGTGTCAGACATAATCTCTCCCACAATTAATGACGGATACGCGGATTGACCACGCCGTAAAGTAAATCGACGGTTAAATTCACCACAATAATAATTGTCGCAATAATCAGTACAGAACCTTGTAATACCGGATAATCGCGCGCTTGAATCGCATCAATAATCCATTTTCCAATTCCCGGCCATGAAAAAATGGTTTCTGTGAGTACGGCACCGGAAAGCAATTGACCAATGATTAATCCGACCACAGTGACAACAGGAATTAACGCATTACGCAATGCATGAACAATGACGATTCGAGTATAACTTAGGCCTTTTGCTTTTGCCGTGCGAATGTAATCTTCGCCTAATACTTCCAACATCGCAGAGCGTGTCATACGAGTAATAATAGCCAAAGGAACTGTGCCTAGGACGATTGCAGGAAGAATTAATGATTTAACTGCATTTTCGAAGGCGCCTGGCATACCAGAAAGCCAGCTGTCAATGAGCATAAATCCTGTTGGTGTATCGATCCAAAATTCATTATCTAAACGTCCGCCTTGCGGTAAACCGAGTTGTGGTGAAACGTATAAAATTAAAATCAATCCCCACCAGAAAATTGGCATAGAATAACCTGTGAGCGATGCAGCTGTAACCGTGTGAGAAATCCAACTATCTTTTTTTACTGCTGCAATCGTCCCTAAAATCACCCCGCCTAATAACGACCAAAATAACGCAAAAAATGCTAATTCAGCTGTGGCAGGGAAAAGTGTAAAAAATTCAGTAAGAACAGATTGTTGAGTGCGGAATGATGCCCCAAAATCACCTTGTAGCACTTTAGCAATATAATGAAAATATTGTTCATGCAAAGGAAGATCTAATCCTAATTGATGCATCATTTGTTGATGTATTTCAGGTGTTAAGCCACGTTCCCCCATCATTATTTCAACTGGATCGCCAGGAATAAAATGCACAAGGGCAAACGTGATAAAAGTAATGGCAATAAAAGTTGGAATTACCATTAAGATACGTTTGAAGAAAAATTTAAACATTCAATCACTCAAATACAAAAAAAGTGCAGTTAAAATTCACCGCACTTTTCAAAGAAATTAATCGGTAGAAGTAAAACTCTCTTGGATTCTACCGCACTTTTTCCAGTTTTGCCAAATGTGCAATGAGCCATTTAATGCCTTGCGCTTGGAAGGCAATTTGGAGGCGAGTATTGTTATCTGAGCCTTCAACATTAATGACTGTGCCAAAACCGAATTTTTCATGTTTGACTTTTTGACCCATTTTCCATTCATTTTCGACCGCACTTGTATTAGACAATGAACCGACTTTTGCTAGATTCATAGCGCGAGTAACTGTTCCTCGTAAACGAATTTCTTGGATACATTCTCTCGGTAATTCTGCGATAAAGCGTGATGGCAAATGGCGTTCTTCTTTTGCATATAACCGACGGCTTTCCGCATAAGAGATGGTCAGTTTTTTCTTCGCTCGAGTAATGCCGACATAAGCTAAACGACGTTCTTCTTCTAAACGTCCAGGTTCCTCAAAAGAACGGAAACTTGGGAATAAACCTTCTTCTACGCCAACCATAAATACACGAGGAAATTCTAAGCCTTTAGCGGAGTGTAATGTCATCATTTCTACACAAGATTGATGCGGAGAGGCTTGTTCTTCCCCAGCTTCTAAAGAGGCGTGAGTTAAAAAGGCGGTGAGTTCCGTCATATCTTCTGCATCATCAGGTTTGATGAATTCACGGGTTGCGGTAACTAACTCTTCCAAGTTTTCAATACGCACTTCACCTTTTTCACCTTTTTCTTGTTTATACATTTCATATAAACCCGAATGTTTAATCACAAAATCAGTTTGTGCGAAAAGCGGCATTTCTGCGGTATCAAGTTGTAGTGAATTAATTAATTCCTGGAAACGTAATAATGCTGTTGAGGCTCGCCCAGCCAACATATTTTCTTGTGTTGCGACTTGTACTGCTTGCCATAAGGTAATTTGGCGTTCGCGTGTTAAGTTACGCAATATATCTAAAGTGCGGTCGCCAATGCCACGGGTGGGCGTATTAATTACACGCTCAAAAGCGGCATCATCTTGACGATTATTAATCAAACGAAGATAGGCCAAAGCATCTTTAATTTCTTGGCGTTCGAAGAAACGCATACCACCATAAATACGATATGGAATTTGACAACGAATTAAGGCTTCTTCAATAACGCGTGATTGGCTATTACTACGATAAAGTACAGCACAATCATCCAGTTTTCCACCATGTTCTACCCAATCTTGAATTTGTGAGGCAACAAATTTAGCTTCGTCCAATTCATTAAAGGCGGCATAGATGCCTACAGGATCGCCTTTTTCACCCTCTGTCCATAAATTTTTACCAAGACGATCACTATTATTAGCAATCAATTCATTTGCGCTGTTTAGGATATTGGCGGTAGAACGATAGTTTTGTTCAAGGCGGATTGTTTCCGCTTTGAAATCTTTCAAGAATTTTTGAATATTTTCGATTTGTGCGCCACGCCAACCATAAATAGATTGATCATCATCACCTACGATCATGACTTTGCCTGTTTCTCCTGCGAGAATTTTGATCCATTTATATTGAATTTTATTGGTGTCTTGAAATTCATCCACCAAAATATGCTGAAAACGTTGTTGATAACGTTGCAAAATTAATGGTTTTTTCTCAAATAATTCATAGGCCCGAATTAATAATTCAGCAAAATCGACCAATCCTGCGCGATCGCAGGTGTCTTGATAGATCTTATAGATTTTAATCCATTCACGCTCCTGACGATCATTAAAATCTTCAATATCGTTTGGGCGCAAGCCTTCATCTTTTTTGTTATTGATGTACCAACAAGCCTGTTTAGGAGGAAAAGCTTTTTCATCAAAATTATGTAATTTTAATAACCGTTTAATTAAACGAAGTTGATCTTCTGAATCCAAAATTTGGAAATCTTGTGGCAATCCTACATCTAAATGATGAGCTCGCAATAAACGATGGGCAATGCTGTGAAAGGTTCCAATCCACATACCAAATAATTGATGTTGGGCGTGTTTGGCAAGTGTTGCTTGAATACGATGACGCATTTCTGCTGCCGCTTTATTGGTAAACGTCACCGCCATAATACTGCCTTCAGAAATATTTTCTACCGCAATTAACCAAGCGATGCGGTGCGTCAATACACGCGTTTTACCAGAGCCTGCACCAGCTAGCACTAAGTGATTACCTAGAGGAGCAGCTACGGCTTCGCGTTGTTTATCGTTAAGTCCGTCAAGTAATTCAGAAATATCCATAACAATTAAACTGTTCAAATTTACAGTTATTATAATCCTATTTCTCTTTTGAAACAATAAGATTTGTAGGTATATCAAAAGTGGGGTAAAACATTTTCGAATAATATTAAGCAGGATTATCTATATCCTTAAACTCAACATCAAAACCATATGCTTTAGAAAGCCATTCTCCTAATATTTTTATACCATAGCGTTCTGTTGCGTGATGACCCGCGGCAAAAAAATGAATGCCCTGTTCACGTGCAGAATGAATAGTTTGCTCAGATACTTCACCTGTAACAAATGCATCACAGCCTTGCGCAGCAGCAAGATCAATATAACCTTGTCCTCCTCCTGTACAAATTCCTACTTTTCGAATCAGGCACGGACCATTTTCAATACAAATTAATGGCTTTCTATTCAAAACTTTTTCTATTTTCTCTGCAAATTCTTCTCCCGTCATAGGGGATCGCAATTCCCCCCAAACAGGAATGCTCATCGGCGGCTTTTCTAGTGGGTGTAACTGTTCAATACCAAGTAATTCTGCTAACTGGGCGTTATTTCCTAATTCAGAATGAATATCTAATGGTAAATGATAGCTATATAAATTTATATCATTCACAAGCAAACTTTTTATTCGTTTACCTTTCATTCCTCGAATACAAGGATTTTCGCTTTTCCAAAAATAGCCATGATGAACAATAATAGCATCAGCATCTTGCTCAATGGCATAATTAATCAATGCTTGACTTGCTGTAACTCCTGTAATGATTTTATGAACATTTGCTTTGCCTTCTACTTGCAAACCATTTGGCGCATAGTCAGTGATTTTTTCAGAATTAAGTTTTAGGTTAAGAAGTTGCTCAAGTTCAATGTTATTCATAATTAATATAAATAGGAAAAAGATAAGATATGGTACAAAATTCCAAAAAAAATGGCTAGCACAAAGGAGTGGGGGAAGTGTGCTAGCCAGGTTTGATTATGATTACTATCTAAAACAGGAATCATTATATACTAAATTATATATCGATCAATAAAAAAATAATATTTCTTTCTATTACTCAATACCAATCAATTTATGTGTTTGTAAACTTAGCTGCCATTTAGGTTTATTTGGGCGTTGATTCAACTGACCAAGTAAAGTGATAGTCTCAAGTAAATTCATTTCCCCCGCAATTTCACAAGGTGAAAGATAGTAATTCTCTGCTTTTATTTTTTTCTCAATCAATTCACAAAATGATGATACATTACCATCCATGACAATACGTACTTCATTTGCAAATGGAATACAGCGCTTTTCATACTTATGCGCATAAAGGCTCTTAGGACTCGCCGCAATATAATCTATTTGAGCAGGAACTGTCTTTAGACCATTAGTTTCAATTGCAAGAAAATAGCCATCTGCTTTAAATTGCTCAAGTAAGTATTCAATTTTTGGCACAATTGTTGGCTCACCACCAGTGATGATAATATTTCTTGATGGAAAGGACCGCACTTTTTCCAAAATCTGTGATGCAGACCAGCGTTTAAAATCATTATAAGGCGTATCACACCAAGGACAGTCCAGATTACATTTACCAAATCGAACAAAAATACTTGGCATTCCCGTATTGAACCCTTCTCCTTGCAGACTTTCAAAAATCTCAACTATATTAAAGTACGGTTCAAACTCATGATATTTTTCCACCAACACTTACTCCTGATACTCACAAAACGAAGTTGGAGTTTCCCATAAACGAATGGCTGATATAGCCAGTTGTTCATCATGTTTTAAACGATTAAAAATAAAACGAGCCATTTCTTCTGCCGTTGTTCTAAAAGGAACACCAAAGGTTTTTGAGTTTAACTCTTGCAATAGCGCGGCAATTTGACTTTCTCGCTCACTGGTTTGATCATAAATAAATGCATGATCCATCGGATCTAAAATAGTTTTTTTCACAATAGACTTTAGATCTGAAAAATCAATGACCATTGCTTTTTTTGCACCAGACTCATATAAATCACCCGAAATTTCAACTTGTAATTTATATGTGTGTCCATGTAAATTTTGACATTTCCCATCATGCCCATCTAATAAATGAGCCATATCAAAGCTAAATTCTTTGGAAATTTTAAACATTTTTTCCACCTTTCTGAGCCAAATACTCCTTCAGACCTTTACCGCGTAAAATACAACTTGGGCATTGACTACATCCTCCATCTACACCTTCATAACAAGTATGAGTATAGTTACGCACATAGTCTAGCACTCCTAATTCATCAGCAAGTTGCCAAGTCTGTGCTTTGGTGAGATACATTAATGGCGTTTTGATGTTAAATTGATAATCCATTGCAAGATTTAATGTGACATTCATAGACTTTATAAACACGTCTCGACAATCAGGATAACCACTAAAATCCGTTTCACAAACACCGGTAATAATATCCTGAATACCCTGTCCCTTGGCATAAATTGCAGCATAAAGCAAAAACAATGCATTACGGCCATCAACAAAAGTATTGGGTAATTTATTGTCTTTTTGTTCAATATGCATGTTCTCATCCATTAAAGCATTGTGAGTGATAGCTTTAATAACAGAAGTATCAATAAATGTTTGTTTCACGCCTAAATCTTGTGCAATCCATTTTGCTTTTTCTAATTCAATTGAATGACGTTGTCCATACTGAAATGTCATAGTTTCAACATTTTCTTTGCCATATTCAGCAATAGCTTGAAACAAACAGGTGGTGGAGTCTTGCCCACCAGAAAAGATAACAATCGCTTTACGATTATAATTTGGATTGGAAATATTCATATTTTACCTAGTTTTTTTATGTAGGAGGTTTGCGAACTACGAATTGAGGGCGAGCATTCTAGTGCTAAATAAGATCTTTTACAATAAAAATGACTACCTAATTGAGTAGCCATTTAAATATTTACTTCCAAATACGATAATCTAATACTCTCTTACTTAACTCTGGATAATTACTGATATTAAATTCAGGTGTTTTTCCAGATCTAAGTTGACATTGATAGTCTTTCATTAATTTCCATACAATAGGAGAAAGCATTAAAATAGCCACTAAATTAATAATAGCCATCACCGCCATCACAGTATCCGCAAAACTCCAAACAACATTTCCTGATCGCACTGCACCAAAATAAACGAAAAAGAGTACCATTAATCGGAATAAAAAAATAAACCAAGGTTTATTCTTAATAAAACGAATATTACTCTCCGCATAGGCATAGTTCCCAATAATGGAAGAATAAGCAAATAACAATAAAATAAAAGCAAGAAAATGCACGCCAAATTCACCGACATGATATTGTAATGCCGTTTGCGTAAGAGAAATACTTTTAAGTGTTTCATTACCATAATTATTGGAAAGCAAAATAATAATTGCCGTACAAGTACAAACAATCATGGTATCAACAAACACTCCCAGCATTTGAACTAATCCTTGACTAACTGGGTGTTTTACATGGGCTGCGGCTGCAGCATTTGGTGCCGATCCCATTCCTGCTTCGTTCGAAAATAACCCACGTTTAATCCCCATCATCATAGCTTTTGACACTAATGCTCCAAACATGCCTCCTGCTGCAGCATCAAAATTAAATGCACTTTTAATAATATTACTTAAAACACTGGGAATCATTTCTGTATGCATTCCCAAAATGATCACAGCCATAATGAGATAAAAAAGTGCCATCATTGGGACTAAGCTACTTGAAATTACTGCAATACGCTTAATTCCACCAAAAATAATAAGCGCAGTTAAAATCACTAATGCAAGACCAACGTATTCACCTTGCCAATTCCAAGCATTTTGAGTTGCTTCAACAATAGAATTAGCCTGAACAGAATTAAATGCGAAACCGAAGGTAAAAATTAATGCCACGGCAAATGAGACTGCCATGCAACGTGATTGTAATCCTTGAATAATGTAGTATGCGGGGCCACCGCGAAATGAGCCATCTTTATCTTGAACTTTAAATAATTGTGCCAAGGTTGATTCAGCAAAAGCACTTGACATACCAATAAATGCAGTCACCCACATCCAGAATACTGCACCTTCTCCACCCAATGCAATAGCCGTTGCTACCCCACCAATATTGCCTACTCCTACACGGCTAGCTAATCCTGTAGCAAAGGCTTGAAATGGTGTAAGAGAATTCCCCTCGGTTGCTCTACCAAACCACATTTCTCGAATACTTGCTGGGAAAAGGCGAAACTGTACAAATCCAGTTGTTATAGTAAAAAACAATCCTGTACCTAATAAAATAATAATAGTGATATCCCATAAAGGAGCATCAATGTGTGAAACAATCCAACTTAATGCTAGTTCCAAAATTTTAGAAAATTCAAACTCCATAAAACCCCCTCAAAAAGTAAAAATCTAATTATATGAATTCAAGGTATAATTTCGATAATTTTTAAGCGACCCAACAAAAAAAACAGCAATAACAAAGAAAAAATCTAATAAATGAGAAATATTTTAGATATTTTCAAAAATCAAAATTGAAGTTAACGTTTATAATTTAAAAATTGAATTAAACTATCCACCTCATCTTTCCAGTTCTTATTCATTAATTCAATCCATTTCTCAATAATAATCTTATTAGAAACCTGAGCTGCCTTTTCTAAATCTTCAGCCAACTTATGTAATTGAATGAGTCCTACCGATGCTGCAGCTCCTTTAATTTTATGAGCAAAGGATTCCGTTTCTTTTAAATTATTAACTGATAGTTTAGACAAATAGGTGGGCATTACTTGTTTAAAAATATCTAAATTAGCCAAAACTTGTGCTTTACCTAAAGTTTCAATGAGATCCAAATCAAATACTTCTGTATTATCATTTTCTTGTATTTTTACAATAGAATGAGATTCATCTGAGAAAAAGTATTGCAGACAATGCTGTAAGTCTTTAATTAAAATAGGTTTACGCAATACACCATCCATCCCCATTTCAAGATAGTCTTTCTCACTATGCATCACATTAGCCGTGAATGCGATCATCGGTGGTAAAAAATCATAAATCCCTTCTTCATAATTTTTTCGTAAATATTGCGCAATATCAAACCCCGTCATATCTGGCAATTTAATATCAAGCAATAGTAAATCATAGGAGTTTTTTTCAAATAGTGCGATGGCTTGCTGACCATTTATCGCCACATCTACCCGATGCCCTAACTTCTCTAGAATTGTTTTTGCAACAATAACATTGAGTTCAACATCTTCAACTAAAAGAATATGTAAATGAGGAATAACTTGATGATTAATTGTGTTAATTTGCGTTTCTTCCGCCTGAATAGATAAATAGAATGTTGATCCCTTTCCTAATTCACTTTCAACTATCAAATCCCCCCGCATTAATCTAGCAAGATTTTTAGATATTGCTAACCCAATACCACTGCCCGCACTTTGCTGACGACTCTCTTTTACTTGGTAATAAAGTTCAAAAATACGAGACTGCTCTTTTGGTGCGATCCCCATTCCTGTATCAATCACATTAAAATAATAATAATCTTTTTCCCTACTTACTTTTAATGTAATTTCCCCATGTTCAGTAAATTTCACTGCATTACTAATTAAATTCCATAAAATCTGGCTTAAACGAACACGATCTAAGGTTAAATAATTAGGTAAACCTGTCTCTGTAATCAAATGAAAGGTAAGATGTTTTTGCTTTGCTAAAAAACTAGCGAAATTATAAATATCATTCAATAATGCAGGAAAATCTGTTGGTTGTAGATTTAACTCTATCCGGCTTGCATCAATTTTCTCTAAATCAATAATATCACTAAAAATATACCCTAAGCTTACCGCACTTATATTGATCGTTTTCAAATAATTGCGTTGTTTATCATCTAATTTATCATCAAGTAAAATTTGGCTTAAACCCACAATACCATTTAATGGTGTACGCAACTCATGGCTAATAGTAGCAAGTAAAGTGCTTTTATCTCTATTATGTTTTTCTAATTTTTCTAGCGCATCGGAAAGTTTTTGCTGAGCAATGATTCGCTCATTTACTTCCTTTTCTAATCGATTAACAGAACAAGATAGCTCTAAACGTGAACGTTCCAATCTTTCAACAAGCAACGTAAAAAAATAAATCACAAAGGGTGCAGTGAGCAATCCAAATGTAACTGATCGAATAATATCGCCCCAAGAGATAGTATGCACAATAAAAAAACTAAATAAAATTTGGGTACATAGTGCAAAAATAGCCAAAATCGTTACGCCTAATAAAGAAAAACGAATTCGTCCTAAACGAATGACCCAATCAACGTAACGCTGTGCAAAATGCTTTATATTTTTCATTATTAGCCCTCTTTAAAATCATCCAAACTATAAGAATTTAAATCATCTAGAGTATTAAAATTTTCAAAGTTGCCTTCCTCTTTCGTAAATTTCACTGAAATCCCACCATTTTCTTTCATAAACCGTAAAAGGCGTCGTCCACCCGATGCTAAGTAGTATCGTAATTTTTCCTTTAGTTGAACGGATATCAAACAAAAAACGGGATGTTCACGCTCCTCATCGCAAGCATACGCAATTAAAGTGCGGTCATTTTTAACCGCACTTTTGAGTTTATCTAAAAGGTTCGTAGGGAAAAAAGGTGTATCACAAGGTGTAAAAAGGATAAAGTCACTTTTTGTCTTTTCTAGGGCTGTTAGCATGCCACTCAATGGCCCTTGAAAATCGGGTAGTTCATCGGAAAAAATAGGAAAGCCAAATTTTGCATATTCTGTTTGATTTCGGTTAGCGTTAATTGAAATATCATGAATTTGTGGTTGCAAGCGATTAATAACATGTTGAATTAAAGATTGTTTACCTAAAATCTGTAATCCCTTATCTTGCCCACCCATTCTGCGTGCTTTGCCACCTGCCAAAATTACCGCGCTTATTGTGATTGTCATATTTTAATCTATCGTTATTTCAAGTATCATTTGCCTATTTTTTACGATTAAAAAGGAAATAGCAATGAAATGTAAGCGTTTAAATGAAGTTTTGGAACTTTTACAGCCTTATTGGTCTAAAGACCCAGACTTGAGCTTAATGGAAATTTTGCAAAAAATTTCCAATGAATCAGGTTTCCAAAAGCCATTAAATGAATTAACTGATGAAGTGATTATTTATCAGTTAAAAATGGATGGTACAGATAAACATGAGCCAATTCCTGGTCTCAAAAAAGATTACGAAGAAGATTTTAAAACTGCATTGCTCCGTGCTCGCGGTATCATTAAATAAGAAGGAAAGCAAATGAAAAAAGTATTACTTGCGTTAGGTTTAGGTGTCAGTACGCTTATGTCTGTAAATAGTTTTGCGGCAGATTTACAAGAAGGCAAACAATATGTTCAAGTGAGTCAACAGGCTTCACAGCAAAAAGAAGTGATTGAGTTTTTCTCATTCTACTGTCCGCATTGTTACGCGTTTGAAATGGAATACAAAATTCCACAACAAGTTGCAGATGCTTTACCAAAAGACGTGAAATTTAAACAATATCATGTAAATTTCTTAGGTCGCCAGTCTGAAAACTTAACGCGTGCTTGGGCATTAGCAATGGCATTAGGTTCTGAAAGCAAAGTAAAGGCACCATTGTTTGAAGCGGCTCAAAAGGATGCTTTGAAATCAATGGATGATATTCGAACTATTTTCTTATCGAATGGTATAACCGCCGAGCAATTTGATGGTGGCATTAATAGTTTTGCCGTGAATGGTTTGGTCAATAAACAAGTGAATGCCGCAGAACAATTTAAAGTGCGTGGCGTACCTGATTTTTATGTCAATGGTAAATTCCGTGTAAACCCTGAAGGGTTAAATTACGATGATTTCGTGAAAGATTATGTTGAAACTGTAAAAGGTTTATTGCAAAAATAACGAAAAATTGGTTTAATGCCTGCCCTATTTTGTAAATATTAATGAAAGAAGAGAGAATATTATGGCTGCAAGTTTTAGCGTAACGCGTCGTTTCTTTGACGACAAAAACTACCCACGTGGTTTTTCCCGTCACGGTGATTACACAATCAAAGAATCACAGGTGCTTGAGCAATATGGCCAAGCGTTCAAAGCATTAGACTTAGGGGAACGTGAACCAGCGACTAAAGAAGAAAAAGATTTCGTCGCGTTTTGCCATGGTGAGCGTGCAGCAGAGACTTTCTTTGAAAAAACTTGGAATAAATATCGTACTCGTATTAATACTAAAAAACGTGTTTACACCTTATCTGGTGATGTGAGTGAAGCTGCCTCTGGCGGTGAAGATTATTCCGGCGAATAAGATATGTTGAACAAGGCAGGCGGAAGTCTGCCTTTTGTTTTTGAAGAGCTTGTAAAATCACGCATAATTCACGGCTGATAACTTTATTCTCCTATCTTTGTATGAACGATTCATCTTCATACACCCTATGAATACTAATTTCTATGCAATTACCGATTTCTCAATACAACGAACAGCTACAAAAAAAACTTGAAAAGTTAACCGCACTTTTGCGCCCTTTTAATGCGCCGGATATTCAAGTTTTTGACTCTCCAACAAGCCATTATCGTATGCGTGCGGAGTTTCGTATTTGGCATGAGCAAGATGATTTTTACCATATTATGTTTGATCAATCGACGCTACAGCGTTATCGAGTGGATGAGTTTCCAATCGCCAGCACGCTGATTAATCGTATGATGTGCACCTTATTACCTTTGTTAAAACAACAAGAGGTGCTACACAGAAAATTATTCCAAATCGATTACCTTAGCACCTTGAGTAATAAGATTATTGTGAGCTTGCTTTATCATAAAACGCTCACTGAAGAATGGGAAAGTGCGGCTAAAAATTTGAAAGATTTACTCGAAAAGCAAGGTTTTGATGTGCAAATAATCGGACGTGCAAGTAAACAAAAAATCTGTTTTGAGCAAGATTATGTGGATGAAGTTTTACCTGTGAATGGCAGAAATTATGTTTATCGCCAAGTCGAGAATAGTTTTACCCAGCCAAATGCAACAGTAAACTGCAAAATGCTTGAATGGGCAATTGATTGTACCCAAAATAGCGAAGGTGATTTATTAGAACTTTACTGCGGAAACGGTAATTTTTCTATCGCACTTGCACAAAATTTCCGTAAGGTATTGGCAACAGAAATCGCCAAACCTTCCGTAGCCGCCGCACAATTTAATATTGCTAAAAATAAAGTTGATAATTTACAAATTATCCGTATGTCGGCAGAGGAATTTACGCAGGCAATGAATGGGATTAGAGCCTTTAACCGCTTGAAAGGGATTGATTTAAAATCTTACGAATGTAATACCATTTTTGTCGATCCACCTCGCGCAGGGCTTGATCCTGATACAGTGAAACTTGTACAAAATTACGATCGTATTTTGTATATTTCCTGTAATCCGCATACGCTGTGCGATAATCTTGTTGAACTTTCAAAAACGCACCGCATTGAAAAAGCAGCGTTATTTGACCAATTCCCTTACACTGACCACATGGAAAGCGGCTTATGGCTCATTCGCAAGTAGGAATTCAGCTGATTTCTGAATCGAGAGAAAAAACATTAGCAGAATTGACCGCACTTTGTGCTGAACATAACATTATTCATGATGAACAAAGCCCACTTGCGCTTGTTCAAACCGATGAACGTTTAGAGCTTCGTAAATTAGATGAACCTAAACTCGGGGCGGTTTATGTTGATTTTGTAGGCGGCACAATGGCTCATCGTCGTAAATTTGGTGGTGGCCGCGGTGAAGCTGTAGCGAAAGCGGTAGGGATTAAAGGTTCGGAATTGCCAACCGTTATTGATGCAACAGCAGGTCTAGGACGAGATGCCTTTGTGCTAGCCTCGATTGGCTGTCAAGTTTGTTTAGTGGAACGCCATCCTGTTGTTTTTTTACTTCTGAAAGATGGTCTAAATCGTGCTTATCAAGATGAGGAAATCGGTGAGATGTTGCAACAAAATTTGCGCTTACTGAATGTTCAGCATATTAATGAACTTGATCCTAATGCTGATTATGCCGATGTGGTTTATCTCGATCCAATGTATCCGCATAAACAAAAATCTGCGTTAGTAAAAAAAGAAATGCGCGTATTCCAGCATTTAGTTGGAGCAGATCTAGATGCCGATGAATTACTTTTACCTGCACTACAATTAGCTAAAAAACGTGTGGTCGTGAAGCGTCCTGACTATGCAGAATTTCTTGGTGGAAAACAACCGCACTTTAGCCGTGAAACGAAAAATCATCGCTTTGATATTTATATGGGAGCATCCCAATGCTAAGAGAAAGTGCCGTTGTTATTAGCTATGAAAATGGCATTGCCAAAGTGAAATGCCAATCCCAAAGTGCCTGTGGCCAATGCACAGCTAAAAACAGTTGTGGGACATCAAGCCTTTCCGAATTAAACGGTAAACGTGGCGAGCATATTTTTAATGTAGAAACATTAATGCCATTACGCGAAGGTCAAATTGTTGAAATTGGATTAGAAGAAAAATCAATGCTACTTTCTGCCTTATTAATGTATATTGCGCCACTTTTAACACTGGTATTAAGTACATTAATTTCTGATTATATTAGCCACAATGAAATTCTTCGTACAATATTAATATTTTTTTCCACCGCTATTTCATTTATCGTTGTGAAAATATATAGCAGAAATTTAGCACAAAAAACGGAGTTTCATCCAACTTTATTACGCGTTCTCTCATAAATAATATTTAATCTGTTAACTTCTGCAAACCAAAATGTCGATAAGTCTGTGATGTAGCAATTCGCCCACGTGGGGTACGTTGTAAAAAACCTTGCTGAATCAAATAAGGTTCTAAAACATCCTCAATAGTATCGCGTTCTTCACCGATTGCAGCTGCAAGATTATCTAGCCCTACTGGCCCGCCGTCAAAACGTTCAATAACAGCAGACAATAATTTTCTATCTAAATAATCAAATCCGGCATCATCTACATCCAGCATTGAAAGCGCTTGTTTTGCTACATCTACAGAAATGATGCCACCATTACGCACATCAGCATAATCACGCACGCGTCGTAATAAACGGTTTGCAATTCGAGGAGTGCCTCGTGAACGACGAGCCACCTCAAAAGCAGCTTGCTGTTCTAATTCAAGATTCAAACACCCCGCACTTCTTGCAACAATAGATGTTAAATCTTCTACAGAATAGAATTCCAAACGTTGCACAATACCAAAACGATCACGCAATGGTGAAGTCAAAGAACCCGCTCTAGTCGTCGCGCCAACCAAAGTAAAAGGTGGCAAATCTAATTTAATAGAACGAGCAGCTGGCCCTTCACCAATCATAATATCCAATTGATAGTCTTCCATTGCTGGATAAAGGACTTCTTCAATAGCAGGGGAAAGTCGATGAATTTCATCAATAAATAACACATCATGCGGTTCAAGATTGGTTAGCATTGCAGCCAAATCTCCCGCTTTTTCTAATACAGGCCCTGACGTCGTACGAATGTTCACGCCCATTTCATTTGCCACAATATTAGCAAGGGTTGTTTTTCCCAAACCTGGAGGGCCAAAAATCAATAAATGATCTAAGGCATCTTGACGTAATTTGGCTGCCTTGATGAAAATATCCATCTGCTCGCGCACTTGTGGCTGTCCAACATAATCTGCTAATAATTTCGGACGAATAGCGCGGTCGATAACATCTTCATCAATCTTAGCTTGCCCGCTAATAATTCTATCTGCTTCAATCATGTCTCACCTACAATGCGGCTTTTAAAGCTTCGCGAATAACTTGCTCGCTTGTTAAATCAGGTTTAGCTACTCGTTTCACCATTTTTTCTGCTTCTGAAGATTTATAACCTAAAGCAATCAAGGCTGAAATAGCTTCATCGGATGAATTTTCTGCACGCGATTCAATAGATGACGCTGATGGAATATGAGTACTTTCGACAAAGAAATCGCTTTGTTTTACGCCTTTGAATTTACCTTTGAGTTCAACTAACAAACGTTCAGCTGTTTTTTTGCCAACACCAGGAATTTTAGTGAGTTTAGAAAGCTCTTCTCTCTCAATTGCATAAGCAAATTGTTCGACCGACATGGCGGATAAAATCGCTAAGGCTAATTTAGGCCCCACCCCATTTGTTTTAATTAATTCACGAAATAAAGTGCGGTCTGTTTTTTGGGCAAATCCAAAGAGTAAGTGAGCATCTTCCCGAACAACAAGATGGGTGAATAAAGTAGTTTCTTGACCAATTTCTGGTAAATCATAGAAACTCGTCATAGGCAAAAGCAATTCATAGCCTACGCCTTGCACATTAAGTAAAATTTCTGGAGGTTGTTTTTCTAAAAGAATGCCTTGTAAGCGACCGATCATAATTCTTCCGAATGATAAAAAACTTAACGCATAGAATAAAATAAAACTGGACGAACATCCAGTTAAATTTTTAATCTAAAGCGTCCTCGGCTATATCTAGTCTTTAAAAGTGCGGTCATTTTTTCTTGCGTTTCTGTCATTTTCACAGAATTGGCAATATGTAAAGAATGTTGAATAGAATGCGCGTGTGTAATCGCGATAGCCAACGCATCCGCTGCATCGGCTTGAGGTTTGTCTGACAACTTCAAAATACGAGTCACCATTTCTTGAACTTGTACTTTATCTGCGGAACCAATGCCCACCACTGTTTGTTTTACTAAACGAGCGGCATATTCAAAAACAGGTAAATCATGATTTACTGCTGCAACAATCGCCGTACCACGAGCCTGCCCGAGTTTTAAAGCTGAATCCGCATTCTTCGCCATAAACACTTGCTCAATTGCAAACATATCAGGTTGAAATTGCGTGATGATTTCAGTTACTCCAGTATAAATGCGTTTCAAACGGGTTGGTAAATCTTCAACTTGAGTACGAATTGCGCCACTACCGAGATATTCCAAATGTCTTCCTGTTTGACGAATCACACCATAACCTGTCACACGAGAACCGGGATCAATGCCTAAAATAATACTCATAAGAATAAAAATAAACGGCTAATCTATTAACACTAGCCGTTTTATTTTTTATTATCTGTTTGCTTTTACTGTAGCTTTTACATTAACATCGCAATTCTTTACTAGAATTTTGTCTGATTTTTCACCTTTTTCTAAAAGATTTACAGGCACTACAGAATCAAATTTATTTAACGTTAAACCACTATCTACGTTCCAAACATATTTACCTGAAGTAAATGAAGTAAAATCTTTTTGCGCTGTATCACGAGAAAAATCTTTCGCGATAACTTTGTTACCAACCATCACCATTGCAGCTGTGGCTTCCTGATTCTCAAATTGATAAACTGCCGTAACCGTTTTTTTATTACAAGAATAAACAACTGTTTTATCTGTTACGGTTGGTATTGCAGCTTGAGCTGGTTTTGATTCCATTTTTGCTGTTTCACTTGCACAAGCGGATAATACAACAAACGCAGCCATTACAGGCAATACTTTTACTAATTTCATTATTATCTCCTTAAAATTACAGCTGAGCTGCAATTTCATCACTAATTTCACCGTTATGATATACGTTTTGTACATCATCACAGTCTTCTAACATATCAATTAAACGCAACAATTTAGGCGCAGTTTCAAGATCAAGATCGACGGTAGTTGATGGAATCATTGTCACTTCAGCTTCTTGAACTTTAAAGCCAGCTGCTTCAATACCATCACGCACCGAACCTAAATCTTCCCAAGCGGTGTAGATTTCAAATGAACCATCATCTTGTGGTTGAATATCATCAGCTCCAGCTTCAATTGCTGCTTCAGTTAACGCATCTTCGTCTGCTTCAGTAATTAGAATTAAACCTTTTTTACTAAACAAATAACCAACCGATCCCTCAGTCCCTAAATTACCACCACATTTAGTGAAACTTGGGCGAACTTGTGAGATCGTACGGTTTGCGTTGTCACTTAGACACTCAACCATCACAGCAGTTCCACCTGGACCATAACCTTCATAAATTTTGGTTTCCATATTAGTGTCATCGCCACCACCTACACCACGATCAATGGCGCGGTTGATAGTATCACGCGTCATATTATTGCTAAGTGCTTTATCTACTGCTGCACGTAAACGCGGGTTAGCACTCACATCGCCACCACCAATTTTAGCTGCGGTAACAAGTTCACGAATTAATTTAGTAAAAATTTTACCGCGTTGTGCATCTTGTGCTGCTTTGCGGTGTTTAATATTAGCCCACTTACTATGGCCTGCCATGTTGTTTTCCTTCTATTTATCTTTAAGAATATATTTTCTAATTGCTTCCGCATTATTGGAAGATTTTGTCATTTGGATTGCTTGTTCAGGGGAAACCCATTGATATGCCAAATGCTCACTTAATACTGGTTCGAATTCTTGCTCCATTGCCAATAAAAACCAATGTTCACGGCAATGCGTCACATTCGGTGCGTATTTATATCGGAAATGTGGAAAAATTTCAAATTCTATGCTCTCTTTGCAATCAAAAAGTGCAGGAGAATTTTCCGAAATTTCTAACCGCACTTCTTCCCAAAGCTCACGAATTGCTGTGTTTTTTGGTGTTTCACCACTTTCAATGGTGCCAGTAACAGACTGCCAAAAGTCAGGATCATCTTGGCGCTGGAGCATCAGAATGCGATACGTGCTTTCCGCATAAATTATCACGAGAACCGATTGATTATTTTTATATTTCAAGCTCGTCATCTGCATAATTGAGAATGAGCAGCATCATACCTTTTCTACTAAAAACTTTCAAAAAAATTACCGCACTTTAAAACTAAAGTGCGGTAATTATCTCAATTATTTTAGTTTAACCAGCCAGCTTGTTGGGCGATAAATAATCCTGCAAAGGCGGTTAAGTAGAATAAACCGATAATGGATAACCACAATAATCCACCTTTTACACTGTGTTTCGCGTGCTTAGTCAAAGATAAATTCAACCAAGCAAAGATTGGTGCAGAAACAAATGAAGCAATCATCGCGAATTTCAGCATTGGGCCTACTGCATTATTAAAGTAGAAAATAATCGCTAAACCAGATAACGCCGCAAAAATCATACCGATATTAAGAATTCTCACAGAGCTTTCTTGTTTACCGAATAAGATACGCAAAGATTCAACGTTGGTACGAGAGTAACCATCAATTACTGTAATTGTTGTACCAAACATACACATGAACGCAATGACTGCAATTAATAAGCGAGACCATTCACCGATAGTACTTGCATACATATTGATAAGTTGTGCGATATATTTTCCGCCCACCATCTCGACGGTTTCAGGAGAACCATATTGTACCAATGCGCCAAGCGCTAAGAATACGACAGCTAAAATTGCTGTACCGATATAACCCACGTTGAAGTCAAATAAACCATCTTCATAAGATACTTTCGTTAGACGACGTTTTGCCACCACCCACATAGAGTTAACAGCAGAAATTTCAATTGGTGCAGGCATCCAGCCCATTAAGGCCACTAAAAACGCTAATTTACTTAATTCCCATGGAGAAGGCGCTACAAAATCAGGTGCGGCTACGCCATTGATACCATTACGCATAAAAGCAATCACGACAGCGCTCACGGTTGTTACCGTTAAAGCAATCATGATGATTTTCGATAAACTATCTAATAAACGGTATTTACCCAACAATAAAATGCCGGTTGTCACAAGAATCACTAATGAGCTTAATACTGGCATTGGAAGTGGAATTGGTGTAATAAACGTTAAAATTGCTGCCGTTAATAATCCCACTGCCGCAGTATTAATTACTGTGGCAAAAACGTTTAAAGCAAGGAATAACCAAAGGTAGAACTTCCCTTTTTGACGGTAACCTTCTAACAGCGTATTACCGGTATCGAGGGTATATTGAACACCGAAACGGAAGAAAGGATATTTAAATAAGTTAGCAAGAATAACAATACTCACTAATTCCCAACCATAGATCGCACCAGCTTGGGTAGATGCAATAATATGCGAACCACCAACAGCTGCTGATGCCATCACGATGCCAGGACCTAAGGCTGAGAATTTACTCGCCCATGTTGATTTTTCTACTGGAGTTGAAACTTCACTCATAAAACTTTCTCTTATAAATTGACCATAAATTTAAAAGGACTTATTTATAATAAAATTTTATCCTTGAGTAAAGTAAATAAGGTTCCATTTAAAGAAGAATAAAAGAGTAAAAATCTAATTATTTTGATAATTTCAGGATATAACTTCAAAACAAATAAAACCACATCATATTCATACCCAAAAAGTGATGTATTTAAGTGAATAAAATTTTTTCAATAAAAAGAAAGTGCGCTCAAAATCAGTGGAATTTTTAACCGCACCATAGAATAATGAAACTAATTACTTTGAGCGTTTTTTATTTTTGAAGACTTGAAATATTCATTAATAATTGGACGATATAGGAAAAATCCCAAAATACATAATTTAATTAGACTTCTAATCGCATCTTTATCTGCATATCCGCCATCGATAAAACCAATGGCAACAAACAAACATCCTATAACTATATAAAGTGTTCTTCCCCATGATTTACCTTCCAGCATTACAATAGAAGATAAAAATACAAGGGAAGAAACTACAAATGCAAAAATTAAATATGGGATAGCTTCAGAAACTACATATCCTAAAGTTCGCCACCCATCCCATAAAATATAGAAAACTGAACAAAATCCAATCACTGAAGCAAGGATATTAATCCCTGCAATTACTTTTAATGATGTAGGTTGCTTCATTTACTCTCCACAAAAATGCGGCCAAAATTGACCGCACTTCTTTATTTTTAAATATTGAAAAAACTACTCAGCCTTAGTCACTGCAATACTCAACTCACCTAACGCCTGCGGATTCGCGAAACTTGGCGCTTCTGTCATTAAACAAGCTGCTGCTGTTGTTTTCGGGAATGCAATCACATCACGGATATTTTCAGTGCCCGTTAAAAGCATGGTTAAACGGTCTAAACCAAATGCTAAACCTGCATGTGGCGGTGTACCGAATTTTAATGCATCTAACAAGAAGCCGAATTTTTCGCGTTGCTCTTGTTCATTGATACCAAGAATGCGGAAGACGGTTTGTTGCATTTTGGGGTCGAAAATACGGACAGAACCACCACCCACTTCATAGCCGTTGATCACCATATCGTAAGCATTTGCTACCGCATCGGTTGGATTCGCTTCTAATTGTTCTGGTGTAAAATCTTTTGGTGAAGTGAATGGGTGGTGCATTGCTGCAAGATTACCCTCTTCATCACGTTCAAACATTGGGAAATCAATCACCCAAAGCGGTTGCCATTCGTCTAAACGAGTTAAGCCAAGATCACGACCTAATTTCAAACGTAACGCACCCATTGCATCAGTGGTGGTTTGCCATTTGTCTGCACCGAAGAATAAGATATCGCCAGTTTGAGCTTTCACACGTTCAGATAACGCTTTCCATACATCTTCATTTAAGAATTTCGCAATCGGGCTTTGTACACCTTCAAGGCCCGCATTAATGTCATTTACTTTCGCCCAAGCCAAACCTTTTGCACCGTAAATACCAACAAATTGTGTATATTCATCAATTTGTTTACGAGTGATTTCAGTACCATTTGGTACACGAATGACTGCCACACGGCCGTTTGGATTGTTTGCAGGCTCATTAAATACTTTAAATTCAACATCTTTAACGATATCTGCTACATCGACTAATTCAAGCGGGTTACGCAAATCTGGTTTATCTGAACCAAAACGCGTCATCGCTTCTTGCCAGGTCATTTGTGGGAATTTGCCTAAATCCACACCAATGATGTTTTGCCATAAACCGTGTACCATGCGTTCCATGATCTCACGTACTTCCGGCGCAGTTAAGAAAGAAGTTTCCACATCGATTTGAGTAAATTCCGGTTGACGATCTGCACGTAAGTCTTCATCACGGAAACATTTCACAATTTGATAATAACGATCAAAACCAGACATCATTAGAAGCTGTTTGAAAAGCTGTGGTGATTGCGGCAACGCATAGAATTTGCCTTTATGCACACGGCTTGGCACTAAATAGTCACGCGCACCTTCTGGCGTTGCTTTGGTAAGCATTGGGGTTTCAATATCAAGGAACCCATTGTCATCCATAAAACGACGCACAAAGCTGGTGATTTTTGCACGGGTTTTCAAACGTTGTGCCATTTCTGGACGACGTAAATCTAAATAGCGATATTTTAAACGTTGTTCTTCGGTGTTGTTTTGGTTGAAGTCTAATGGTAAAACGTCAGAAGCATTGTAGATGTGTAATTCTTTCGCTAACACTTCCACTTCGCCTGTCACCATATTTTTATTAACTTGATTATCAGGACGCGCGATCACTTCACCTTTAATTTGAATACAAAATTCATTACGTAAGCCTGAAGCTGCAGTTAATGCTTCTTGATATTTCGGGTCAAAACAAACTTGTACGACACCATCACGATCACGCATATCAATAAAAATTAAACCACCTAAATCGCGACGACGATGAACCCAACCGCTTAATGTTACTTCTTGTCCAATATGGTTGCGGTTTAATGCACCGCAATAATGTGTACGCATCATTTCTATATTCCTTTCATTTTTCTAAAAATGGATAATTAACGCGTTGATTATACGGAAAAAGACATGCCTTTTAAATTGAAAAGCGAAATTTATTTGATCCTTTAAAAACTTTCACTAAAATGACCGCAGTTTTTTGCATTTTATCTAAATAAATGCCCTCTCAATACAACAACAGAATTCAATCATGATGAAAGATACAATTTTTGCCGCCCCGATCGAAAAACTGGGCGATTTTACTTTTGATGAAAGCGTGGCGGAAGTTTTCCCCGATATGATTCAACGCTCGATTCCGGGCTACTCCAACATTATCACGGCGATTGGTATGTTGGCTGAACGTTTTGTGACGGCTGACAGCCAAGTCTATGATTTAGGCTGTTCACGCGGTGCGGCAGCTCTTTCTATGCGACGTAATATTAAACAACCGAATGTGAAAATTATCGGTGTCGATAATTCTTTGCCAATGGTGGAACGCTGCCGTCAGCACGTTGCGGCTTATCATAGTGATGTCCCCGTAGAAATTCTTTGCGATGATATTCGTCAAATAGAAATTAAGAACGCCTCAATGGTAGTGCTCAACTTCACATTGCAATTTTTACCACCAGAAGATCGTGTAGCCTTGCTCACCAAAATCTACCAAGGTTTAAACCCAAACGGTGTGTTGGTACTCTCTGAAAAATTCCGTTTTGAAGATGAAAAAGTGAATGAGTTGCTTATTGACCTCCACCACCAATTCAAACGTGCTAACGGTTACAGTGAGCTTGAAGTGAGCCAAAAACGCACCGCACTTGAAAATGTCATGCGTACTGACTCGATTAACATCCACAAAGAGCGGTTAAAAAACATCGGATTTTCACACGTCGAATTATGGTTCCAATGTTTTAATTTTGGTTCAATGATTGCGGTAAAATAAACAAAAATAAAGTGCGGTCAAAAACATCATGTTTTTTGGCCGCACTTTTTATATGTAATTAACCTTAATTATGCCGCATTCGGCTTATGGAGTAAGGTAAAAGCAATGAAGCCAAATCCTAAGAAGCAAGAAACGATCAAGGCATAAAAACCACCATCCCAGCCAAATAAGTCGACCAATTTACCCATTACATAGCCTGCACTTGCAGAACCTAATAAGTAACCGAATAGCCCAGTTAGACCTGTCGCTGTACCTGTTGCAACACGTGGCACAAGGTCTGCTGCTTGAAGCCCGATCATCATTACTGGACCATAAATTAAGAAACCGATAGCAACAAGACAAATATTATCTACGAGTGGATTTCCTTCTGGATTTTTCCAATAAACAATAATCGCGATTAATACACCGGTTAGGAATAATAACATCGGCGGTGCACGGTGGCCTTTGAAGACTTTATCGCTTAAATAACCACTAGCAAGCATACCAAAGATACCTGCGTATTCGTAAAGGAAATATGCCCAGCTTTGTTTATCTACAGAGAAATGTTTCACTTCTTTTAGATACGTTGGTGCCCAGTCAATAATGCCGTAACGAATGAAATACACAAATACGTTCGCAAGTGCAATCGCCCATAAAAACTTATTATTAATGATGTATTTCATAAAAATATCTTTAGAAGAAAGCGTGTGAGCTGATTCAACTTTCTCTACGATTTTTTCACCTTTCCATTCATCTACCGGCGGTAATCCTTGAGACTCAGGTGTATCGCGCATTAAATAGAACATAATGAATGCTAATACAATGGCGATTAAGGCGGGTAAATAGAATAAAGATTGCCATACGCCGAAAATCGATAAACCGAGGAGCGCTAATGGGCCGATTAAACCACCACCTAAGTTATGTGATACGTTCCACCAGCTCCACCACACACCACGTTCAGAAACTGAGAACCAGTTGGTCATTGTTTTTGCACCTGGCGGGTATCCCATTCCTTGGAACCAGCCATTTAATGCAGCTAACACAATCATCAATGGAATAGAGGATAGTACGCCTGGCACTAAACCGAAAATTAAGCTCACTAATGCTGAACCTAATAAACCAATGGTAATAAAATATTTAGGATTACTTCGGTCAGAAATATTCCCCATAATGAACTTACTAAAACCGTAAGCCAGTGATAACGCTACCCCAACTGTACCTAAATCAGCTTTAGTAAAGCCATATTCATCAATAAGATAAGGAATGGCTAAAGAAAAGTTTTTGCGGATAAGATAATAAGCCGCATACCCGATAAATACTCCAGCAAATACCTGCCAACGTAATTTTTTATACTCGGCATCTGTTCTAGAACTTTCAATTCTTGGTGCTGGAGGAGATGCTTTTAAGAATGAAAACATCTTTGTTCTCCTATAATAATTTACAACTTGTCGTATCCTTGTAATAGCTAGGCCACTACAACGAGAAACAGATTACCAAAGCCGAATATGGAACAGAGCTCCGACCACTTCAAATGATTAGTTCATTTTCGTTATTTAAACGACTCTAATTTCTGGGATGAATTACGTCCTAAGTCTATTTAAAAATTTCTATGTTATAATACCGACCAACCCAATAAAAAAGGAAAACAAAATGCAAATTTTACACACAATGCTTCGAGTAGGTGATTTAGACCGCTCTATTAAATTTTATCAAGATGTTTTAGGTATGCGTTTATTGCGTACGAGTGAAAACCCGGAATATAAATATACGCTTGCATTTTTAGGTTACGAAGATGGCGAAAGCGCTGCAGAAATTGAATTAACATACAACTGGGGCGTAGATAAATATGAACAGGGCACTGCGTATGGACATATTGCTATCGGCGTAGATGATATTTATGCGACTTGTGAAGCAGTTCGCGCAAGCGGCGGTAACGTTACTCGCGAAGCTGGACCAGTTAAAGGTGGCTCAACCGTCATTGCCTTTGTTGAAGATCCAGATGGTTATAAAATTGAATTTATCGAAAACAAAAGTACTAAATCTGGTTTAGGCAACTAAAGTGCGGTCAATTTTTATTGTATTTTTAATAACGTAGGGATTCCTACGTTATTTTATTTTTAAGAGATAGATTATGTCCGATTCTCAAGAAATCCCTTATCACAACCAATTAAAAAATCGCTTTCGTGGCTATTTCCCGGTCATTATTGATGTTGAAACTGCAGGTTTTGATGCAAAAAAAGATGCGTTACTCGAACTAGCCGCAATCACATTAAAAATGGATGAACATGGTTATTTGCATCCTGATCAGAAGTGCCATTTTCATATTGAGCCTTTTGAAGGGGCAAATATTAATCTAGAATCCTTGAAATTTAATGGCATTGATATTCACAATCCACTACGTGGCGCAGTGTCTGAACTCGATGCAATCACGGGGTTATTTCAAATGGTACGTCGAGGACAAAAAGATGCAGATTGCCAACGTTCTATCATTGTGGCGCACAATGCTGCTTTTGACCAAAGTTTTGTGATGGCTGCCGCTGAACGTACTGGCGTAAAGCGAAATCCCTTCCATCCTTTTGGAATGTTTGACACCGCAAGTTTAGCAGGCTTAATGTTTGGTCAGACTGTTCTTGTTAAGGCGTGTCTTGCCGCTAAAATTCCGTTTGATGGAAAGCAAGCGCACTCCGCGCTATACGACACCGAACGTACAGCAGAATTATTCTGTTATATGGTCAATCATTTAAAGGATTTGGGTGGTTATCCCCATATCATTCCAGACAGTGAAGTAAATAACAAATAAGAATAAATTCAAGGAACAAACTCCACTTAGTCTGCCAAAAGAGAAAAATATGACTGAACAAAACGAAAAAATCATTAATTCATCAGTAAAAATGCTGACAATTAGTGAAGATGAAAGTGGCCAACGTATCGATAATTATTTATTAGCAAAACTCAAAGGCGTGCCAAAAAGTCTAATTTATCGCATTGTGCGTAAAGGTGAAGTGCGGGTAAATAAAGGCCGGATTAAGCCAGAGTATAAACTGCAAACAGGTGATATCGTTCGCGTTCCGCCAGTGCGTGTGGCTGAAAAAAACGACGCATCAATTTCAAAAAATCTCAATAAAGTCGCCGCACTTGAAAACCAAATTTTATTTGAAGATGATTGTTTAATTGTTTTAAATAAACCTTCAGGAATCGCTGTGCATGGCGGGAGTGGTTTAAATTTTGGTGTGATTGAAGCCTTACGAGCACTGCGTCCAGAGGCGCGTTTTTTAGAACTAGTTCATCGTTTGGATCGCGATACATCAGGCATTTTATTAATTGCTAAAAAACGTTCAGCATTACGTAATTTGCATGAACAACTTCGCGTCAAAACCGTTCAAAAAGATTATTTAGCGTTAGTACGTGGGCAATGGCAATCCCATGTGAAAATTGTTCAAACACCGCTTTTGAAAAATGAATTATCCAGCGGAGAACGCATTGTGCGTGTCAGCGAGCAAGGCAAACCATCTGAAACCCGATTTAGCATTGAAGAACGCTATACAAATGCTACGCTCATAAAGGCTTCACCAGTAACCGGGCGTACACATCAAATTCGCGTACATACACAATATGCCGGACATCCCATTGCATTAGATGATAAATACGGTGATAAAGATTTTGATAAGCAAATGAGCGAATTGGGATTGAACCGTTTGTTCTTACATGCTTTTTCAATTCGGTTTGAGCATCCTAAAAATGGCGAAACACTACGCTTCAATGCACCACTGGATCATAAAATGAAAGCAATTTTGCAAAAGTTACGGGAAAGCAAATAGACAATATTTGTGTTTATTGCTACACTTGCGCACGGAGACAACTCGTTTCTATCATCAAAATTTCATAATAACGACAACAAAGGATAGCAAAATGGCAAAAGGACAATCTTTACAAGATCCTTATTTAAATGCGCTTCGTCGCGAACGCATTCCTGTATCAATCTACCTTGTAAACGGAATCAAACTTCAAGGTCAAATTGAATCATTCGATCAATTCGTGATTTTATTAAAAAATACTGTGAACCAAATGGTATATAAACACGCAATTTCAACCGTTGTGCCTGCTCGCTCTGTTTCTCATCACAATAGCAGCCATCATGTAGCAACACCTGAAGCCGTTGAAAGTGTGGAAACTCAAGCAGAATAATCACAGCTCCATCAATGGATAATCAATATTTATTCAGTGCGGTTGAAAATTCTCAGGAAATTTCAACCGCACTTTCTTCATCTCAACAATCTGAAAATACTCGTGACACTGCCATCATGGTTCACGTTTTCTTTGCACAAGATAAAAACACTGACGATCTACAAGAGTTCTTACTGCTCGCTGATTCTGCCAATGTAGATGTATTGGATACAATCACGACCAGTCGCACCACTCCTCAAGCCAAATATTTTGTAGGTGAGGGAAAAGCTCAAGAAATTGCAGATGCGGTGCAAGCACATAATGCTGATGTTGTGCTTTTTAACCATCAATTAACGCCCGCACAAACACGTAACTTAGAAAGTTTATGTCATTGCCGAGTGGTTGATCGCACTGGCGTCATTTTAGATATTTTTGCTCAACGAGCACGCTCTCATGAGGGAAAATTACAGGTTGAACTTGCTCAACTAAAACACTTATCTACTCGATTAGTTCGTCGAAAAACAGGCTTAGATCAACAAAAAGGGGCAGTAGGATTACGTGGACCGGGTGAAACTCAATTAGAAACCGATCGTCGATTGATTAAAGTGCGCATTTCTCAATTACAAAATCGATTGGCAAAAGTGGAGAAACAGCGCAATCAAAATCGCCAAACACGCCAAAAAGCAGATATCCCGACAATTTCACTTGTTGGCTATACCAATGCAGGGAAATCAACCTTATTTAATCGTTTAACCAATGCAGAGGTTTATGCGGCTGATCAACTGTTTGCAACATTAGATCCCACTTTACGAAAATTACAGATTCAAGATGTAGGCACGGCAATTTTAGCGGATACGGTAGGATTTGTTCGACAGCTTCCTCATGATCTTGTTTCAGCCTTTAAATCGACTTTACAAGAAACGGTAGAGGCCAGCTTATTACTCCATGTGATTGACGCGGCTGACTCGCGAAAACAAGAAAATATCGATGCAGTCAATGATGTGCTAGAAGAAATTGGTGCAGGAGAAGTGCCTGTTCTATTGGTATATAACAAAATTGATTTGTTGGAAAATGTTGTACCGCATATCGAATACAATGATGAAAATCAGCCCGTTGCAGTCTATCTCTCCGCGCAAGATGAGCTGGGTATTCATTTATTGTTTGAAGCCATTAAAGTGCGGTTAAAAAACGAGATACTTTCTCTTTCTTTAACTTTACAACCACATGAAGGCAAACTTCGCCATGCTTTTTATCAACTTGATTGTGTACGCCATGAACAAATTTCTGAACAAGGAGAATTCTTGTTAGATATACAGATTGATAAAATTATGTGGTTAAAGTTATGTAAGCAATTTTCTAAGTTAGCAGATGTTAAAATACAATCAGACAATGGCTAATTTATAGAAAATTATTTTCCAATTCCATATTGTTTCAATTTATTCGCAATCGCAGTATGCGAAACACCTAAACGTTGAGCTAATTTTCTCGTGCTTGGATATTCTGCATAAAATAATTTTAGGACTTGTGCCTCATAAGAACCAATGATTTCATCTAAGGTTTTATTCTCAAATTTATCCAAAGAAATCACCGCACTTTGTGGAGGAGCAAGATCTAAACTTTCCGTAGTTAAGTGATTATCTTTTATCAACGAACAAGCGCGATAAAGAGTGTTATAAAGCTCACGAACATTCCCTTTCCAATCATATTTCTGCAAATAAAGAAGAAAATCTTTATCGAAAGTTGGTTTTGCAATTTTTAATTCTTCACTGATTTCCTGTAAAAAACCTTGTGCCAGTAGCTCAATATCCGCAATTCGATCACGTAATGGTGGCACATTAATAGTGAGAACATTTAAGCGATGAAACAAATCAGCACGAACTTTACCTTGCTCAACAAGCAAATGAAGTGGAACCTGTGATGTGCAAATCACTCGTACGTTTGCATGATGTTCCTTCTCCTCACCCACTCGCCGGAAAGATCCATCCGTTAAAAAACGCAATAATTTAGCCTGCAAACCCAATGAAAGTTCAGCAATGCCATCTAGTAATACAGTTCCCTCATTCGCATATTCAAAAAAACCGATGGTTTCACTGTCTCCGACTTTTCGACCAAACATTTCACTTTCGGCATCTTCATCAGGCAAACCCGCACAGTTTACTGCAATAAATTTTTTATCACGACGTAAACTCTGATAATGGCAGGCTTTAGCCAACAAATCTTTTCCAGTCCCAGTTTCACCTTGAATTAACAAAGGCGCATCAAACATAGCAAAACGTTTTGCGTTTTCAACCGCACTTCTCATGGATTCACTTTGCACAATAAAACAATCGAAAGGTTTTTGAGGATCAAATTTGAAGGTTGTCATATATCGGAAATATGAGAGAAATAATATGTGGTTATGATAGTTTGTTTACAGCAAAGTGTAAATATTATTTTACACATCAAAAAAAATAAAAATGCGGTCTATTTTGACCGCACTTTATATGACTATAATTTTAACATTCGCTCTGCTTCACGTGCGCGAACAAGGAATTGTTTCCGTTCAGCAGTGCCCATTCCACTACTTGTGCCTGGCAATTTAATCGTCAACGGATTAACTGCTCGCCCATTAATATGAAATTCATAATGCAAATGTGGGCCTGTTGAAATGCCAGTGTTACCTGAAAGTGCTATTCTTTCCCCTTTTTTGATTTCTTGTCCTGCACGCACAAGTGGCTTACTTAAATGCATGTAAACCGTTTGATATTCTCGACCATGTCGAACAACAATATAACGACCTGCACCACCAGCTTGATAAGCTACTTTTTCAACTACGCCATCTGCAGGGGCGATAATCGGTGTGCCTTGTGGAACAGAGAAATCCACACCTTTATGTGGTCGTATACGTCCAGTTACCGGATGACGACGATTCGGATTAAATGGTGAAGAAACCCGCGCTTGGCGTTGCAATGGATAACGAGCAAAACCTTTGCCTAGAGTCTCCCCTTGTTGGCTATAATAACGGCCATTTGTTGCTTGCACAGCATAATAACTCTTACCTTCAAATGAAAGGTGCAACGCTTCAACGTTACCTTGTCCAGTTAATTTATCACCTAAATATTCACGAGAAACTAAAATTGCAAATTTAGTTCCTTTTTTCAATTTCTGAATACTCACTTGCCATTGAAGTGCAGTTGTTAGTTGATTAATCTGACGGTTATCCAATCCTTGCGCTTTCAAACTTGCGGAAAAAGTACCATTAATCTCACCTTTTAATACTTCTTTCCGCCAAACACTTTTCTTCTCAATAACTTGACGTTTAAACGTTCCATTTTCTAAACGCTCATAAACTCGCTCTTCTTTTTCTGAAACAAGCCAATTTAAGTATTCTAAATTATCATTTTTATCTAAAATCCAATAAATTTGTTGGCCTGCATTCAAATGGGACAATTGAGAATCCGTGTCAATTAAACGCTTTGCAGTATCATCTTCCAAACCAGAAAGTTCAAGTACATCTTTTAAAGTATCACCACTTGTAACGGTATGGCTAAATTGATCGGTAATTCGAATAGCCTGATCAGCTGCATCTAATAAACCACTTAGTGCATCTTGGGCATTTTGTGGAAGATCATCCAAATCATCTAAGAATGGTTTTATTTCTTCAACCTCATCATCATGAGCCTGTAATTCATCATCATAAGAGGTTGCTTCATCATGAGAAACTGGATGCGTTGTAATCGTCTCATCCTTAGGTGATGAGTTCAAAGATTGATATGCCACACCATCAACAACAGTCGGCATCATTTGACTGGATTCAGAATGGTTTTCAACATTATCTTTAAGCGTAAGTAAAATCCCAGTAAAAATCAGCAAAATAGCAATAAAAAAAACGCCCGCTTTAATGCGAGAACGCTTTTTCCGTCTATCTCGAGCTAATTTTACGTGTTGCACAGGATTTCCTAAAATTAAAAAGTTTTCAGCACTCAGACTGCAAATTAAAAAGAAAATTCATTTTACCTGAAAAAGTCTCAATCAAACGCCTAAATATTCATCATAAAGCATAAGTTCTTGAGGAATCGATCAAAATGCGCTATTTTGACTAGCTAATCTCAAAAGCACGGCGATTTTATGAATATAACAGCTATTCACAGTCAACCTGATTTCCCCCCATTAATTCAGCTAAAAAACATTAGTGTCGTTTTTTCACAAAAAACAGCATTACAAAATATCAATTTAAATATCTATCCAAATTCTATTATCACTATTGTTGGGCCAAATGGTGGTGGTAAATCAACGTTATTAAAAACTTTGTTAAAACTACAAACACCCACTTCCGGTGAAGTGATTTATAGTAAAAATGTTTGCATTGGCTATGTGCCACAAAAAATCCATTTGGATCATAGTTTGCCTATTACGGTTGAGCGATTTCTTTCACTAAAAAAAGGTCTCAAAACACAAGAAATATCTACCGCACTTGAGCAACTTTCGATTTCACATTTACGCAAAAGTAATATGCAAAAACTTTCTGGCGGTGAAATGCAACGCGTATTATTAGCACGTGCAATTTTAAATAAACCGAATTTACTTGTACTAGACGAACCCACCCAAGGTGTAGACATTACGGGTCAAGCAGAGCTTTATCAGCTCATTCATCAGACCCAACAAAAATTAAATTGTGCCGTATTGATGGTATCACACGATTTACACATTGTGATGGCGGATAGTAAAGAAGTATTGTGTATTAACCAACATATTTGCTGTGCAGGTACACCCGATGTTCTCTCAAATGATCCAACATTTATGCGTTTATGGGGAAATCAGCTCACACAAAATGTCGGCTTTTATACCCATCATCACAATCATCACCACACCTTACACGGGGATGTGTGCGGTTGTAATTCATCAGCTGTGCATTGTCAAAATAAGGATAAATAATGTTTGAAATTTTATTTCCCGCTTTTCTAACAGGCATTTTACTTTCACTTATTACTGCCCCACTCGGTGTTTTCGTGGTATGGCGGAAAATGGCTTACTTTGGTGATACGCTATCTCACTCCGCATTATTTGGCGTGGCCTTAGGTATTTTCTTTCAAGTAAATCCCTATATCGCAATCATTATACTTACCCTCATTCTCGCCATTGCAATGGTATGGTTAGAAAGCAACACACAATTTTCTATTGATACATTACTTGGAATTATTGCTCACAGCTGTTTATCTCTTGGGGTAGTAACGGTAGGATTATTAAAAAATGTTCGTGTTGATTTAATGAGTTATTTATTTGGTGATTTACTAGCAATTAACTATACCGATCTTATTTATATTGGTATAGGTGTTATCATTGTACTGGTGGCCTTAGTATATTTTTGGCATGACTTACTTTCTACAACCGTATCGCCTGAACTTGCCCAAGTAGAAGGTATCAATATAAAAAAAATGCGCTTTGTTTTAATGATTTTAACCGCTCTTACAATCGCACTTAGTATGAAATTTGTTGGCGCATTAATCATTACATCACTCTTGATCATCCCTGCCGCTACTGCACGTCGTTTTGCACGAACCCCTGAATCAATGGTGTGTTATGCCACCATAATCAGCATGCTTTCCATTATTGGTGGTTTAATACTCTCAGTATTTTACGATACTGCGGCAGGTCCTTCTGTTGTAATATGCTCTGCATTTTTATTTGTATTATCCTTGATTAAAAAAGAACGCTTATAAAACATAATAAAAAAGACAGACACCAAATTCGGTGTCTGTCCTAAAATTATGAAAGAAAATTGCTAACTATGCTATTTGTACAAAAAAATCTTTTAAACCAATTAACACATTATTCACGGCAACTGTCGCTAAAATTAATCCCATCACACGACTAATAATTGCAGCCCCGGCATTACCAATAAAATGTTGAATGCGATTTGCACCAAGTAATAATAAATAAGTGATTAATAATACTGCTAACATAATTCCCGCCGTAATAAATTGTTCGGTAAGATTAAAACGATGATTATCAGTTAAAAGTACGATTGCCATCATTGCACCCGGCGAGGCAATAGACGGAACCGCAAGAGGATAAACCGCAATTTCCGTAATATTCACCTTCATCTTTATTTCTTGTTCTGGCTTACTTTCACCAAAAATCATACTTAAAGCAAATAAAAAAAGCACTAAACCACCCACAATTTGGAATGCAGGTAAAGGCACCTTCATCGCTTCAAAAAGAATTTGCCCACCAATCAAAAAGAAAAGCAAAATACCGGCTGAAATAATCACCGCATTACGCGCAATTTTCCTACGTTCATCTAATGAAAAACCAATCGTTTTCGAAAGATAAACAGGAATGGAACCGATAGGATCAATCACAGCCCATAACACGACAAACTGAACAACAAGAGAATCAAACATTTACGTTCCTTATTTATCACTAAAAACCATAGTTTCTGATTCTATCAAAGAAATGACATGAAGTGCGGTTGGTTTTCTATCATTTTTCATTTGATTTAAAAACACAGAAAAAACCTACCGCACTTTTTAATTCATCACCATAAAAAATAAGTGGAATTCGATTTCTCTGCCAAGGGGGAATATCAAGTGATTGCCAGATTTTTTTTATATCTTCTCTTGGGCGTTTCGGATGATGTTTAACTTTACCTGAATAGCCAAAGCGGATAGAAATAGGTAAGTCCGTTTTGTCTAGCATAACAGAGTAATTCTGCCAGTAGAAAATCAGATTACGTTCATTTTCTTGAACAGTGAGATTGCCTAAATCATCGGGTAAACTTAGCGTGTTTTGTTCTAATTTTAGGATGCATTTGGTTAGATCAGAAAACGGCTTAGTTAAATATAAACTGTCCTTATAATGTCGAATGACTTTATTTACAAGCTGAAACTGAGGATTCGCATCTTCCCTTGCTAAAATAACATCATTAATAAGTTGTGTAAGCTGGCGTTTACTTGGCATTTCAAGTTGGTTTCCTGCAAGCCACATACGCAAAAGTGCGGTCTGTTTTGCTGGTGAATATTGGCGAAATTGGAGCAGTTTAAATTGGTTTTTAATTTGACAATGTTCTGCAAAAACTTCTCTCAATAAATCATTAATTAGCTGTTGTTGTTCAAAACAATGTTGAGCAGAACGTTGTACGGCTAAATCAAAATGAGCCCAGCGCTCACGTAATTCTGGCAAAATTTCATTGCGCAAGAAATTACGATCGTATCGATTATCCTCATTACTTTCATCTGTAATCCAGTTGAGTTTTTCTTTTTTCGCATAATCTTCTAACTGTGGGCGAGTAAAGCCTAACAAAGGGCGTAAAATTGGCATGCCGAATAATACACTTTGTTGTTGCATGGCGCCTAAGCCTTGTAGCCCACTGCCACGTTTTAGCGCTAAGAAAAACGTTTCTGTTTGATCGTTTAGATGATGCGCAGTAACCAGCATTTCTTGCGTTTGAAGATGTTTTTTTATGGATTGATAGCGTGCTTCACGCGCCCCAGCCTCAATACCATTGTTTTTATCTACTTGTACTCGCTCGACAATCAACGGAATTTGAAATTGATCGCATAAGTTTTGGCAGTGCTTAGCCCAATTATCGGCGTTTGGGCTTAATCCGTGATGAATGTGGATTACTCGTATAGATAAAGGTTGTAAGTGCGGTCGTTTTTGACGAAGTTTTGCAAATAAAGAAAGAAGTACAGTGGAATCCAAACCACCGCTCAAGGCGATAAGAAATCCTTGAGCAGAGGTTTGTTTGAGTTGGTTTTCAATGTCTGAAAGTAAGTCCATTAGGCAACTTTTTCAGCTTTATAATTGCTGCTTGGATTGAGAATTTCAAAACGCGCAGCAATGGTTTGTAATTCGTAAGAACCTAGTTCAAAGGTAGTTTTCATTACGCCTGCTACTTCGTTATTCATCGCTTCAAAGGCTTCTACATCAGATTTTCCATTGAGTAAATTTGCTAAGAATGTACCCGCAATTAAATCGCCCACGCCCACTGGTTCAAAGTTGAATTGATAAAGCGGACGGCTTAAATGCCAAACACCCTCAGTGGTTGCCATAATAATTTCAAATGTATCAGGATCGTTGATTTTACCCGCACTACCTAAATGTTTAACGAGAACTTTCTTCACGCCTTTTGCAATCAACGCATTCACTGCTTTTAATACATCGTCAAAGGTATTAATTGGAAATTCAGTGAGCTGACGCAATTCATGTAAGTTTGGCGTCATAATATCTGCCACTGGAATCGCTTTTTCAATGAGTGCTTCGCGAACACCATTGGCAACAACGCAGATTTTTTTCGGATGTGGCATTACGGGGTCGCATAAATAAAGTACATTGGGATTACGAAGTTTGATTTGTTCTAATGCAAAAAGAATTTGATCAACTTGTTCCGCAGATCCTAAATAACCCGATAACAAGGCATCACATTCTTGTAGTTTTTCAATGTTATCGAGTCCGGTCACAATTTCTCGGATTTGTTCTTGCGGAATAACCATGCCTGTCCATTTTCCGTATTGCGTGTGATTGGAAAATTGAACAGTATTTAATGCCCACACATCTACACCTAACAACTGCATTGGAAAAGTCGCGGATTTGTTACCTGCAAAACCATAGACCACGTGGGATTGGATCGAAAGTACGTTTTTCATTATGTTTGCTCCTTTGTTGTATATTTAGATCAAAAAAGAGCGGCAAAAATCACCGCTCTTTTAGAATGTTAATTAGCAATAACCGTAAGACATTAAACGTTCATAGCGTCGATTTAATAATTCTTCTTTGCTTAGCCCATCGAGTTCTGCTAAATCTTCTTTTAAACGAAGTTTTAAGTTTTCAGCCATTTTCGCATAATTGCGATGTGCACCACCCAAAGGTTCTTGCACAATACTATCGATGAGATTTAATTCTTTCAAGCGACTTGCGGTTAATCCCATTACTTCAGCTGCGGTTGATGCTTTTTCTGCACTTTTCCAAAGAATAGAAGCACAGCCTTCTGGAGAAATAACAGAATAGGTCGAATACTGTAACATATTCACTTTATCGCCCACGCCAATAGCTAGTGCGCCGCCAGAACCGCCTTCACCGATAACGGTACAAATAACAGGAACGGTAAGCTGTGCCATTTCGCGTAAGTTACGGGCGATAGCTTCCGCTTGACCACGTTCTTCTGCGCCGATACCCGGATAAGCTCCCGGTGTGTCAATAAATGTGATAATCGGTAATTTGAAGCGTTCGGCCATTTCCATTAAACGTAACGCTTTACGATAACCTTCAGGTGCTGGCATACCAAAATTTCGTTGTACTTTTTCTTTTACGGAACGACCTTTTTGATGACCAATCACCATCACTGGGCGACCATCTAAACGAGCCAAGCCACCAACAATCGCTTTATCATTAGCAAATGCGCGATCGCCTGCAAGTTCTTCAAATTCAGTAAAAATATGTTCGATATAATCTAATGTATAAGGGCGGTTTGGATGACGCGCCATACGTGAAACCTGCCAAGCATCGAGGTTAGCAAAGGTTTTTTTAGTGAGTTCGTTACTTTTCTTTTGTAAGCGTTTGATTTCATCAGTTAAATCAACTTTATCATCCGATGCTGCTCGTAATGCTTCAATTTTTGCTTCTAATTCTGCAATCGGCAATTCAAAATCTAAATATTCTTGGCTCATTTTCTTATCCTAAAAAGACCGTAAAAATCGACCGCACTTTATCAAGAATTAAACTGTGGCGCAAATGGTTTTCACTGGTTGGGGGAGATAAGTAGCGGAGAAAATAATAGGAAAAAAACAGATCTATAACCACACATTAAAAAGCAAAAATGGTATTGCTTATACGCATATACCATTTTTATATGAAGCTATATTCTATCTTTTTAAATGATTAAGAAATGTTTGTTCCTTCCTCTGTTCCCATTACAACACGGCGTAATGCACCAGGTTTTCCCATATTGAACACTCGAATCGGCATATGATGATCTCGTGCAAGTGTAAATGCGGCTAAATCCATCACTTGTAATTCTTTATCAATAACCTCTGCATAACTTAGTTGCTTATAAAGTTTTGCATCAGCATTTTTTGCTGGATCACAATCATAAACCCCATCGACTTTTGTCGCTTTTAATACCACGTCTGCTTCAATTTCAATACCACGTAAACAAGCTGCAGAATCGGTTGTAAAGAATGGGCTTCCAGTCCCCGCTGAGAAAATCACAACTCGTTTCTCACGTAACATTTTGATCGCCTCAGACCAATTGTAAGTGTCGCAAATTCCATTTAACTGAAATGCAGACATTAATTTCGCATTTACATCCGCACGAAATAACGAATCACGCATTGCTAAACCATTCATTACGGTAGCAAGCATTCCCATATGATCGCCTACAACGCGATTCATTCCGGCTTTTGCTAATTTCGCGCCACGGAATAAATTTCCGCCACCAAGGACAACACCGACTTCAACCCCCATTTCTACAAGCTCTTTAATCTCTAATGCCATACGATCAAGAATTGATGGATCAATGCCAAAACCTTCTTCCCCTTGTAATGCTTCACCACTTAATTTTAATAAAATACGTTTGTAAATTGGTTGGCTCATTATTTTTTCCTTTTGGCTTTAAAAATCGGCTTATTTTATAAAATAACCTAGCAAGAGTGAAGAAGTTTAAGATGGAATTTATGTGTAAAAGGTGGATAATATTGAGCGCATAAGTCTAATCTAAAATATTTACGATAGGGCTATTTCAAGCAACCAATACAAATAGTTTTGATATACCAACAAACCCTACACTTTTCTTTTAACAGAAGGTAATTATGAACACTAAAAAAACATGGCTAGTTTTTCCCGCACTTTTTATACTCATTTGTGCATTACTTGCGGGCTATTTTATTTTGATTGGTTCTGGCATGTTTAACCAACCAAATTTGACGCTCATTTTACTAACGGCAGCGGTCATTATTTTACTTAGTAGCAGTAAAAAAACATTCTATTTTATTTTACTTCCTCTTTCATTACTTCATGCAATTTACACGCCTACGGGGTTAAATTTTGGTGCACCAAGTTATCAATATATCGCCTCTCTTTTTGCCACAGATATGTTAGAAACTAAAGAATTTCTCTTACAGATTCCTATAAGTAGCTATTTAATTGCTTTTTCTATTCCTATTCTTATCTTTGTGCAATATAAAAGTGCGGTCAAATTTGACATAAAATTTTATCAAAATAAAACCTTTATTGTTTTTACTACCTTACTCTTTGCTTATCATTTACCTATTTCAGCCCCATTAAAAGCAACCGTTGATTCCACTGTCAAAATTCTCGATGAGGTGCAAAAACTCAAAAAAATGTCTCAATCAGATGATTGGGGAAAATCTACTTTGGAAAATTCTCCTTATGATGATTACGTCATTGTATTGGGTGAAAGTGCCCGTAAAGATTATCATCATGCTTATGGGTATCCAATTGAAAATACCCCTTTTATGTCAAATTCAAAAGGGATATTAATTGATGGTTTTCGTTCTGCCGGAACCAATACCGTATCATCACTTCGTCTCATGCTAACCTTACCAAACAAAGAAAAATGGGAACCAAATTATAATTTAAGTCTTATTGATTTAGTAAAATCAGCAGGAATTAAAACATACTGGCTTTCAAATCAAGGTATGTTAGGAGAATTCGATACCCCCGTTTCATCACTGGCCTCAAAAGCAGATGAAACGATATTTTTAAAAAAAGGAGGAAGCTTTAATTCAACCAACTTCAGCGATTTTGATTTATTACCAAAATTTGCCAAAGTGTTAGAAAACCCTATTCAGGGAAAACGTTTTATCGTACTCCATATCTATGGGTCACACCCATTAGCATGCGATCGTGTAGAGGATTACCCAAAAATCTTTGATGATAATAAGATTGCGCCTAAATATGGCTACTTAAATTGTTATATCTCCTCAATTAAAAAAACTGATGAATTTTTAAAACGCGTATATGAGCAACTGAAAGAAAACAATCTAAAAAATCACCGCAGCTTCTCTATGATTTATTTCTCTGATCATGGTTTATGCCACCAACAAGATGAAAAACAAAATATTTTGTTGTTTAACCAAAATTGTTTCAGCCGTGAACATCACAATATTCCATTGTTTAAAGTATCTTCTGACGATACTGAACGTAAAGAATACAAGGTTTTTAAATCTGGACTAAATTTCCTCGAAGGCATTGCACATTGGGTAGGAATTAAAAATCCAAAATTGAATCATGAGGAAGACTTATTTTCTAATGAAAGCGATAAGGATGATTTTGGTTTACAAAAACGAATTAACGAGAAATATCGGAAAGATGATGACCCAGCAATAGATATTCGCCCAAACATTAACGCTCAGTAATATCAATACCATACATAATTTCGATGATATTTATACATAAAATATCTATATACTTAAATCCTTTTGACTGGATAGACATAAAAACTTTCCTCTCAAGAGGATTTTTCTTTACTAAAAATACAAAACTCGCTTGTGAGAACAAATAAGAATAACTTTTATAACCTTTTTCTCTATATAAAAAAAGCGGACATAATGTCCGCTTTTTCAACATGAAATATGAAAATAAATTATGCGTTACCGCCAGTGATTTTCGCTACTTCAGCAGCAAAGTCTTCTTCTTTTTTCTCGATACCTTCACCAACTTCTAAACGGATGAAGTTAGAAACAGAAGTATTTACTGATTTTAAGAAGTCGCCTACAGATACAGAAGGATCCATTACAAATGCTTGACCTGTTAATGAAACTTCACCAGTGAATTTCTTCATACGACCTTCAACCATTTTCTCTGCGATTTCTTTTGGTTTGCCAGAGTTAATTGCGATGTCGATTTGGATTTGGCGTTCGTGTTCAACTACTTCTGCTGATACATCTTCTGGATTTACGAATTCTGGTTTAGATGCTGCTACGTGCATTGCTACTTTTTTAAGTTCGTCAGCTGAACCTTCACCCGCAACTAATACACCGATTTTTGCACCGTGTAAGTATTGAGCAATAACTTGACCATCTAAGTAAGCAACACGACGAATATTCATGTTTTCACCGATTTTAGCGACTAATGCAGCACGTTTTTCTTCGAATTGTGCTTGTAATGCTTCGATAGTGGTACCTTTGTTTGCTGCTGCGAAATCAGCTACTTCGTTTGCTAAACCTAAGAAACCAGCATCTTTTGCTACGAAGTCAGTTTCACAGTTCATTTCAACTAATACACCGAAACCATTTTCTACACGAGCAAGGATAACACCTTCAGCTGCAACACGGCCTGCTTTTTTAGCTGCTTTAGCTTGACCAGATTTACGCATATTGTCGATTGCTAACTCGATATCACCGTTTGCTTCAACTAATGCTTTTTTACATTCCATCATACCTGCACCGGTACGTTCACGAAGTTCTTTTACTAATGATGCTGTGATTTCAGCCATTTTTAAAATCCTCTGTCGAAAGTACGATTTATTTTGACCGCACTTTTAGATAAAAATATAGGGGCTAAATTTAGCCCCTATGCCAATTAATCGTTTGATTATTAAGGGCTTCGCCTTATTGCAAAACTTAAATTATTCTGCGTCAGCTGCTAATTCTTCAGCAACTTGAGCTTCGTTACCACGACCTTCTTTAACCGCTGCTGCAGCTGCAGAAACGTAAAGTAGGATAGCACGAGTCGCATCATCGTTACCTGGGATAACGAAATCTACGCCAGCTGGAGTTGAGTTAGTATCAACGATAGCAAATACAGGAATACCTAGGTTGTTTGCTTCTTTAACTGCGATATGTTCGTGATCAGCACCGATAACGAATAACGCATCAGGTAAGCCACCCATATCTTTGATACCGCCAAGGCTTAATTCAAGTTTTTCCATCTCACGGGTACGCATTAACGCTTCTTTTTTGGTTAATTTGTCAAAAGTACCGTCTTGAGATTGAGTTTCTAAATCTTTTAAACGTTTAATTGATTGACGAACGGTTTTCCAGTTAGTCAACATACCACCTAACCAACGGTGGTTTACGTAATATTGCTGACAATCTAATGCTGCTGCTTGAACTGCTTCAGACGCTGCACGTTTTGTACCAACAAATAATACTTTACCGTTGTTGCTAGCAATGCGAGTTAATTCCGCTAAAGCTTCGTTGAATAAAGGTAAAGTTTTTTCAAGATTGATGATGTGAACACCGTTACGAGCACCAAAAATGAAAGGTTTCATTTGTGGGTTCCAGTAACGAGTTTGGTGTCCGAAGTGTACGCCCGCGTTGATCATGTCGCGCATTGAAACTTGTGCCATAATATTTTCCTTTTGTTGGGGTTGAGCCTCCACATATCAGCTAATCGACCGTTTGGCACCCCGATTAAGCCTTGTTGATATGTGTGTGTTGTTAGTAATTAAAAAGCTGCTTTTGAAAGGCAAAAACAGCGGTGCGATTTATATCATAAAGCACAATAGAATGCTAGTTAATTTTGGCATTTAGGCGACTTTAGCAAGCCTAATGATTTAATAAAAAATCGTTTAAAATACCCGCTGTGAATGCTTTTCTTAAATAAAATCCTAAAGGTAAAGTTTCTATCACTTCACCATTTCGCCCAATTCCTTTCGTTATCGACCGACTATTTGCCCCCTTCGGGCGAAGTTGCATCACTTCACCAATTCGAGCCGTTATTTGATCCAATTTGCCAAGTACAATTAAATCCATCAATTCTTCCCAATCTTGTTTTAATTGACGTTCTTGCTCAGCGGTTGGCTTCCATAAAATTGGTGCACCGATATGGCGTTCACGTAATGGAATATGACGGCTGCCTTCAATAGGCATCCAAAGTACACAAGAAAGTTTATGACGAACGTGGGAGTTTTCCCATTTAACTCCTGAATTTTGTACCAATGGGGCAAGGCTCACAAAGGTCGTTTCAAGAGGATAACCCTCCGCATTAATCGGTAACGTTTTAAGTTCAACACCTAAATGAGAAAAATCCTGTTCAGCTTTACTCCCTGCCGTTGCGCCTAAAGCACGCTCTAATAACGTTCCTACCCAGCCTTTATCACGTTTTAAATCAGGCGGGATAGGAATATTCAGTTCATCAGCTAACTCTCCAAAAGTTAAGCCAGCAATTGATTGCGCTTGGGAAAGCAATTGTTCAAGGGTCTGTGGAATCATTCGTGATATTTCTTAAAAAAGCGAGGCTTCGTGTTTTCAGTGCCTTTATCAATATAGGGAATTTTCTCTAACTGTAATAAAAAACGTTTTGCCTCTAAGCCACCACCAAAACCAGTTAAAGTACGATCTTTGCCTAAAATGCGGTGACAAGGAATAATAATACTAATCGGATTACTCCCTATCGCGCCTCCCACGGCACGAACAGCCTTCGGGTTATTAATCCGTAACGCCAGCTCTCCATAAGTTGAAAGTTCGCCATAATCAATTTCGCGCAAGGCTTGCCAAATGGCTTGTTGAAACGCTGTGCCTTCTGGTTTTAAGGGAATGTCTGCAAACCGCTCAACTTCCCCATTAAAATATCGTTCAAGAGCTAACCGCACTTTTTGAAAAACAGGCAATTCATCTTGCTTGTGCCATTTCGGATTAGGCTCATATTGCTCTTTTTCAAAATCAATATGTGTAATACTTTCACCATCAGATAAAATCAAAAGCCGCCCGACGGGTGAAGGATAATAAGTGTAATAAAGTGCGGTCATTTTTCGCCTTATTTTATAAAAGAAAAGCACACTTCGTGTGGAAGTGTGCTTTATTATGCTAAATTTTTTAACGGATTAGAAACTATAATTTAAGTTTAAACCGTAAAGGTTAGCACTTGCTTTAGAGCTGTAATTGCCTGTAACAACCACCGCACCATTACTAATACGTTGCTCTTCTTTGAAATGAACTTTTTTACCTTTCAAATAAGCATAGCCTAAATCAACTGAAAGATTTGGAGTAAATTTATATGTAGCACCTACGCTATACCAAGTACGATCTGTATCAGGAATTGCCGCACTAGCATGTTCAGTTGCTGCAGCTTGATCATAAGCAATACCTGCGCGTAAAGTTAATTTGTCATCTACATTATAAGTTCCACCTAATGCTACACGCGAACTATTTCTGTAGTACATTTTCTTATGAAATGCCTCTACACCATCAGCATGATAAGTTGCATATAAGTTTTTCAAACGGCTCCAATGAGAATATTTATAACTATAGTGCATCGCAAATTTTTCAGTTAATTGGTGGAATCCTGAAAACTCTAAGTAATCAGGCAAATTAAGCTTTAAACCACCTTCTTGCCCAATACGATGAGCTTGTAAACTAGTTGCTGTATGATCTGTAAAATCAATATCTACTTTAGAATGGTAAGCTAAACCAATTCGATGATTTTCATTAAATTGATACATTACACCGGCATTCCAAGCAAAAGCCCAAGCTGCTTTGTCTTGTAATTGAGTTAGAATAGTATCTTTTTGAACGCGACTTAATGAAGCCAATAATGGACCAGCTGTAGGAGGTAATTGTATAGCTCCTGCGCGTACAGCATTACCAACATATTGAGCCGCATCAGCCAGAGCACCAGCTCTACGCTCAATTTTTGCTTGAGCATAAATCGCATTCAAGCCTAAACCAGCACTAAATCCTTCAGTAATACGATAAGAACCGCTTAGGTTTAAATTTAACGCCGTTAAATCTGTTGTGCCGCCAAACACACCGCCGTTATATTTGTTATCATACTCACTTTTCAAACCAAAATTCACATTCATGCCTGCACCAATCGCTACTTTGTCATTAACCGGTGCAACAAAATACATATTTGGTACAAGAGAACCTGGAACTACATTTTTTTGATGAAGATTAGTTGAAGTACTTGGTAAACGAGCACCCACATTTTTACCTAACGCAGTAATATCGGTATTACCACTCATATTAATCTTAGAATCAACATAAACACCACCCACAGAAAATTGATTCGTTTTAAATAAACTCATCAACGCTGGGTTAGTTGCCACGACAGAGGCATTGTCTGCAATCGCCGCTTCACCCGCATAGGCACGACCTAAACCAGAAGTCGATACTTCAGATAATTGGAACGCTGCCGCACTTGCCCCACCAGCAGCGAATAACATTGCGGTTGCTAAGACAGATTGATTAAATTTTTTCATTTGGAAACCTTTGTTATGAATAAAAATCTGGGCGATTCTAAAACCCGAATCTATTGAGTGCAAATCCATTTCCTTGTTTTCATTAGAGTTCCGACCAGTTATCGGGAACTTTTTGCATTTAATGGGCTATTTTGTTCAATTTTTGTCATTCATAAGAAAAATGATAAAATGTACAAAAATTCATATAAGGAAAAGAAAATGACCGTAAAATGTAAAGCAGAAGAATCCTTAACCTGTAGCTGCGTTGATGTGGGCACAATTATTGATGGTTCTGACTGCACTGTAGAAGTACATCAATTTTATAGTACTGAAGCTGATGCCAATGCAGCTCTTGAACGATTAACAAAGAAAGCTCGCGATACAGAAAGTGATCCTTGCGAAATTAAAAGCGAAATCGTGGCAGCTAAAAACGGCGTTCAATTAAATGCCTCTTTCACTTTTAGTTGCCAAGCTGAGGCAATGATTTTTGAACTGGCGAATCGTTAGTATTTAATAACACACTAAATACTCAAAAAATTAACCGCACTTTTTAAAGTGCGGTTAATTTCTTCTTCCTATTTTGATTGTAAATCTTCCATCATTTGTTTTATTGCATCCTCAATTGAATCCCCATGATTTTTATGAGAAATCCATCGAAATATCACAGGATAACCCTGCTGTACTAATTTCTCTGCCAATTTTGGCGCATTAAATGGTCGCATTTTCTTACGCTGTTCAATACGTTGAAGTTGTTCTGATGTAAGCTTTGGATCTCGCTCAGGATATTCTTCATATTCACCTAAAGTGATCAATATATGCTTAGGACTTGACTTAATCCAAGGCATTGTTTGCGGTAAAAATGAACCATTCCCCCACCAAAGTGATGGACTTGCTAATGTGTAATATTGAAATAAATTAGGTTGGTGAAATAATACATATAAACCGAATAGGCCACCAAATGAATGCCCGAAGAAAAACTGTTTCTCAGGATTAATATGGTATTGCTGTTCAATTTCTGGTTTAACTTGGGTTTGGATAAAACGCAAAAAATCTGAAGCCCCTCCACCATTTTTAAAATCCTCCCCATTCACAGGAAAAGTATAATCCCGTTGACGTTCCGCTATGGCATAGGCATTCTCTGACACATAACCAATTCCGACAATAAGCGGTAACTCTTGAGTAGGATCCACCGTATTAACCGCAATGGGAAATTGTGCATTACCATCAAGCATATAAAGCACTGATAATGGTTTATTGTTAACCTTAGGTTCCGCAATAAATAAACGATATGGCTTACTTTCAAAAAGAAGGTCTTTTTGATGAATCTTATAAAGTGTATTCATATTTTCGTTAATTTTAGGAATGATAAAATCAGGAGTCGCAAGAATCATGGGCGTATAAAAAACACTCAAAAACGCACCAATACATGTCAAAAGAGTTAAGAAGATTCGTTTCATGATTAAAATATCGACCGTACTACTACGGCCGATGATATAGTCGAAATTATTTTATGGCTTTCTCAAGTTCTGCGGCAATCACTTCCATTGATTCTAGTCCACCAAACGCCAAATACCAATTCGCCGCATCTAAATATATGATGTGCTTATTTTTATAAGCATTAGTCTGTTGAACAATAGCATTATCTAATACCTTTTGTGCATTATTGACTTTATCTGTCACCGCCGCCGTACGATCTACCACAAGCAAATAATCTGGATTTTTTTCTAAAAGATACTCAAATCCAACACTCATACCATGTGTCGATGACTTAATATTGGGATCAGCAGGTTTAAAACCAAATTTCTGGAAGACCATACTATAACGTGAATTATCACCAAAGGTACTAATTTTACTTTCATTCACTAACACAAGTAAGGCAGTCTTTCCTTTCGTCTCATTCGCGACTTGTGACACTTTAGCATCTAATGCATCTAATTTTGCTTTTGCTAGTGCTTCTTTATTAAAGATTTTACCTAATGCAGTAACATTTTCTTGGAAGCTTGGATAATAATTCGAGTAATCATTTTCCACATAGAACACGGGCGCAATTTCTTTCAATTTATCCAATAATTTTTGTTGGCGCGGTGCGGCAATAATCAGATCAGGATTCAGTTCATTAATCGACTCAAATGCTGGCTCAGGTAATGAACCAACATCTTTAAATTTATCTTGTTTAAACTCATCTAAATAAGTTGGAATATGTCCTACTTTAGGGAAGCCCACTATTTTATCAGTTTCTCCTAATGCTCGTAGGGTATCAGCTACACCAAAATCTAACACAACTACTTTTTGTGGATTTTGCGGCACGGTTTGCTCTCCTGCTGCATTTTTAACAATAATATCCTGCGCATTTGCCATCGTAGAAGCAAACAAAACAAAGCTAAGTGCGGTTAATTTTTTTAATGTTTTCATAAAGGATCTCCTATTTAAAATACACGGCAATTTTTTGTTGGTTAATTTCTTGAATTGGAATTTCCATATCATAAATATTCAGCAACACCTCTGACTGCATTATCTCATCTACTGAACCTTGAGCGACCAGTTTTCCTCGCTTCATCGCAACCATATAATCAGAATAGCAAGAGGCGAAATTAATATCATGAATCACAATGACTACTGTTTTGTTCAGTTCCGTCACAAGCTTTCTCAATACTTGCATAATTTGTACTGAATGTTTCATATCTAAATTATTCAGTGGTTCATCAAGCAAAATATAATCAGTATCTTGTGCTAGTGTCATGGCAATATAAGCCCGTTGTCGTTGTCCCCCACTCAGGTTTTCAATATATTGCTCACGAATATCATCTAAGTTCATATATTTAATGGCATTATCAATAAAAGTGCGGTCAATTTCTGTTAGGTTTCCTTTCGAGTAAGGAAAACGACCAAATGCCACTAATTCTTCCACCGTAATTCGTAGATTAACGTGATTCGATTGTTTTAATATCGCCATTTTGCGCGCAATATCAGTGTTTTTTTGTTCTTTTAATGGCAAATGATTCAAATAGACTTCGCCACTATCAGCTGTTAATAAGCGGCTGATAATACCCAGTACGGTACTTTTCCCCGCCCCATTTGGCCCAATAAATGAAGTGATTTTTCCTGTTGGGATCACGAGTGAAACATCATCCACCACTTTTTTTTCGCCATAAGATTTACAAATATGCTTAATTTCTACTGCCATTTTTTATTTGCTCTTAATAACAAAGAAAGAAAATATAATCCGCCTACAAAATTAATGATAACGCTCAGCGGCGTGCTGAATGTAAAGACTTGTGTCAATAAAAATTGCCCACAAACTAATGTAAATACAGCAAGTAACATCGCAGCAGGAATCAAGAGTTTATGGCGATAATCCTGCATGAATTCAAAGGTGATATTCATCACAAGAAGCCCTAAAAAAACTAAGGGGCCGACAAGGGCGGTCGAGACAGATGTTAAAATAGCTACAATAATCAACAATTTTTTAACCATATGTTGATAATCCACACCCAGATTCAGTGCCTGTTCTCGCCCTAGTGCCAACACATCAAGATACTTCCAGTAACGTAGGCTATATAAAATCACCGCCACTAACATCGCTAACGCCAGCCAAAGAATCTTAGTATTAATCCGATTAAAACTCGCAAAACCAAAATCTTGCGAAATTTGAAACTCATTTGGATCAATCAACACCTCCATAAAGGTGGTTAAGCTACCGAAAAAACTGCCAAAAACAATACCAACGAGCAATAAAAAGAAAATATTTTGTGATTCTCTTTTAAATAAGAAATGATAAAGCACAAGCATAAAACCAATCATTACACCTGTACTCATAAGAAATAGAACAAAAGGATTGATAGACAACAATGTCTTTGAACCAAATAAAAATAAAATCCCAGTTTGAATCAGTAAATACAATGAATCTAGCCCTAAAATACTTGGTGTGAGAATACGATTATTCACCACTGTTTGAAATAGCATCGTTGCAAGGGCAATAGCAATGCCGGTTATCACAATAGCGGATATCGTTAATGCCCGATTATTTAAAGCATATTGCCAACGATTTGGTAAATGATACCCAAGAAATAATACAATACTGACAAGTGCTAATATGCCTAAAATCGCAATACGAAGTAAGGATGATTTACGCATGACGGTACCTTTTCAATAAAAAATACAAGAAAATACCGCTCCCCATCACACCAACCACTGCATTAATAGAAATTTCATAAGGGTAAATCAAACAACGCCCCAAAATATCGCAAAACAATACAAAAACAGCACCTAAAAGTGTGGTGTGAGAAAGAATTTTTTTGAGATTATCGCCCAAATATAGTGTGACTAAATTTGGAATGATAAGACCCAGAAAAGGAATTACCCCTACAGAAACAATAATAATCGATGAAACTGTCGATACAATAAGCAAACCTATATAAAGCACTTGGTTATAATTTAACCCAAGATTAGTAGCGAAATCTTTTCCCATTCCTACAATCGAAAAACGCTGTGCAAATAAATAAGAAATAATCAGCATCGGCAGGCTAAAATAAAGCAATTCATAGCGCCCACTCATCACTAGTGAAAAGTCCCCTTGAAGCCAACCAGAGAGGTTTTGCAATAAATCTTGTTGATATGCAATAAATGCGGTGATTGAACTGATCACATTGCCAAACATCATTCCCACCAATGGCACAAAAATAGTATCTTTAAACTTTAAATGGGAAAGAATGCTCATAAATAATAGCGAACCAATAAAAGAAACAAGCACAGCAATAGCTGTTTTTAAAAGCATTGATGCACCTGGAAAAAAGAGAATGGCCAATAAAATGCCAAGACGCGCACTATCCATTGTGCCTGCAGTTGTGGGAGAAACAAAACGGTTTCTGCTTAATTGCTGCATCACCAACCCACAAATACTTAAAGAAGCACCAGCAATCAAAATACTCACTAAACGAGGCACTCGACTATCTAGAAATATTTGCCATTGACTATCTTCCAAATTGAATAAGCCCCTCATAGTGACGGAACTTACCCCAAGAAAAAGTGAAATAACCGAAAGCAAAATAAGCAGAAAAATCCAATATCGCCGTTTAAACATCATTATAATGAGAATAATTATTGATTATAAGAGGATAGCATATTGAATGATTAAAAGAAATTTAAATTAAATACGTGTCTAGTTTATCTTTTCAGAGCAGGAAAATAATACATCACTTTACTCAATAAAAGTGCGGTAGTTTTTTCCGCTATTTTTCCATTCGATTATTTGCTCAATTAACGAAATTAATTTATCTCTTTCAACACTATTTAGTTGATTAAATAATCGATCCAACTGGTAAACCTGCTCTGTCGGTTGTAGCTGACGAATCATCACCTCACATAGCTATTCTATAAAAATATAAAAACTTGTTGCATTCTCCTTATTTTTCCAGTAACTTGGCGGCTAGTATCTATTTGGAGATTTAATATGTTTATTATCCGTCGTCACTATCATCACCATTTTAACTGAATAATCTTTCAGGTTTTTGGTGTGCTTGGAAGATTTCTTCCGAGCTGACAGGATAATCTAAATGTTACCCCTCGGAAGGCAACTTTCGAGGGGTTTTATTTTATGACGATAAAAGGAGATTATACTATGCAACATCATTATTTATTCAACACATCAAATTTTTACAGTACAGTATTCACTATTTAATTTATAAGGAAAAACAAAATGTTATCAAATCCTGTTGTTATTTCGATCATTGTTTTGCTCACTCTTAGCTTACTGCGTATTAATGTAATTATTGCTCTTGTGATTGCCTCTCTCACAGCTGGGCTTTGCGGTGATCTAAGTTTAAGTAAAACTATTGAAACCTTCACTGGTGGCTTAGGTGGCGGTGCTGAGGTGGCGATGAATTATGCGATGCTTGGTGCGTTTGCTATTGCGATTTCTAAATCAGGTATCACTGATTTAATTGCTTATAAAATTATTACCAAAATGAATAAAAAGCCTACTTCTAGCAACTTAGTATGGTTTAAATATTTTATTTTTGGGGTGCTCGCCTTATTTGCCATTTCATCACAAAATCTTCTTCCCGTACATATTGCCTTTATTCCTATTGTTGTGCCGCCACTACTTTCTATTTTTAATCGTTTAAAAATCGATCGCCGAGCTATCGCTTGTGTACTCACCTTTGGTTTAACCGCTACTTATATGTTGCTTCCCGTTGGTTTCGGTAAAATTTTTATTGAAAGTATTTTGGTAAAAAATATTAATCAAGCGGGTGAAGCTCTTGGATTACATACTGATGTTACACAAGTTTCTCTTGCGATGCTCTTGCCTGTAAGCGGTATGATTTTAGGCCTGTTTATTGCTGTATTTATTAGTTATCGCAAGCCACGTGAATATGATGTTACTATTGAAGAACCCACGACAAAAGAAATTGAAGCTCACATTGCAAACATTAAATCAAAACAAATTATTGCCAGTGTCATTGCGATTATAGCCACATTTACCACGCAATTAATGACAAGTTCAACTATTATTGGTGGGCTAGTCGGGTTAATTATTTTTGCTGTATTTGGTATTTTTAAACTTAAAGAAAGTAATGATATTTTTCAAAAAGGGTTACATTTAATGGCGATGATCGGCTTTGTGATGATTGCCGCATCTGGTTTTGCGAATGTCATTAATGCAACAACAGGCGTCACGGATTTGGTTCAAGGTTTAAGTAATGGTGCGGTACAGAGCAAAGGGTTAGCGGCGTTTCTAATGTTACTAGTCGGGTTATTAATTACCATGGGAATTGGGTCGTCATTCTCTACAGTGCCGATTATTACTTCTATTTATGTGCCACTTTGTTTATCTTTCGGTTTTTCTCCATTAGCCACTGTAGCCATTGTAGGTGTTGCTGCCGCCTTAGGAGATGCAGGCTCCCCCGCCTCTGATTCAACATTGGGTCCAACATCAGGATTAAATATGGATGGCAAACACGATCATATTTGGGATTCCGTTGTTCCAACCTTTATTCACTATAATATTCCATTATTAGTGTTTGGCTGGATTGCAGCCATGTATCTTTAGCGATTATAATCCCCCGTTGGGGGATTTTTATGTCGATTCAATTACTTATTCAACGTCTGGAACAAAAAGTTCAACATCTTTATCAGGATTATTTACCTCAACGTGAAGAAAAAATCTTTGCTAAATTTGACCGCTCTTTATTTAGTGAGTACGGGCAAACTGTCGGTTTTTATCTAACTGAGCTAAAACAAACGCTTGATAAGATTAAAATGTTAGAATCAGACATTCCCACTCACTATGCCTATCTAGCAGAACGTTTAGTGGTTCAGTGTACGGTGCTTTCAGAAGCATTAGCACGCAAAAAAAATACGTTAAATACTCAATCCTCATCAGCTACATTCGCGCCCGTTAAAAGTCCACAACATAACATTCACAGGTTACCGCCAAGAGAACGTCTAGAAAAATATTATGAAGCATTAGAAAAACTAAATAAACTTTACCAGGAACAATGTGATTTAGCACGAACATCTCCCCTTCACGATGATGTGATTCGCCATACACAGCTCGCAGAACGTTATAAGCAACGCCATCAAAAATGCCAAGATGCGATAGATTTATTAGAAGAATATTTGGCATTCAAAGAAGAACAAGAAAATCACTCTTTATAATGGGGATTATCATATTTAATCTGCCAATCAATGGGATTTATCCCATTTTCTTCTAAATATTTATTCGTTTTGGAAAAATGATGACAGCCAAAGAAACCTCGATGTGCTGACAACGGGGAAGGATGCGGAGCCGTTAAAACAAGGTGACGAGTGCGGTCAATAATTTGCCCTTTTTTTTGTGCGTGACTACCCCAAAGTAAAAATACGAGTTTTTCACGATGTTCATTAAGCGCAGCAATAACACGATCGGTGAATGTCTCCCAACCGAAATTAGCATGTGAATGAGCCATACCACGCTCCACGGTAAGCACAGTGTTGAGCAACAATACTCCTTGTTCTGCCCATTTGACTAAATAACCATGTGATGGCATTTGAAATCCAGAAATATCTTGTGTGAGTTCTTTATACATATTTAATAGGGAAGGGGGAATGACTACCTCTGGTTTTACAGAAAAAGCCAATCCATGAGCTTGGTTTGGACCATGATAAGGATCCTGACCTAGAATCACCACTTTCACATCTTCAAAAGCGGTATATTTGAATGCATTAAATACATCTTCTTGTGGGGGATAAATCGTTTTCCCGCTTGCTCTTGCAAGATGAACCTGTTGTAGTGCATGTTGAAAGTAAGGTTGTTCTTTTTCTTTTCCGATAACATCTGTCCAGGTTTTCATTATTGTGATCCTATTAATAAGTTTGTTCTTATGTTCTTATGTTCTTATGTTCTTATTATAAACAAAAAAATTAAGGTAATAAAAAGCTTAAAAGTTAAATTAATGTTAAACAATTTTAAATAAACCTCTATAGAAATGACCAAAACTTAATTTAGATCAAGTTTTTAAAATTATCCTAAAAAGATAACCTGTTCTTTATCAAAAAAATCTAAAATAATTTGAAACCTTCAAATTATTTGATAAAATTTATACAGTTTTTATGATTATTCAATGCCAATTAGGAGGCTATTATGATTAAAGGTATTCAAATTACTCAAGCGGCAAATGACAATTTGCTTAATTCATTCTGGTTGTTAGACAGCGAAAAAAATGAAGCTCGTTGCTTATGTGCAAAAGGCGAATTCGCTGAAGACCAAGTTGTTGCAGTGAGCGAATTAGGTCAAATCGAATACCGTGAATTACCAGTAAACGTAGCACCAACTGTTAAAGTTGAAGGTGGCCAACATTTAAACGTAAACGTATTACGTCGTGAAACTTTAGAAGATGCGGTAAATAACCCAGATAAATATCCACAATTAACTATCCGTGTTTCTGGTTACGCAGTACGTTTCAACTCTTTAACTCCGGAACAACAACGCGACGTTATCACTCGTACTTTCACTGAAAGCCTATAATTTCAGCTTGAATGAAAAAAGAAACCCCGAATTAATTCGGGGTTTTGTTTTATCTAAAATTTGACCGCACTTTTCCCTTTCATCCCTAGCGATTTCCATGCTTTTCAGGTACAATCCGCCAGTTAAATTTATTGATTTTTTTGAGAAAAACTATCTTTTATGAAGAATATTCGCAACTTTTCTATTATTGCCCATATTGACCACGGTAAATCGACGCTTTCTGACCGTTTGATTCAAACTTGTGGTGGCCTTTCGGATCGCGAAATGGAAGCGCAAGTGCTAGATTCTATGGATCTTGAGCGTGAGCGTGGAATTACCATCAAAGCACAAAGTGTTACTTTAAATTATAAAGCCAAAGATGGCGAAACTTATCAATTAAACTTTATCGATACACCGGGACACGTGGACTTTTCCTATGAAGTGTCTCGCTCTCTTGCTGCTTGTGAAGGGGCGTTGTTGGTAGTCGATGCAGGTCAAGGAGTAGAAGCTCAAACCTTAGCAAACTGTTATACCGCAATCGAAATGGATTTAGAAGTGGTACCGATTTTAAACAAAATCGACTTGCCTGCCGCAGATCCTGAACGCGTAGCGGAAGAAATTGAAGATATCGTGGGAATTGATGCGATGGAAGCGGTTCGATGCTCAGCTAAAACGGGTGTCGGTATCGAAGATGTATTAGAAGAAATCGTTGCAAAAATTCCTGCACCAGAAGGTGATCCTAATGCGCCATTACAAGCATTGATTATTGATTCTTGGTTCGATAACTATTTGGGCGTGGTATCTTTAGTTCGCATTAAAAACGGGGTATTACGTAAAGGCGATAAAATTAAAGTGATGTCTACCGGACAAACTTACAATGTAGACCGTTTAGGGATTTTCACGCCAAAACAAGAAGATACTACTATTTTAGAATGTGGTGAAGTTGGTTGGGTAGTTTGTGCGATTAAAGATATTTTAGGTGCGCCAGTTGGGGATACTTTAACGCTTCAACATAATCCTGCAACTGAAGTTTTACCAGGCTTTAAAAAAGTAAAACCGCAAGTTTATGCTGGACTTTTCCCTGTAAGTTCTGATGATTATGAAGCGTTTCGCGATGCTCTCGGCAAATTAAGTTTAAATGATGCCTCACTTTTCTATGAGCCAGAAAATTCTACCGCACTTGGTTTTGGTTTCCGTTGTGGTTTCCTTGGCCTTTTACATATGGAAATCATTCAAGAGCGTCTAGAACGTGAGTATGATTTAGATCTTATCACTACTGCACCAACAGTAATTTACGAAGTGCAGTTAACGAATGGTGATGTTGTTTACGTCGATAGTCCATCAAAATTGCCTCCGCTTAATAATATTGCTGAAATCCGCGAGCCGATTGCAGAATGTAATATGTTAGTGCCGCAAGAATATTTAGGTAACGTCATTACTCTTTGTGTGGAAAAACGTGGCGTGCAAACTAATATGGTATATCACGGTAATCAGATTGCGCTGACTTATGAAATTCCAATGGGCGAAGTTGTTCTAGACTTCTTTGACCGATTAAAATCAACATCGCGTGGTTATGCTTCGTTAGATTACGGTTTTAAACGTTTCCAAGCTGCAGATATGGTTCGCGTGGATATTATGATTAACAGTGAACGAGTAGATGCTTTGGCTTTAATCGTTCATAAAGATAATTCACAATATCGTGGGCGTGAATTGGTTGAAAAAATGCGTGAGTTAATTCCTCGTCAGCAATTTGATATTGCTATTCAAGCGGCAATTGGAAACCACATTATTGCTCGTTCTACGGTAAAACAATTACGTAAGAACGTATTAGCAAAATGTTATGGTGGAGACGTGAGCCGTAAGAAAAAACTCTTACAGAAACAGAAAGAAGGTAAAAAACGTATGAAATCTTTAGGTAATGTAGAAGTACCACAAGAAGCGTTTTTAGCAATTTTACATGTAGGAAAAGATAAATAAGGGAAATTATGTCAAATTTATTTTTTGTAATTTTACTAGCTGTTGGTTTTGGAGTATGGAAATTATTGGATTATTTCCAATTACCAAACACATTCAGTATTGTACTGCTAATTTTGACCGCACTTTCAGGGGTCTTATGGTGCTACCATTATTTTGTGGTAACGCCAAAACGGAATCGTAAAATCGCACGTGCTGAACAGCGTTCAGGTCAGGCATTAACAGATGAAGAAAAAGCAAAAATTGAACCGGTTTCTGAGGCTTCTGAATTTTTATCATCTCTTTTTCCAGTACTTTCTGTCGTATTCTTAGTGCGTTCTTTTTTATTCGAACCATTTCAAATTCCTTCTGGCTCAATGGAGTCAACCCTACGAGTGGGCGATTTTTTAATCGTAAACAAATATACTTATGGCATCAAAGATCCTATTTTCCAAAATACAATTATTGCTGGAAATAAACCTCAACGTGGAGATGTCATTGTATTCAAGGCACCTGAACAAGCTTTAATTCGCACGGGCCTAGGTGCAACTCGAGCTGCTTTTGCAGAAAATCTTGCGTTAAGTTCAAAAGATAATATGTCTGGTGTCGATTATATTAAACGTATTGTTGGAAAAGGCGGAGACCGCGTCATTTTTGATGCGGAACAAAAAACGTTAAAAGTGGTATATGGAAAAGAAGGTAAACCTTGTGAAATTGATTGTGAAACCAAAGCGTTTGAATATACACAAAATCCAACAAATCCAGCCTTTCCGAATGAATTAGAATTGACTGAAAAAGGTGATGTGACACACAATGTATTAATTAGTGAATATCGTCGTTATTCAGGTCCTGAGTTTTTCCCACAAGAAGGTATGCAAACTGCAGAATGGCTTGTGCCAGAAGGGCAGTATTTTGTGATGGGGGATCACCGTGATCACAGCGATGATAGCCGTTTCTGGGGCTTTGTGCCTGAAAAAAATATTGTGGGTAAAGCCACTTATATTTGGATGAGCTTAGAAAAAGAAGCGAATGAATGGCCAACCGGTTTCCGCTTTGATCGTTTCTTTACAGCAATAAAATAAGATGAATCATTTAGATCGACTTGAGCGTAAAATCGGTTATCGTTTTAATGATATTGCGCTTTTAAAGCAGGCACTTACGCATCGAAGTGCGGCGACTCAACATAATGAACGCCTAGAATTTCTAGGCGATTCTATTCTTAATTTTACTATCGCTGAGGCGCTTTATCATCAGTTTCCACGTTGTAATGAAGGTGAACTGAGCCGTATGCGAGCTACTTTGGTGAGAGAGCCCACTTTAGCGATTTTAGCGCGTCAATTTGAATTGGGCGATTATATGTCGCTTGGTTCTGGTGAGCTAAAGAGCGGTGGTTTTCGCCGAGAATCTATTCTTGCCGATTGTGTAGAAGCGATTATTGGCGCAATGTCTTTGGATCAAGGATTGGCTGTGACGACCCAAGTGATTCGAAATTGGTATCAACAATTATTGGCTGAAATTAAACCTGGTGATAACCAAAAAGATGCGAAAACTCGTTTACAAGAATATTTACAGGGTAAACATCTACCATTGCCAACTTATGAAGTGGTCAATATTCAAGGGGAAGCCCATTGTCAAATTTTCACTGTTGAATGCAAAGTGAAAAGTGCGGATAAAATTGACCGCACTTTTGTGGCAAAAGGATCTAGCCGTCGTAAAGCTGAACAAGCGGCAGCAGAACAAATTTTAAAAGAACTGGACATCAAATGACCGAAAAATTCGACAAAACCTATTGCGGCTTTATTGCTATCGTAGGTCGCCCAAATGTGGGTAAATCAACGCTCTTAAATAAAATTTTAGGACAAAAAATTTCAATTACATCGCGTAAAGCTCAAACTACACGTCACCGTATTGTTGGGATTAAAACTGAAGGGGCGTATCAAGAAATCTATGTGGATACTCCAGGACTTCATATTGAAGAGAAGCGTGCGATTAACCGTTTAATGAACCGCGCAGCAAGTAGTGCTATCGGCGATGTTGATTTAATTATTTTTGTCGTAGATGGCACACACTGGAATGCAGATGATGAGATGGTGCTAAACAAATTACGCAATGCAAAAGCACCAGTTGTGTTAGCTATTAACAAAGTAGATAACATCAAAAATAAAGATGATTTGTTACCGTTTATTACGGAACTTAGCAGTAAATTTAATTTTGCTCACATTGTGCCAATTTCTGCACAGCGTGGTAATAATGTTCATGAATTAGAGAAAATTGTACGCCAATCTTTACGCGAAGGTGTCCATCATTTTCCAGAAGATTATGTCACAGACCGTTCGCAACGTTTCATGGCATCGGAAATAATCCGTGAAAAATTAATGCGTTTTACCGGTGAAGAATTACCTTATTCTGTTACTGTTGAAATCGAACAGTTCAAAGTGAATGAACGTGGCACTTATGAAATAAATGGACTAATTCTCGTTGAACGTGAAGGCCAGAAAAAAATGGTAATTGGTGCGGGCGGTCAAAAAATTAAAACTATTGGTATGGAAGCACGCGCTGATATGGAACGTTTATTTGATAACAAAGTCCATCTTGAACTTTGGGTGAAAGTGAAGTCAGGTTGGGCAGATGATGAACGTGCACTGCGTAGTTTAGGATATATGGATGAATAAAGTGCGGTAATATTTCTGATATTCTTAAAATCGCATTATGCTAGGCATAATGCGATTTTTCTATTTATAACAGTTATAAATTTTCCATAAAAAATATCCTTTTATTTTTCCTATTGATTCAATTTAGCAACTACTTTTTCAATCTTTTATCTACTATATAGGGATCAAAATTGCGGAGGAATCCAACTAACAAGCTTTGATTATAAAATGTGGTAAATAAACATCCTATATTTAAATTATTTGGCATAAATAGTACAAATTAAGTATAAATTTGGACAATAAATAACACGATTGCCGATATACACATAAAAGGTGCAAAGGGTAAGAATCGGGATTTTCGTCGATAAACCAATGTAAAAACGATTCCTAATAAGCACGCTATGAGTAAAAAGTGTGGTAAATGTGACAATGGAGTAAAACTACCTAACCCTAATGACAACCACCAATCACCTTTACCAAAAACTTCCTTACCATAATAAACTTTTGCCCCTCCATAAATGAGCCCAAAAACAAAGAAGAAACCAGCTGAGCTTTGCAAGCTTTCGATTAACGATAAAGGGGAAAAATAGAAATAAGCCCCTAATACGCCTAAAGCAAATAATGCTAAGCAAAGCGTTGGAGAAATAAGTTGATAATGCCAATCAAGGTAACTCATTGTCCAAAGCATAAGAAGTACTACTCCAGCCCATAATAAGAGAGATTCATTTTTTAATATCAAATGCAAAAAGAGAAATAAAAAACCGACACTAAAAAAGTAAACTAAAATATGACCGCACTTTTTCTGTTGAATTGTAGAAGCATCAGGTTGAAAAAATGGGGCATTTTCTGGGAACAATTCAATATAAGCATCATAAATATCTTTCTGTAAACAAGTAATAAACTCCGATACATAGCACCATAAAACTACGCCACTAATCCCACCGAATAAAAATGAGGCTAAGTAAATCATTAAATCACTGCGCCCATATTAAAGATAGGTAAATACATTCCCATCATAATAATCCCAATCAGACTGCCGATGATCACCATCATTAATGGTTCTAACATTTGTGAGAGTAAGTCAATTTGATGGTTAAGTTTTTCTTGGTAATTATCCGCAATATGCTCTAGCATCAAAGCGAGTTTTCCGCTTTGCTCACCAATTTGGAGCATTTGTTGTGCTTCCATTGGGAAAAGCTCGCTACTTACGCTATTAGAAAACGCATAGCCTTGAGAAACCCATTGTAAAATTGACCGCACTTCTTTATCTAATACGATGTCATTTACAAGCGTTTTCTTGGTTTGCCACGTTTGTGTGCGAGGGAGAAAACTGTCTAGTGCTTGATTAAGCGGTACGCCGGCCTGCAACATAATTTGTAAACTTTGACTAAAGTTCACTAAACGTGAACGCTTTTGAATTGTGCCAAAAATAGGCGTAATAGAGAGGAGTTGATTTTTCTTTTGATGAAACCAAGTCTGGCGTTTTAGATAGAAGTAATAAAATAGAAAAAAACTAAAAGCGAAAAATAGCAAAATCCCAATATTTTGCTTAAGAAAATTAGATATAGAGAGCAATATTGCGGTTATTGTTGGTAACTCAGCATTATTACCACTGTACATTTCAGCAAATTGAGGCACGATAAAAAGCAGTAATGCGAGCGTCAATAATAGAGAAATTCCTAACACCATTGAGGGGTACAGCATAATTTTCTGTAATTTGCGTTGTAATGCTAAAGATTGGCTACGATGTGTGGCTATTTTTTTACAAACAACGGAAAGTTTTCCCGTCATTTCTCCCACTTGAATCAGTTGAATTTCTTGTTGAGTGAGATATTTCCCTTGTTGTTCAATGGCTTGTGAGAATGCTAAACCAGATTCAATAGATTGAAGCAGTCGCTCAAGCCATTCGTTGAGCATAATTTGAGTACAATTTTGTTGCAAAATTTGCAGGCTGTTTTTTAACGGAATTGCGGACTGTAGCAATGTCGCTAATTGATTGAGTAATTCGCTAATTTCTGAATTTTTGGGCTTTGCCCCAAATTGCCAGTTTTGTTGTAATTTGATGTGAGTAAGCCCGCGGCTTATTAATTGAAAGTATGCTTGTTGTTTCGTATCCGCAATAATTGAGCCTTTTTGTTTCTGATTTAATGCGTTACTACCTTGATAATAAAAGAGTTTTTTAGTCATGAGTTTTTACCTAACACACGTTCAATTTCTTTCTCATCTGTTATACCTTGGCTCACTTTTTCTAAACCACTCATATGTAAATTTTTAAAATCCGTTTGATAACCATTCTGCTGCCAATGTAGAAATTGATACACGCCGATTCGACCTCGATAACCTTGATGGCAATCACAAGAATTTATTAAATTTCCACCGCACTTTGGACAGATTTTTCGTACAAGACGTTGCGCAATGACGAGCAGTAAACTGTTTTCAATTTCATGTTGTTGAATACCGAGTTGTTGTAAGCGAGAAATGGCAGATATTGCATCATTGGTATGTAAAGTTGAAAGCACCAAATGCCCCGTTTGAGCGGCACGTAGTGCAATCATTGCACTTTCTTCATCTCGAATTTCACCTAGCATAATGATATCGGGATCTTGACGTAAAAAAGTGCGCAATAGACGGCTAAAATCTAATCCAATCTGTGGATTAATTTGGCTTTGAATAATGCCATCAAGCTCAATTTCAATGGGATCCTCAGCGGTCATAATATGTTTATCTGGTGTATTCAGCCACTGAAGTGCGGTGTAAAGTGAGATACTTTTCCCACTTCCTGTTGGGCCAGTTACTAAAATTAATCCTTGTGGTTGGCTAAGTGCGCATTGAAATGCTTGCTGTTGATTTTCAGTCATGCCTAGTTCAGAAAAGCTGAGTTCTACTGGTTTATTTTGCTGTGCTCTCAGGACAACTTTCTCTCCCCAATGAGTTGGTAACGTTGAAAGACGGAAATCAAGAATATCAGAAAACGTAGTTTTAAATTGAAATCGTCCATCTTGTGGAAGGCGGGTTTCACTAATATCTAATTTAGCGAGCAGTTTTAGGCGAGAAATAATTCGATTCGCTAAATTTTTGCTAAGTGGAGGCTGAGCTTGTAAAACACCGTCAATTCTAAACCGCACTTGGAAATGATCCGATAAAGTCTCCAAATGAATATCTGAGGCATTGTTTTGTAAAGCGGATTCAAAAATTTGATTAAGTAATCGAATGACGGGCTCGTCATCTTGTTGTTCAAGATGAGACTGTTCTTGATGTTGGTAGTATTTAACTTGCTCTTCCACTTGAAGTTGATTAGGGGCAAGTTGTTGTAATAGTTCTTTAAGTTGAGTGCTTTCTAATAAAACAGGCTCAACAAGTTTACCGGTTATAAACGCAATAGTTTCACAGGCAGAAAGATTAGAAAGGGAATCGACACCTAACCAAAGACGATTATTTTCTTCTTTGAGTGGTAACGCAAAATAACGTAAGAGTAGCGACTGTTGTTGCTGATTACGCCCCCATAATTCTGGCGAGATCGTAAATATCTCGCCATTTTGTGCTTTTACACGAGGTTTTGCACTAGTTAAGTCGATCATTTTGAACAGAATCCAGCAGGGAAAATATCGGCATTCGTTGTACCACAGGTAGTTTTCCATGTAACGCCGTTTGCACTATTGCCTTCAGCAGTAAGTGTGTAACTCATTCCGTCTAATGTACCATTACCCGCTACTGTTATTGCACCGTTGCTTGTTGTCACTGATTTTACATAGCCTTTTGCTGTTGTAATATCAGCCGCAATTCCATTGCTTCCTCCCGAGCAACTGGAAGGTTTACCTGTGCTATAAACGCATAATTCCACATCTGACTTATAAGGTGCAGATGCTTGCAGTAATTCGGATACCGCGGCTTTTTTGGTATAATTTTGATAAGAAGGAATAGCGATAGTAGCTAAAATCGCGATGATGGCGATGACTATCATCAATTCAATTAATGTAAAGCCTTTTTTCAAGGTAGTTTGTGTAGTTAGTTTCATTTATTTTCCTTTCGTTAAGCCTTTATTGGCTGAAATATTGTGAAAAGGGAAAATGGTTTTGTAAAACAAACCGCACTTTTTCTGCGATCCTGATCGCAAAAATAGGAAAAATGTATGCGAAAAATAAAAGATATTGAGAAAGGATTTCTGACTGATTGTCGACAAATTCCATCTCCGCATTTTGATGAACGTCCAGATTTACAGGATATTTCACTTCTTGTGATCCATTACATTAGCTTACCGCCAGAACAATTTGGTGGCGGATATGTGGATGATTTTTTTCAAGGGAAATTAGATCCTAAGATTCACCCTTATTTTAAAGAAATTCATCAAATGCGTGTGTCAGCCCATTGTTTGATTGAACGAGATGGGCGAATCACGCAATATGTTAATTTTAACCAAAGGGCTTGGCATGCTGGATTATCTAGCTTTCAAGGGCGAGAAAAATGTAATGATTTTGCCATTGGAATTGAGTTGGAAGGTAGTAATGAACAACCTTTTACTAATGAGCAGTATTTGGCATTGCAAGAATTAACTAACCTAATCATGAAAAGTTATCCTAAGATTACGAAAGATCGAATTGTTGGGCATTGTGATATTTCGCCAGGACGTAAGATCGATCCAGGTCAATATTTTGATTGGGAGCGTTATTTTGCTAGACTAAAATAATTTGTTCAAAAATTAGACATTAAAATTTAGAGACTTTTGTGTATTACAAACATTGTCATATTTTGCTGCTAAATACTTGAATTTAAATGGATAAATTTTACCTTGGAATTATCTTGGAAAGGTTTGTTTGAGTTATACAACATTATGGATTTTCTCAACCACAATTTTATCCACAGAAATATTGAATAACTCAAAGAGATGACCAAAAGATCTTTGATGAATGGAATCGCTTTAAAAATTGTATTTTTTTACCGCACTTTCTTGCATTTTTGTGTGTAAAAAGTGCGGTTTATTTTTGTTTTAGATCTTTTGATTGGAAATAACTCAATTTATTTTCAAGTTCTATGTGATAAGGATCCTTTCCTGTTTTTACTTAATCAATTCACAATCAGAAATCCATTATTCACAATGTTATCCACAATCTGTGTATTTTATTGTGTAATCAGCCCTTTGGTTGATAAAAACACTGATTTATGAAACAATCTGCAGACTATTTTTATATGAAAAATTTAAGGTAAAACGATAGTGATCGATTTTGATGGCTACCGTCCAAATGTGGGTATTGTGATTTGTAATCGCAACGGGCAAGTGCTTTGGGCGAAGCGCTGTGGGCAAAATTCGTGGCAGTTTCCACAAGGTGGCATTAATGATAATGAAAGTGCCGAGCAAGCGATGTATCGTGAACTGTACGAAGAAGTTGGTCTACAGCCTAAAGATGTGCGCATTTTATATGTATCTAAGCATTGGTTGCGTTATAAATTACCAAAACGTTTGTTGCGTTATGACAGCAAACCGATGTGTATAGGGCAAAAACAACGCTGGTTTTTGTTACAGCTTGTCGGCGATGAAAAAAATATCAATATGCAAACAACCAAATCGCCAGAATTTGATGGATGGCGTTGGGTGAGTTTTTGGTATCCTGTTCGCCAAGTTGTATCCTTTAAAAAGGATGTATATCGTAAGGCAATGAAGGAATTTTCTAACATATTGTTCTCAGATAATCCTCCTATTCATACGACTATATATGATACAGAACAAAAGCATTATTCATATAATAAAAAGCGCAATACATCGAAATATTCTAAACGTCCGTTTTATAAAACAAGGAATGATTCATGCTAACTTTTCTCATACTTTGCTTGTTAGTTGGCGCTGTTGTAGGCTTTTTAGCGGGTCTTTTTGGTATTGGTGGTGGATTAGTCATTGTTCCTACGTTAGTCTATCTGCTACCCATTATGGGAGTACCTGAACCGCTTCTCATGTCTACTGCACTTGGTACTTCTTTTGCCACTATTGTTATCACTGGATTTTCATCAGCTCAACGTCACCATAAATTAGGTAATGTTGTCTGGAAAGCAGTGAAGATTCTTGCACCTTCCATCATGCTAACTGTCTTTATTTTCGGTTTTTTTATCGGAAAACTGGATCGTGATATTTCATCAAAATTATTTGCCTGCCTAGTTATCTATCTTGCCATAAAAATGGTGTTATCTATTAAACCTAAATCACACAAGAAAATAAAACCTTTAACTACCTTATCTTCCATTATTGGTGGCATTTTAATTGGTATCGCATCCAGTGCCGCGGGTATCGGCGGAGGCGGCTTTATCGTACCATTTTTAACTTCACGTGGTATTGATATGAAAAAGGCTATTGGTTCTTCGGCATTTTGTGGCATGCTACTCGGCACATCTGGGATGTTTAGTTTTATGCTAGGAGGCTTAGGTAATCCTAGTATGCCTGAATATTCTTTAGGCTATATTTACTTACCTGCTGTTGCAGGTATTACTACGACATCATTTTTCACTTCAAAACTTGGTGCAAATGCCACTGCAAAACTGCCTGTAACTACATTGAAAAAAGGTTTTGCAGTATTACTAATCGCTATTGCTATTAATATGTTTCTAAAATAAGGGAAATTATGAATCAATACCTAACACTTCCACATTTTGATCCAACCATTTTTACTCTTGGTGATAGCAATATCGGCTTACGTTGGTATGGTTTGATGTACCTTTTGGGTTTTATTTTTGCACGCTGGCTTGCGGTTCGCCGTGCTAGTCGCCCAAATAGCGGTTGGACAGTGGAGCAAGTTGATACTTTACTTTTCAACGGTTTTATGGGCGTATTTATTGGCGGACGTGTTGGCGATGTATTTTTTTATAATTTGGATCGTTTCTTACAAGAGCCACTTTATTTGTTCCGTGTTTGGGAAGGTGGAATGTCTTTCCATGGCGGATTAATAGGCGTCATTGTTGCCATGATTTGGACGTCTTATTCACAAAAACGTAATTTTTGGCAAACGGCTGATTTTGTTGCGCCTTTGATTCCGTTTGGTTTAGGTTTAGGCCGAATTGGTAATTTCATTAATCTTGAGCTGTGGGGACGCGAAACGGATGTACCTTGGGCAATGATTTTCCCGAATGATCCTCTATTACTTCCTCGCCATCCATCACAACTTTATGAAGCTTTTCTAGAAGGCATAGTGTTGTTTGCCATTCTGAATATTTTTATTAAAAAGCCACGTCCAATGGGCTCTGTAGCCGGCTTATTCTTAATTGGTTATGGCATCTTCCGTTTTATTGTGGAATATGTACGTGAACCTGAAGTTGAAAATTTCTTTGGAGTTATTACGCGAGGACAAGCGCTTTGCTTGCCAATGATTATTGGTGGAGTTTTAATTATGTCTTGGGCGTATTCACGCAAAAGTGCGGTAATAAAATAGGAGATTTTTATGAAGCAATATCTTGATCTTTGTCGTCGCATTGTTAATGAAGGTGAATGGGTTGCCAATGAGCGTACAGGTAAGCGTTGTCTCACAGTTATTAATGCAGATTTAGAATATGATGTGGCGAATAATCAATTTCCGTTGATAACCACGCGTAAAAGTTATTGGAAAGCAGCCATTGCTGAATTTTTAGGTTATATTCGTGGATATAACAATGCTGCTGATTTCCGCGCACTTGGTACTAAAACTTGGGATGCCAATGCGAATGAAAATGCCGCATGGCTCGCGAATCCTCACCGTAGAGGCGTTGATGATATGGGACGCGTATATGGTGTGCAAGGCAGAGCATGGCGTAAACCTAATGGTGAAACCATCGATCAGCTACGCAAAATTGTTAATAATTTGACCAAGGGAATTGATGATAGAGGGGAAATTTTAACCTTCTTTAACCCAGGGGAGTTTGATCTTGGTTGTCTTCGTCCTTGTATGCATACGCATACTTTTTCTCTTGTGGGCGATACTTTACATCTTACTAGTTATCAACGTTCCTGTGATGTTCCACTTGGATTGAATTTCAATCAAATTCAGGTGTTTACTTTCTTGGCGCTTATGGCACAGATTGCGGGTAAAAAACCAGGCAAGGCATATCATAAAATTGTAAATGCACATATTTATGAAGATCAGCTTGAGTTAATGCGTGATGTACAACTTAAACGCGAGCCTTTCCCATTGCCAAAATTAGAAATCAATCCATATATAAAAAGCCTTGAGGATTTAGAAACTTGGGTCACGATGGATGATTTCAAAGTCATTGGCTATCAATCTCATGAGCCGATTAAATATCCTTTTTCCGTCTAATGGATGTAGCAAAAGTGCGGTCAGAATTTGACGAGAAAATGATGCGCCATGCCCTTGATCTTGCGGATAAAGCGGAAGCGTTAGGTGAGATTCCTGTGGGGGCGGTTTTGGTTGATGACGCTGGAAATATTATTGGAGAAGGTTGGAATCTCTCCATTTTTCAAAGCGATCCTACTGCACATGCTGAGATTATCGCTTTGCGAGACGGAGCAAAACATCTCCAAAATTATCGCTTACTGAATACCACGCTTTATGTGACATTGGAGCCTTGCACAATGTGTGCAGGGGCGATTTTGCATAGTAGAATTAAACGCCTTGTGTTCGGCGCTTCTGATTATAAAACTGGGGCTGTTGGATCGCGTTTCCATTTTTTTGATGACTACAAGATGAATCATACTCTGGAGATTACATCTGGTGTATTAGCAGAAGAGTGTAGTCATAAATTAAGCGCATTTTTTCAGAAACGCCGTGAACAGAAAAAAGCAGAAAAACAAAAGCAGCAATTGCATGTAGTATCTTATGAAGAAAGATAATTATTTTTCGCTACGAACAAGAATCAAAAATCGACAGTCATACTCATTATCTTCATCAGCCTGACGATATTCTTCAAATTCAACGATCCATTCGTTCCAATCAAGTGTGGGAAAAAATGTATCTCCTTCAATTTCAGATTGAATTTGTGTAAGATAAAGTTTATCCGCTTTTGGTAAATATTGTTTAAATAATTCACCACCACCGATTAGCATAATTTCATCGCAATCATTCACAAAATTAACCGCACTTTCAAAACTATTTTTCCAAATTACCCCTTCATGTTCAAACGGTTGACGAGAAAGTACGATATTTATTCGTTTTGGCAAGGGCCTCCCGATACTTTCAAAAGTTTTTCTCCCCATTATTACAGGCTTACCTGTTGTATTACGGCGAAACCATGCCAAATCTGCAGGTAAATGCCAAGGCATCTGATTATCTTTACCAATCACATTATTCAAGGTTGTCGCTACAATTAAACTCAATGTCATAAATTTCCCCTAAAATTTACTTTACTATACCTGATATTAAGTGATTTTTCATTGATTTAGTGATAACGTAAAAATATAAATAAAAAACTTGGAAAAACTTATGACTAAAAAAACAATAGTTGTGAAATTTGGAACAAGTACACTAACACAAGGTACTCCAAAATTAAATTCACCGCATATGATGGAAATTGTTCGTCAAATTGCGCAATTACACCATGATGGATTTCGAATCGTTATCGTTACTTCGGGTGCAATTGCGGCTGGCAGACACTATTTAAATCATCCGAGCTTACCCCCAACAATCGCATCAAAACAATTACTTGCTGCAGTAGGTCAAAGCCAATTAATTCAAGCTTGGGAAAGATTATTTGCTATTTATGATATTCATATTGGACAAATCTTATTAACCCGTGCGGATATTGAAGATCGTGAACGTTTTCTCAATGCTCGCGATACGTTACATGCCCTGTTAGATAATCAAATTATTCCTGTGATAAATGAAAATGATGCTGTTGCAACAGCGGAAATTAAGGTTGGTGACAACGATAATTTATCTGCATTAGTGGCTATTCTTGTTCAAGCTGAACAACTTTATCTACTCACAGACCAGCAAGGATTATTTGATAGTGATCCGCGTAAAAATCCAGATGCAAAATTAATTCCAATCGTAGAACAAATCACCGATCATATTCGTGCTATTGCAGGAGATTCAGGGACAAATCTTGGTACAGGTGGAATGATGACAAAAATTATCGCTGCTGATGTTGCAACGCGTTCAGGTATTGAAACAATTATTGCGCCAGGTAATCAGCTAAATGTAATCGCTGATTTAGCTTATGACCATAATATTGGTACAAAATTTATTGCTCATCAATCTGATCGTTTAGAAAGTCGGAAACAATGGCTTTTTGCAGCCCCTTCCGTTGGCATTATTACAATTGATGATGGTGCAGAACATGCAATGTTAATACAAAACAAATCGCTTCTCCCTGCTGGTATTATTGCAATTGAAGGATGTTTTTCTCGTGGTGAGGTTGTAAAGATTCGTACGCAGTCCGGTAAAGATATTGCGCTTGGTATGCCTCGTTATAATAGTGATGCATTACAACTTATTAAAGGTAAAAAATCGACCGAGATTGAATTTATTCTTGGTTATGAATATGGCTCTGTCGCGATGCACCGTGATGATTTGATTATTTTATAAAATGTTTTAACTAAAAAAACCGCACTTTGCTCATTGACCCAAAGTGCGGTTTTTTTTACATAATTTTTATGTGTATCAATTTGTTAAATCTTCTTTAAATTCTGGTAATGGCTTATGTTCTGTTGCAATGTAGCTATAAACTACTGGTAAGACAAATAAAGTGAAAATTGTCCCAATAGATAATCCTGCTACGATAACAATCCCCATGCTAAAACGAGATACAGCCCCAGCGCCCGTAGCATAAAGTAATGGAATTAATCCAGCAACCATGGCTGCAGTAGTCATAAGGATCGGACGCAAACGTACTTTCGCAGCTGATGTAATTGCTTCAATACGCGTTTTACCATGATTCAACTGCTCTTCTTTTGCCACTTCACACATTAAAATACCATGTTTGGTAATTAAACCGACTAATGTAATTAATCCAACTTGCGAATAGATATTTAATGTCGTTCCGTCAATTTGGAAAAAAGACAATAAGTTTAATGTGAGTAATGCTCCACTTACTGCTAAAGGCACCGAAATCATAATAACCATTGGATCTCGTATTGATTCAAATTGAATCGCAAGAACCAGGAAAATAATGATAACGGCTAAAATAAATGTCACCGCAAGTGCATTCCCTTCTTGAATAAGCTGGCGAGCCTCTGATTTAAAATCATAAGTATATCCTTGCGGTAAGTTATTTTTTAAATAATCCTGCAACCACGCTATAGCATCACCTGTAGATGTACCTGGCATCGCAACTGCACCAATTTCAGCTGAGTTTAATTGACTAAAACGAGCTAATGACATTGGTTGCGTTTCTAGTTTCATACTAACTAAACTACTTAATGGTACAGATTGTCCATTTGATGCTGTTAAATAATAGTTTTTGAAGCTTTCTGGAGATAAACGATCATCACGTTTTACTTGCGAAATCACTTTATAAGCACGACCATCAACATCCACTCGAGTAATCGTTGCACCTGATAAGAAACTCCCCAACGTGTTACTTATTTGTTGCATCGTAATACCATAAGTTCCAGCTTTCTCTTTATCGACTGAAATTGTCATTTGCGCCGTGTCATAGGCTAAATTCAGATTAGTATAAATAAATTTACCTGATGCTTTCATAGCCTTTTCCAAGCTTTCAGCTGTATTTGCTAATGCTTTGTAATCCTGTGCTGTTTTTAACACAATAGCAATTGGTGGGCCTTGCTCTCCTGTATCTATTTCAGGGAAATTAAACGCCGATACCGACACTTCAGGAATCGATTTTGCTTTTGTATTCAGCTCATTCATTACTGCTGCTTGTTTACGATCTCTTTCTTTCCAATCTTTTAAGGTAATAATATTAAGTGAGCCATTAGAACTTGGCGCCCCCGCAATGCTCATACCAAATGAAACTTCAGGTGTATCCATCACATTCTTCATATATGGCTTCATTGCATCTTGAATATAGTCAACATTAACACTAGATGGGGCATTACCAATTGCCAGAAATGCGCCTTTATCTTCTTTTGGTGTCAATTCACTGGACAGTGAATTAAATAAGAAAGGTAGTGTTGCAAAAATTACCACAGCAAATGTAAGCATACATTTACGATTTAGCATAACAATATCAAGCATATAATCGTAAATTTTATTTACTTTACTTAGTGTATGTTCTACGCGTTGTTCCAGTTTCGTTGGTTTGACATTAGCTTTAAGTAACTTACTACTCATCATTGGTGAAAGTGTCAATGCTACAATACCGGATATAAACACTGCTCCAGCAAGCGTTAATGCAAACTCTTTAAACAGCGTTCCTGTAATTCCTCCCATAAGCGCCATCGGCGAATAAACCGCAATTAATGTAATCGTCATTGAAATAACAGGCACAGCAATCTCACGTGTTCCAATAATTGCCGCTCGAAATGGCGTTTCACCTTCTTTAATATGACGATCCACATTTTCAAGTACAACGATCGCATCATCTACGACTAAACCAATTGCAAGAATAAGAGCTAACAATGTCATTAAGTTAATAGAAAAATTCAAACTTTGTAACATCATTAGCACGCCAATTAATGAAATTGGAATGGTTAATACTGGAATTAAAATTGCACGAAGTGAGCCAATAAACATCAAAATGACGACTAATACAATAACTGTCGCTTCTATAATCGTTTTAATCACTTCATGTATGGAACTATTAATCGCAATCGTACGATCATAGAGAATATCGGTTTCCATACTATCAGGGAGTTGCTGCTTAATCGTTTCAAAGAGCGGTCGAATTTTTTCAGCAACAGTTAATGGATTCGCTGTTGAAGTAGGATTAATCCCTAATACCACAGAATCAGAACCATTCGCTGTTGCACGTGAGTTATCATTTTCTTTATTCAATTCTATCGTGGCGATATCTCGTAACCGAACAAGCTCATTACCTTTAGCACTAACAATTAAATTGCCTAAATCCTCAACTGATTTTGTTGTAGTTTCAACTTTATTACGATAAGTAACAAAATAGCCATTATCATTACCGGCGGCAGTTTGTACATTGTTTGCAGATAACGCTGACATCACTGTAGGAGAAGAAAGATTTTGCGCAGCCATTTTTTCAGGATCAAGCCAGATACGTAACGAATACTCTGCCGCACCAAATACTTGTACCTCGGCAACACCTTCTATTGTAAAGAACTGAGGTTTCACCACACGATTAATATAATCGGTAACTTGGCTAGAATCTAATTTTTTTGAACGGAAACTAATATACATAATCCCCGTACCACCTGAAGAGGAAGCCACTGTTGGATCCTCAATACCCTGTGGCAATTCAGAACGTACCGCATTTACCTTAGCAAGCACATCAGCTAATGCTCCTGCAGGATCGGTATTTAATTTCATTTTCACTGTAATGACAGATGCACTAGGTGAACTTGATGATGACATATAATCAATATTGTCCGCCTGAGCAATAGACTCTTCAAGTTTAGATGTCACAAAAGCTTGAATTAAGTTTGCATCTGCACCTGGATAAGCTGTCGTTACCGTAATTACGGTAGTTGTCATTTTAGGATATTCACGCACGGCCAGTTTTGAAATCGCTTGTAATCCTAAAATAATAATAAGCAAGCTAATTGAAATCGCTAAAACAGGGCGACGAATAAAGATATCAGTAAATTTCATTCGTATTTCCTAAGTTGAATTAAAGATTAGTCTTTTTAGCGGGCTCAGAGCCACCAACAATGTCTTTTTCAATCCATTCTACAAGGCTACCATTGCTAATATTTTGCTGCCCCCCTGTAATAATTTTATCACCTGGTTTTATCTCATTACCTTGTAACTGAGAATAAATACCTTGACGATCTTTCGTAAATACAGTGATTTGTTTAGCTCGATACAAACGATCGAATTTATCATTACCTGATAATTTTTCTTTATCTTTGTCTGATAATGGCATCAATAAATAGGCAATTTCACCATACATATTGTAACTAATTGCGACTTGGGGAACGACAACTTGATTTTTCTCTGTAGGTAAGGCTATGCGTAATCGAGAAAACATACCAGAAAGTAATTGGCGACCATCTTCGGGTTCAAAAGTAGCTTGTACATCAACCAAACCCGTTGATGAATTAATTGCTGGTTCAATAGCCGTGATATGAGCTGAAAATGTTTCGCCTTTACGCGCATCAGTCGTTGCTGTAACACGTTGACCAATATGTAATTTATCTAATTCATTTTGAGAAATAGCAAAATCAACCTTCATTGAACTCGTATCTTCTACACGAATAATTTCTGTACCAATATTGACATATTGCCCTACATTAACTTTAACAATACCTGCTTTTCCATCAAATGGAGCAACAATACTACGGCGCTCAATGGTCGCTTTTAGAGATTCAATATTGGCTAGTTGAGCATCATATGCTGATTTTGCATTATCAACATCTTGACGAGATGCCGCATTACTTTTTAAAAGATTTGCATAACGTTGATAAGTCTGACGAAGTGCTGGAAGTTGAGCTTCTGCAGCTTGTAAACTTGCACGTTCAACAGAACTATCTAGCTCCACTAAACGATCACCTTTTTTCACTGATTGTCCATTTTGAACAAATACATGTGAAACGCTCCCCGCATTTTGTGCACTTAACATTGCTCCTTGATTTGGACGAACAAGACCCGTTGTATTAATTACAGGTGTCCATTCGCTAGGCTTAATCTCTAAGGCGGTTACTGGATTCGTTGACTCAGGCATATTGGCTAGAAATTTTCCAATCATCATGTTGCGAATAAAACTAAAACCAATAACGCCCGCAAAAATTAAGACAAAAACAGCCAAAATCACTTTCATAAAGAAAGTATGTGAACGTTTCGGTCTCTGAGATTGAGTTTGACTCATGTTTAAAGCTCCGTTATAAAAATAACAACAATTATTTCTGAATCGCACGCCAAGAGCATTCGATCACAGATTCTAAAATTTCAGGATTAAGATCGAAATCGATAAATTTTGCATCAGAGGCTAAATTTATTGCAGTTTTCAAACTTAATAAAAAGAGAATATCTTCAGATAATTCCGCTAATAAGCCAGCTTTTTGTGCTTGATGACAAAATAAATCCCAACGGCAATTTTTAATGTTTTTACAAATATCCTTGAAATTAGGTAAGGATTCATGCTGTTTTAAATTAGACAGAATGGTGGGATTTTCTTGTAAGAAATACCAAATGTTTTTCCACATTTGTCGATACTGTTCGAAAAAAGGCTTAGATTCATCAAAATCTTTTTCAAGCGTTGCCATAAACATTGAAAACACTCTGTGTGCAAATTGTTCAAGCAACTCATCTTTGTTTTTAAAATAAAGGTAAATCGTTCCTGCGGCTACATTCGCTTCTTTCGCAAGTTTGTGCATAGAAAGTTGATTCAACCCTTCTTTTGCCATTAAACGATCTGTCGCTGAAAAAATCTGTTCAGCTAAGTCTGTTTTAGCTTGTCGCATAAGATCCTTGAGTAAAATAAGGAGCAATAATTGCTCAAAAATGAATGAGTGTTCATTTTATTTATTTTTTGTTTTTTAGCAAGTTAAAAAACACAAAAGCACAACGAAAATGGGCAACATTTAAAAGCTAGATTTTGTAATCAACTTTTAAATGTTGCCCATTTTGACCGCACTTTTGATTGGGAGAATAAAAAGCTAAATTGGCTCTAGTCCTAACACTTTACGACCGTTAATACTTGCGATGTTGACCATTTCATCTAAGTGAGGGAAACGGCAGCCCGCAGCTAATAGGCTTAATTCTTGCCATAAGTCGCCTTCACATAGAGGAACCATATAATCACAAATATTATCCGTGCCTAGGGCAACAGTGATACCTTCGGGGATCATTTCATCTGCTGGCGTGAGTGCATTATGGAATGGCATAAGATCTTCTTTTCGATTGCTGTCAATCCATGCCATAGGACAGGCTATCATCATCATTTTAGCTTTACGCATTTTTTCGTACAGTTTGTAGCGATATTCTTTTGAATGTGAGCCAATGGAAATACCGTGGATACCCACAACTCGTCCCTCCATTCCGTGTTCAATGGTTTTGTCGCAAAGTTGCTCAGTTTCTTTTTCACTTGGATTATTGAATTGGTCGACATGTACATGACACATAATTCCAAGAGATTTGGCCTTATCTAACAAGATATCCATCGCCTCTAGGCCGCGACCATAATCCAATTCATCACGATATGGTAAGCCACCAATCATATCTACCATTTCTGCACCAATATCAAACCATTTACGCGCAGTGGGTTCAATTACCCCTTTTAAAGTTTGATTGGCAAATTTCAAAATAATGTCATGTTTATACACTTCGCGAGCTTTGTGTGCGGCAATAATTGCACGATCTTCACAAATTGGGTCTATATCGACAAAGGTGCCAAATGCGGTAACACCTTGGGATATCATTAATTCAATAGATTGGCAAAAACGTGCGTAATAATCATCAACACTGGAAGTGCGTTTTACTTCATCCACTAAATCCCATTTTTGTTGCAAATTACTACTATGATAAATCCCAATTTTCTCTGGCGTCATCGTAAAAGCGCGATCAGCATGTGCATGGGCATTTACCCATCCGCCTTTTTTAATAATTTCATCGCAAATATAGGTTTTAAAACTACAAACGTGGCTTTTCATACAAACTCCGTAAAAAAGAAAGGATAAAAAGACGAGAATGTATATTAATTGAAAGGTACTGTAAGTACGGCGAGAAGCATTATGATAATGTTATGAAAAACTCACGGATTTTCATTAATAACATTTTTCAGTCTTAAACTGAGTTACGAGTATAAAGGCTTAAGGGCAAAAAATCTATTCTTTTATGCCCTTATAGACTATTTTTCAAAGAAAAAATTTTGTAATTGGAAGGCTTCTAAGAAGATTCCAAGTGGCGGTCTATCTGACGATTGCTCAATATAATCTTTATAGAATTTTTTGTAATTACCTTTGCGAGCAATGTGATATTGTGTTCCATCTGGTTGAATCACCACATTCCAGTGGAAATTAGAGGCAAGCACCCAGTCATCACCCTTAAGATCAAAGAGATTGCGTCCCTGACTATAATCCATCAACGAGTTTTCTACGCCGAACACCGTTTGCATTAATGCAGAGAAAATATCCGCATGATTACTTAATCCATTTTGTTTGCCTACCGGTAAATCTTTCCAATATACAAGCAATGGCACTTGAACCTCATCGCACCCAAAGTAGTTTTCTCGCTCTTTTTCATTCATTTCATTAAAGGTTAAACCATGCTCTGACGTGATGATGACTAATGTATTTTCAAGCGGTGTACTTTCTAACGCTTTTGCTAAAAGAGAATCAATGTCTTGCAAAGTGCGGTCATAGTCTGATAGGGATTTAACCTCCAAGGCTAAATCCAAATAAGCAAACCAAGGGGAGTCTGTTTTTTGTGCTTTAATAAAATCATTGAGATTTTTTACCGCACTTTCATTATTTGGCTTGTTGGTTTTATTCGACGAAAGTTTCATTTCACGAAATAATGCTTGGCGGAAGACGCTATCTTTGAATTCGTAGCAGAAAATAAACCCAGTTGATAATTTTCAGCACGTAATTTTTCGATTAAAACAGATTGGGTATGATTGCTTAAAATGCTATCGGTATAATTTGCATTTAGCCCGTAAAATAACCCAATCAAGCCTGCGTTGTTACTATTACCTATGCTGTAATGATTAGTGAATTCGGTTGAACTTGTTGCAAATTCAGCAAGTTTTGGCATCTTTTCATTAGAAATCGCATCATGGCGCAAACCCGAAACCGTTACGATCAGAACATTAGGTTTGTACGTAATGGGTGCGTAAGAGAGTGCTTTTTTCGGATAATCAATTTTTAAGGCATCTAAACGGCCTTCTTGTGCCAATTTTTGCGTATATTCTTCTCCATCCAAGAAACCGTGTTTTTCTAAAAAAGAACGAGCTGTCATTGGATAAGATAAAGGGAAATTAGAGCGTTACATGATAGGACGATACAAATAAGCATCTGCCTAAGCATAAATTAAATGCGTCGTAATGAACGTTGCGGTTAAGAATATGCCTGTGCCTTTTAGCCATTTTTGTCGTTCAAGACTGCGTAATTTTTCCCAACTCCAGCGAGAAAATAACATTTGAGCCAGTAAAATTATTGGCATTGGTGCAAAGAATATTTGCCAATCGCTTGACATTTCACCATTTTCTGGGATTGACCAGTAAATTCCATACAACAGAGGATAAATGCAGATTAAAACGATTGAAAACGGCGGTATCAAATAATAATAAGGTTGTACAAATCGTGGAAAAATCACCGCACTTAACCTGTAAAATTAACTGATTGATTACATACCAATCACCACGCAATCTGCAACACCCTTTGCTTTACTCTGAGCTTGCATTGCTGCATCTCGATTGGCGAAATTTCCAATTCGTACTCTATTCCATTCACCATTTACTTGTACTTGTGCATTAAAACCTGTCATTGCCAATCTTCCCTGTAAACTTTCAGCCTGGGCTCGGTTCTTAAAAGCACCACACTGTAAACCAAACTTCTTACTGCCATTTTCATTCTCTGTAGTTTTAACCGGCTCAACAGTTTTAATAGATTCCACTTTCTTCGCTGTATCTAATTTAGCTTGTTTAGCTTTTTTTTCGGCTTCAATGCTAAGAGTGTCAATTTTTACGGTTTCTACTTTTTTAACTTGCTCTGTTTTAACCGGTGATGATTGCTGAACCACCGTACTTTTTGATAGATTATCAACCTTAGTAGATTCTTGAGCTGCTTGTTGTTCAGCTAATTTACGAGCTTCCTCTGCTGCTTTTTGATCTTTCTCCATTTGGATTAAAACTTGACGTTGTTCTTCTGTTAAACGCATATTTTTTTCTACACTAGATGGCTTATCATCAACAGGCACCGTACGCGTTTCTAACGCTTTAATATAACTCCAAACTTCTTCAGGACGATTAGGTAAAATACTTTTAGGCTGCGTTTTTTCTGTTTGAGGAATAATTTCTTTCACTACTTTTTCCTCTGTTTTATTTTTCAGGAAATAAAGCCCAATACCAAATGCAAAGACAACTGCAATCATCATCCCAATTAAAATATTCTTATTTTTTCCTTTTTTCTTATTTACGCCACGACGCGCAACAAAATCTCGATGAGCCACGATAAATCCCTAAACTTTGAGTAATTTTTTTAATCATTTTATAAAACTCGACGATTTTACTGAAAAATTCACTTTTTTTCTAGGATAAAAATCAGATAAAAAAATACCGTACTTTTACAGAGTACGGTATTTTCCTATACATTGCTGAAAGAATTATTTCTCTTCTTTCTTAAATCCTGATTCGACATCTTTCATATCAGGTAACTTATGTGCAATACCTTTATGACAGTCGATACAAGTTTTACCATTTTCTTCAGCGAACTTATGCATCTTCGCCGCTACTTCTTTTTGTTGAGAACGATCCATACGATCCATTTTATGGCAGTTACGACATTCTTGAGAATCATTCGCCTTCATACGTGCCCACTCATTTTCGGCCATATGTAAACGACGTTCATTGAATTTCTCAATAGTATCCACTTTACCAGTATAAAATGCATAAACTTCTTTTGCTGCAACAATTTTGCGTAATATTTTTGGACCAAACTCATGTGGAACGTGACAATCTGGACAGCTCGCGCCTACACCTGTACGTGTTTGAAAATGGGTACTATGCAAATATTCAGGATAAACATCATTTGTATGACAGCTTGAACAGAATTTTTCTGTATTGGTTTCAGCTAGACCATAATTAAAGCCCACCCAAGCCAAAATTCCTGCAATAAATGCAAGTGAAATGATTGTTCCCACTGCAATTCGGCTTGGTGTTCTGAACCAATGCCAAAAAGATTTAATTAAATTTGTTAATTTTTTCATTTTTGCTCACCTTAATGATGTTGGTTCAAATATTTATCTGAAGAATGACCAAATTCTTTGAGCGTTTCCTCAAATTTTTCTTTATATTCAGGCGTTTTAGTCACTTGTGGTAACGGTTGATCTGCTTTTCTATCATAACCTGGTGTAGAGCGATATGTTTGTTCAACAATCGGTTTTGCATCAGTTTGTGGAACATGACATTGTAAACAGAAATAACGACGTGCAGAGACTGTATCGCCTAAATGCCCTTCACGATCATAAAAGTGAGTTTTACTTGGTACAGTAGCGCCAACAAGTTGAGCTACATCAGCATTATGGCATTCTAAACAACGGTTTGTGTTTTTACTCACTTGCATCCCTTTAATACTGTGTGGTACTACAGGCGGTGCAAAAAGCATATCACGAGGTTGGATACCTGTATCTTTTAGGTTATTTTTAAACTCAGGTTGAATTGCTTCATGTGCATTTTCAACACCTGATTTCACCACTTCTACATTAGTATTCGGATAAACTTCAGCATGAAGCATGGCTGAACATCCCAATAATGCCATAATCATGGCCATCATCTTTTTCATTTTTCACTCCATTTGTGAATTTATTTTCACAAAATTGGCATAAGCCGTTAAAAAATACGATAAAGTGCGGCCATATTTCTATTATTTTACTATGACCGCATACGTTTTACGCTTTTACTACTTTAACTGCACATTTTTTATAGTCAGTTTCTTTTGAAATTGGGTCTGCCGCATCTAAGGTTAAGCGGTTAACTTGCTGACCCGCATCAAAGAACATAGTGAAAACTAAACCGCGAGGTGGCTTATTACGTCCACGTGTATCTAAATAAGATACCATCTCACCACGACGAGTAATCAATTTAATTTTATCGCCATGACGCATTCCACGTGCCTCAGCATCTAGCGGATGCATATATACAACATTGTTTGGGAATGAACGGTGAATTTCTGGTACACGACGTGTCATAGTACCTGTATGCCAATGTTCTAAAACACGGCCAGTACATAACCACATATCGTATTCTTCATCTGGTGATTCTGCAGGAGCCTCATAAGGTGCGGCAAAAATAACTGCTCGTTTATCTTTTTGACCATAGAAATCAACTTCACGGTCTTTAGAAGCAAAGAAGTCATAGCCCTTACGATAACGCCAACGTGTTTCAACACCATTTACGACAGGCCAACGTAATCCACGAACTTCTTCACTTTGATACATATCATATGGTGCTAAATCGTGTCCGTGACCGCGCCCAAACTCAGCATATTCTTCAAATAAACCTTTTTGTAAATAGAAGCCAAAATGTTCAGCATCATCATTTAAATGATCTGTTGGTTTTTCAAATTTATTCACGTTGCCATTTAAATAAAGCACTTCATATAACGTTTTACCTTTAAATTGCGGATTAGCGTCAAGCAATTCTTTTGGCCAAACTTCATCAGTTTTAAAATATTTAGAAAACTCAAGAACTTGCCATAAATCAGATTTTGCCTCACCGGGTGCTTTTACTTGCTGTTTCCATGCTTGGGTACGACGCTCAGCGTTACCAAAAGCTCCTTCTTTTTCCACCCACATTGCAGTTGGTAAAATTAAGTCAGCCGCTACTGCACTTGCTGTTGGATAAGGATCCGATACAACAATAAAGTTTTGTGGATCTCGCCAAGCTGGCATACGTTCCTGATTACTATTTGGACCCGACTGCATATGGTTATTACACATTTGCCAGTAAACATTGATTTTGCCATCTTTCATCGCACGGTCAATTTCATTAATTGACAAACCAACTTGCGTTTGTACCGCACCAGCCGGTAATTTCCAAATACTTTCTGCTTTTGCCACATGTTGTGGGTTGGTAACAACCATATCCGCAGGTAAACGGTGTGGGAATGTTCCAACTTCACGAGCAGTACCACAAGCAGATGGTTGACCAGTCAAAGAGAATGGGTGGTTACCTGGTTTAGAAATCTTGCCTGTTAATAAATGTAAACTATGTAACATTTGGTTTAACCACACACCACGAGTATGCTGGTTAACACCCATTGTCCAGAATGAAGTAACATTTGTTTTTGGATCAGCATATGCCTGTGCAAGTGCTTCTAATTGATTTTTAGGAACCCCTGTTAGTTTATGGGTATACTCAAGATCATACTCTGATACAAACTTCTTATATTCATCAAAAGTAAAATCAAGCATTTTACCTGCACCTTTCCCCGCATTTTTCGCAGCTTTTTCTAAAGCATGATCGGGTCTAAGTGCATAACCAATATCTGTTGTAGCCTTTTTAAATTTAGTATTTTCTGCAACAAATTTCTCATCTACACCACCATTTTGGATGATATAGTTTGAAATATAGTTAGCAATAGCTAGGTCTGTTTGAGGAATGAATACAATGCCATAATCTGCTAATTCAAATGAACGATGTTCAAACGTTGAAAGAACAAAAATTTTCAGATCTGGGTGGTTTAATTTGCGATCGGCAATACGTGACCATAAAATTGGGTGCATTTCAGCCATATTAGAGCCCCAAAGCACCATAACATCCGCATTCTCGATGTCATCATAACATCCCATCGGTTCATCAACACCAAAGGTACGAATAAAGCCAGTTGCGGCAGATGCCATACATTGACGCGCATTTGGATCAATATTGTTTGAACGTAAACCAGCTTTATAGAATTTAGATTTTGCGTAGCCTTCAATAACTGTAGTTTGACCAGAGCAGTAATGTGCAACAGAACTTGGACCTTTCTTACGAATTGCTTCTTTCGTTTTATCCGCAAATACAGTAAATGCAGTTTCCCAACTTACTGGCGTAAACTCACCATTTTTATCATATTTACCATCTTTCATTCGAAGCAATGGCTGGGTTAAACGATCCTTACCATACATAATTTTAGATAAGAACAACCCTTTAATACAATTCAATCCACGGTTTACTTCAGCATCTGGATCGGCATAAGTAGCAACAACACGGCCATCTTGTGTACCAACCATTACACTACAACCTGTACCACAGAAACGGCAAGGTGCTTTTTCCCAATGAATATCTTTATTGATATTTTCTTCCGCTGCAACATTTTTGATTGGAATACTAATACCAGCAGCAACTGCTGCCGCTGCAGCAGCATTTGCCTTCATAAAGTCACGACGACTTATGCTCATAGTGTTTCCCCCACTATTATTAACACTAAAAAATAAAAAACTAATTATCTTCTACTTGATGATAAACTAACGAAACCGTAATAACACCATCAATATCTCTAGCCAATTCCATACGATTAGCTAATTCTTTCTGACTATTTGCTTGCATTACTGCAACAATTTTACCATTTTCCTCATTGACTGCATGAATTTCAGTATCAGGTAATTTGGAAAGCTCACTTTGAATTATACCAAGTTTTGACACCATACATTGCACAACAATGCCACAAACCTGCCATTTCTCAACTGTATCTGTTTTTATTAAATCGTTAATTTTCATTTTCATTATTGTGAGATGGGTAAAACAAAGTTATCGCATCAACAGGACAACGTTGAATGCAAGCGCCACAACCGTTACAAGCATCCACATCTAATACAGGCTTGGCTATTCCACCTGCTTGCCAACGAAATTTAATTGCGTTCTTTGGGCAATTATCTTGACAACTACGACAAGCTATATTTTTTTCAGTTAAACAATCTTTACCAATCTCAATTTTATGGTTCCAAGGTTGCTCAGAACAAGAACGAAAAATTGGTTGTTTACATATATCTACACATTTTCCACAAAAAGTACATTCCCCCTTATCGAAACACACTTCGGGGAATCCACCATCACCTTTTACCAAAATATTGGTTTCACATATAGAAAGGCAATCACCACAGCGCGTACATTGCTCTACAAAAATAGAATTTTCAACAGCCCAAGGAGGGCGGACTCCATCAAAGCCTTGTTTCTGCTCAGTTTTCGTATGCAAAGATGTTAAAAATTTACCTCGTAAAAATTGTCTGCGGGGCAAGTTTTCAACAGTCATCCAGGTGCCTTCTATAAATCCGTCAGTACTTTTGGGGTGGTGATTATGAAGTTCCTAACTAGAAATAGGAACCACCCATAATAGGTAGTTATTTACTTTTTTTGAACTTTCTTTGTGATAGATCAAATTTAAATCGTAATAAAAAATAACTCGACATAGTTGTTTTTTACCACAATATTTTAACAAAACTACTCTGCTTTTGCTGGATATTCCCACCAAATATCAAATAATTCGCTTACTTCAATTTGTTGCAAACCATTTTTTTCTAACCATTTTTTCACAGTTTCACGGTGGCTTTCATCACATTTACCAATTTTTTCTAGGCAAACTAAACCTTCCCAATGTAAATACCCGCTACCTTCATAAGCTAGACCATTTGGTTGAATCACTTCGTTAATAAAACGATCAACGATTTCATCTACAGTTTCAATCGCAGTACCTTCTGCAAATTGGAAATTTACAAGAAAACCGAGTTCTTGGAATTCAGCAAGGTGAAGTTTTTTGCGTTGACGTTGATTGTAAGATTTAGACATGGTATTTCTCCTATTAAGGTCGTATTCAAATCAGTATTCTATATTAAATTCGTGAATTTGGCATCGGATTTCCCCAACATCAATCTTCACCCAAAAGTTAATTTGCCCAAAATAGGCTTATTTCTTCACAAAGTATAAATCCCAAACACCATGACCAAGTCTGTGGCCTCTGGCTTCAAATTTAGTTAAAGGTCTAAAATCTGGTCTTGGAATATAATCGCCATTTTTCGAGGTATTCACTAAATCGGTGTTTGCACTTAATACTTCTAGCATTTGTTCTGCATAATTTTCCCAATCTGTAGCCATATGGATAAAACCATTTTCACCTAATTTTTGTACCACTTGTGCCACAAAGTGCGGTTGAACAATACGACGTTTATGATGTTTTGCTTTATGCCAAGGATCGGGGAAAAATAACTGTAAACCGCCAAGCGCACCATCTGCAATACTGTCTCGTAAAATTTCCGTTGCATCATGACAAATCACGCGTAAATTCGTTACGCCTTTTTCCACAGCATAAGCAATACAAGCACCAACACCCGGGGTATGAACTTCAATGCCAAGATAATTTTTGTCAGGATTAGCAAAAGCCATATCCACGAGCGATTTTCCCATTCCAAAGCCAATTTCTAATACAACTGGATTATCATTGCCATAAATCTTCGCAAAATCAAAAGGTTCCGTTTGATAGTCTAAACCAAGTGTTCCCCAGTTATCATTCATCATGTTTTTCTGAAATTCGCTCAAACGACCAGTGCGGAGAACAAAACTACGGACTTTGCGTTTATAGCGGCCATCTTCGGTAAATTCTGCGGTTTCAACGGTTTTACGTTTTTGATCAGCAAAAGTTTGTATCATAAAAATCTTGTTCGTGAAAAAAATTGGCGGCGATTATACACGTTTTTCTCGTATAATAGGGCAAATTTTTTCCCAAGGTTGATTATGAAAATTGTCCGAGTGGCACTGGCTGTGCCGCTTCCTCGTTTATTTGATTATCTCTTCCCCGATGATGTTTCATTACAAATCGGCACACGTGTTCTTGTGCCTTTTGGTACGCAAAAACGCGTCGCCATTGTGGCTGATTTCCCGACAAAATCAGACGTGCCAGAAGATAAGCTCAAAACCATTCTTCAACCATTAGATTTAGCACCGCTCTTCACCCCAATTTATTGGGATTGGCTTCATTGGGCAGCAAATTATTATCAAGCAGGATTAGGCGATGTGTTATTTCAAGCCTTGCCTGTGAAATTGCGTAACGGAGAAAGTGCGGTGAAAAATGACTGTACTTTTTGGCGAATTACAGATGCGGGGAAAAATGCGCTTGAACAAGGCCTGTTAAAACGCTCGAAAAAGCAAGTTGAAGCCCTACAATGCTTATCTGAAACTGATCTTGAAAAAGGCAATAATGAGTTTTCCTCTGCGATTTGGTCAGTCTTAAAAGCCAAAGGGTTTATTGAGGAAATTACTATCCAAACAAAGCCCCTAAGCTGGCAACAAAGCTTAGGCGATAACCCAATTGTCAATGCTGAAAATCGTTTAACCTTAAATAAGCAGCAAGCCTTAGCCTTCAGTCAATTGCTCTTTCATTCTGGTTTCAATGTATGGCTGCTCGATGGGGTAACTGGTTCAGGCAAAACAGAAATTTATCTGCAGTATATTGAAGAAATTTTAAAATCGGATAAGCAAGTATTAGTGCTTGTGCCCGAAATTGGGCTAACACCACAAACGGTGCACCGTTTCAAAGCGCGTTTCAATGTAGAAATTGATGTTCTTCATTCTAATTTAACCGATACGCAACGGCTTTATGTATGGGATCGCGCCCGCTCTGGACAAAGTGCCATTGTGATTGGTACGAGATCGGCATTGTTCACACAATTTTCTAATCTTGGTGCAATTATTTTGGACGAAGAACACGACGCGTCTTACAAACAGCAAGACAGTTGGCGTTATCACGCGCGAGACTTGGCGATTGTACTGGCTCAAAAACTAAATATTGCGGTATTAATGGGTTCCGCCACGCCAAGTTTAGAAAGTATTAATAATGTACAAAACGGCAAATACCAACATTTAGTGTTATCAAAAAGAGCGGGGAATTCTACCGCACTTCGTCATTTCGTTATTGATTTGAAAAATCAAAACATACAAAACGGGCTTTCAAAACCCTTATTGGAGCGAATGAAAGCTCACCTAGAAAAAGGCAATCAAGTTCTGCTTTTCTTAAATCGTCGTGGCTTTGCGCCCGTATTGCTTTGCCATGAATGTGGTTGGATTGCACAATGCCCTCATTGTGAAAAACCTTATACCTATCATCAGCATCAAAATGTATTGCGTTGTCATCATTGTGGTGCACAGAAAACTATTCCTCGACAATGTGGTGATTGCGGTTCGACTCATTTAGTCACCACAGGTCTCGGCACGGAACAATTAGAAGAAACCTTGAAAACGCTATTTCCTCATTATTCTGTAGCGCGAATCGACCGCGATAGCACTTCGCGTAAAGGAAAATTGGAAGGTTATTTAGAAGATATTCAACAAGGCAAAAGTCAAATTTTGATTGGCACACAAATGCTGGCAAAAGGACATCATTTTCCGAATGTTACCCTCGTTGCCTTAGTGAATGTAGATAGTGCATTATTTTCACTAGATTTTCGTGCAGAAGAACGTTTAGCTCAACTTTATGTTCAAGTTGCTGGACGTGCTGGTCGTGCCGATAAACAAGGCGAAGTCGTGCTACAAACACATTATCCTGATCATCCTTTGCTCACTACGTTATTAGCGAATGGCTACCAAGCTTTTGCAAAAGAAACCTTACAATTACGCCATTCAATGGGATTGCCACCTTTCACTTTTCAGGCGTTATTCAAAGCACAGGCTAGACATTCTGAGCTTGCAGAAAATTGCTTAAACCAGATTGCAGATTTTTTTCAATCGAAACAAATTGCGGGATTACAAATGCTTGGCCCAATGCCTGCACCGTTCAGCAAAAAAGCAGGGCAATATCGTTGGCAGTTATTATTGCAGCATCCATCAAGAATGACATTGCAAAAAGCATTAAGAGAATATCAACAAGCCGAACTTGAAAAAAACAGCCAAGTGCGATTAATTTTGGATGTTGATCCACAAGACTTATCATAAAAAATGCGGTGAAAATTCACCGCACTTTCTCTATAAAATCTATTTGAAATCTTCGACATCACCCAATAGACAAGCATATTTCGCCGTATTTGGACTGGACTCCAAGGCAATTTTTAATGCCATCGTCAAAGGAACTGACAGTAGCATTCCCACTGTTCCAAGTAACCATCCCCAAAACAATAATGAAAGGAATACTACTAAGGTTGAAAGCCCTAATCGTTGTCCCATCATTTTAGGCTCAATAATGTTACCGACAATCATATTGATCGCAATAACACCAACTGCTACGCCAAAGCCAATTCCAAAACCGTTCAGTAATAAGGCTTGCACAATAATCGGAATAGCCGCAATGATAGAACCAATATTGGGAATATAATTCAGCAAGAAACTCAAGGTTGCCCACAAAATTGCATATTGAACCCCACAGGCTTCCAACAAAATAAAAATACCAACGCCAGTAAGCAAGCTGGTGATACTTTTAATGCCGAGATAACCAATTACGCCTTGCAAAACTCGGTCAATATGGCATTCTTCTTTGGCTGCATCATGAGGGGTTGAACTAATCACCATAGCAAATTTATGTTTCATCGTTGGCGCTTCAGCAAGCATAAAAATTACGACCAACACTAAAACAAACACATTGCTCACCACACCAGAGAAATTCAGCAATACTCGACTCACAAAATTCATAATGATGCTTGGGTCAAAATTTTCTTGGATGGTTTCACGCGAAAGCGTGAAAGGCAGATTGAAACGTTGCAACAATCCTGTTAGATCACTCACACGTTGTGAAAGTAAAACTTTATATTGTGGAATAGATTGGGTAAATTCTCTTGCAGTGCTGTTAATCAGCCCGACTAAAAAGAAAAACACCAAAGAAATCAAGAAGAAAAGCAAAGTTATGGCTAACCAATGAGGAATTCGGCGTTGTGTCATCGCCTTAATCATCGGTGAACAAATGATCGCGATAAATAGCGATAGCAAGAATGGCACGACAATTTCTGCCGCCAATTTTACGCCAGCTAAGATAATAATTACCGCAGCAATGCCAAGCAAAGTGCGGTGTAAATTTAAATTATTTTGCACTAAATCGCATCCTCATTTTCTTCGCCCGTGCGAATGCGGATCGCTCGCTCAACGTTATAAACAAAAATTTTGCCGTCACCAATTTTGCCTGTTTGTGCCGTTTCAATAATAGCTTCAATACATTGATCCACAAGCTCATCAGGAACTACCACTTCCAATTTCACCTTCGGCAGAAAGTCCACCATATATTCCGCACCACGATAAAGTTCCGTATGACCTTTTTGGCGACCAAATCCGCGTACTTCCGTGATTGTCATACCTGAAATACCAATATCTGAAAGACTTTCGCGCACATCGTCTAATTTAAACGGTTTGATCATTGCTTCGATTTTTTTCATGTTATTTCTCCAGATTTTCACGTCTTGCGGATTTAGGCCGGAAACTTTCGATGATTTCAGGCTTGGTATCAATATATAAGCCGTTAATCAATTGCAAACAATAAGGCACCGCGCTGAAAATGCCTTTTACAAGCACATTTCCCTCTTTATCTTTCACGCCTTCCAAGGTTTCTTTAATCGCTTTAGGCTGTCCCGGAAGATTTAAAATCAGGCTTTCCTTACGAATCACACCTACTTGGCGGGATAAAATTGCGGTAGGCACAAAATGCAAACTCACTTGACGCATTTGTTCGCCAAAACCCGGCATTTCTCGATCTGCTACCGCAAGGGTAGCATCAGGCGTTACATCGCGTTTTGCAGGCCCTGTCCCACCAGTTGTCAGCACTAAATGGCAACCTTGTTCATCCACCAGATCTTTTAATGTTTGTTCAATAACTGGCTGTTCATCGGGGATTAATCTTGTTTCCAAATGGAAAGGATCAACAAGAGCTTGTTCTAACCAAGCCTGTAATTCTGGGATGCCTTGATCTTGATACACGCCTGCTGATGCGCGATCAGAAACAGACACCAGACCAATTTTTAAAAGTGCGGTCATATTTTTCCTTATTTTAAGTGTATATATCTATTTATCAGTAAATTTAGTTTCCAATACCTTTTTAACAGGTGTAAAACTACGACGATGTTGCGGTAACACGCCAAGTTCAGCTAATTTTTCTAAATGTAATTTGGTTGGATAGCCTTTATGCTGGGCGAAAGCGTATTCTGGATATTGCTTGTCTAATTCTTCCATTTCTTGGTCTCGTGCCACTTTCGCCAAAATAGAGGCTGCACTGATTTCCGCCACAAGGCTATCGCCTTTTACGACGGCTTGCGCTGGAATATCTAAATCTTTTGGGATCTTATTGCCATCAACCAACACAAAGTGCGGTTGAATTTTTAAAGATTTTACTGCTCGAGTCATTGCTAATAAGGAGGCTTGCAGGATATTTATCTCGTCAATTTCGTTAGCTTCAGCTCGACCTAATGCCCAAGCAAGAGCTTTTTCTTTGATTTCTTCAGCAAGGGCTAAACGTTTTTTCTCAGAAAGTTTTTTAGAATCAGCGAGGCCTTCAATTGGCTTATTCGGATCTAAAATAACGGCTGCCGTGACAACAGCCCCAACTAGAGGGCCTCGCCCAACTTCATCAACGCCAGCGATCAATTCATAGCCTTGTGGATATTCAAACATTTTCTGTTCCTTCTAATAAATCAATGACTGCTTGAGCCGCTTGCTTATCGGCATTGCATTGAATTTTTTGGTGTAAATCTATGAAGTGCTGAATTAAAACATGGCGATTTTTTACTGCACTTTCATCATCAGAAAGATAAGCAGATAGTTTTTCAGCGAGCAATTCTGGCGTGCATTCTTCTTGAATCATTTCAGGAACGAGCATTTCATTCGCAAGCAAGTTTGGTAAAGAAATATAATCAGTTTTTACTAAACGTTTTGCTAAGAAATAGGTCAGTGGTTTCATTCTATAGCCAACCACCATAGGGGATTTACAAAGCATTGCTTCAAGCGCTGCTGTTCCTGAAGCAAGAAGTGTTGCATCAGCTACGATCATTGCTTGTCGTGCATTGCCATCAATTAAATGCAGGTCTAGGTTTGGCGCAATTTTAGCTTTAATAGCTTCAAATTGAATTCGTCGTTTTTCGTTCACCAAAGGGACTAGGAATTGTAAATCAGGAAATTGTTCTTTTAACAATAAAGCGGTTTTCAAGAAAGGCTCAGTCAAAAACTCCACTTCTGAACCACGACTTCCAACTAAGATAGCTAAATAGCGCTTTGCGGGATCAAGCTGTAGCATTTGGCAAGCTTCGACACGGTTTGGTTTGAGAGGAATAGCATCTGCCATTGTGTGTCCAATAAAACGGCAAGGCACATTAAATTTATCGTAAAAGGCTTTCTCAAAAGGCAAAAAGGCAAGAACTTGATGAGTCGCTTTGGCAATTTTGTGAATGCGATTTTGACGCCACGCCCATACAGAGGGGCTTACGTAATGAATAGTTTTAATTCCGTTTGCTTTGAGCTTGAGTTCTACATCCAAATTAAAATCAGGTGCATCAATGCCGATGTAAACATCAGGTTTTTCTTGCAACATGGTTTGAATGACATTTTTGCGAATTTTCAACAGACGAGGAAGATGTTTCAAAATTTCAGCCAACCCCATGACTGAAAGCTCTTCCATATCGACAAGCGTCTCACAGCCTTCAGCCAACATTCTTGGGCCAGCAATGCCAATAAAGCGAGCATTAGGATAATGAGCTTTGAGCTGGCGAATTAAACCAGCACCGAGAATATCACCAGATACTTCTCCTGCAACAAGAGCAATGGTTGGATTTGTTTTGTTCATCAAATTTATCCTAAAAAATAACCGCACCTTGGTGTGCAAAGTGCGGTTGAAAACAGAGATACTTTATTAACGAATAATACCGCGAGTTGAACGTTTGAAAAATTCAACAAAGAAACTAATTGCTGAATCGGTTTCCGCAATTTGCTCAATTTCTGGCAATACTTCTTCGAGCGTTTTGCCGCTACGATAGATCATCTTATAAACGTTACGGATTGCGTGCATGGTTGGTTTATCAAAACCACGACGTTTTAAACCTTCTAAGTTTACGCCAAATGGACGGGCGTGGTTGCCTTGTGCCATAACGTAAGGAGGTACATCTTGGCTTACCATAGAACCGCCGCCTAACATGACGTGTGCGCCAACGATCACAAATTGGTGAATTGCTGACATGCCACCAACAATGACGAAATCATCTAATTCTACGTGACCTGCAAGCGTTGCATTGTTTGCTAAAATACAGTTGTTTTTAATTTGGCAATCGTGTGCAACGTGAACATTCACCATTAATAAATTGTTATTGCCAATAGAGGTTACGCCACCGCCTTGGATGGTTCCACGATGGATTGTCACATGTTCACGAATTCGGTTGCCATTACCAATAATAGTTTTAGTTGCTTCGCCGTTATATTTTAAATCTTGGTTCACCTCACCAATGCTAGCGAATTGATAGATTTCGTTATCTTCGCCAATAACCGTATCACCACGTACGACAACGTGAGATTTCAATACAGTGCGAGCTTTAATTTCAACGGTGCCTTCAACAATACAGAAAGGCCCAATAACAACACCTTCACCAATAACTGAGCCTTCTTCAACTAAGGCTGTAGGATGGATTTTTGCATTTGGGTGGATCATATTTACCCCCTTAATTAACGACGAGCGCACATTAGTTTTGCTTCACAAGAAATTTCACCGTTTACGGTTGCAACACCAGTAAATGCAGTGATGCCACGGCGTTCTTTAATCACTTGAACGTTTAATTCCATTTGATCTCCAGGTAACACTGGGCGTTTAAAGCGCGCTTCATCAATACCTGCGAAATAGAATAGTTCACCGCCTTTTAATTCGTGAGTTTTAAAGGCTAAAATGCCCATTGCTTGTGCCAAAGCTTCTAAAATTAAAACGCCCGGTAAAATAGGTTCGCCAGGGAAGTGACCTGTGAAACAAGGCTCATTGACGCTGATATTTTTAATCGCTTTTAACCATTCGCCTTCTTTAAAATCCAATACGCGATCCACTAATAAAAATGGATAGCGATGTGGTAATAAAGTCATAATTTCTTTTGATTCGATCACTCTTGGTTGTTGTTCTGACACGTTGACACCTTACAAAAAATAAACAAATAAAATCACTCGGATTATACGATATTTACGGCTAAAAATAAAACGCACCATAAAAGTTGGTGCGCTCTACAATAAATTAATTAATCTTCTTTTCTAACGCTTTCACACGTTTATTTATTTCATCAATTCCCAAAGTTAATGCCGCAGTTTTACGCCATGCTTTGTTCGTTTGCAATGGAATACCAGATGAATAGACGCCAGGCTCAGTAATTGGACGCATCACCATTCCCATACCTGTAATAGTTACCTTATCGCAGATTTCCATATGACCATTGATTACACTCGCACCACCAATTAAGCAATACCGCCCAACTGTTAAGCTTCCAGCCATAATGACCCCTCCCGCAACCGCGGTGCCGGTACCAATATGTACGTTATGGGCAATTTGACAAAGATTATCAATAATAACATTATCCTCAATAACAGTTGCATCTAAAGCACCACGATCAATACAAGTGCAAGCACCTATTTCAACATTATTACCAATAATTACCTGACCAACTTGTGGAATTTTAATCCAACGTCCACGATCATTTGCATAACCAAAACCATCGCTACCAATCACTGCACCCGATTGAATTAAACAATTTATACCAATTTCTACATCATGATAGATACTTACATTTGCCCAAAGCTGTGTATTCGCACCGATTTTTGTATTTTTACCCACAAAGCAATTTGCACCAATAATAACGTTATCGCCAAGAACAACGCCATCTTCAATAACAGTATTTGCACCGATGGAGACATTCTCTCCCAAAGATGCATGACCAGAGACTACCGCGCTAGGTGCAATACCTTGAGCTGCTTTAGGTGTAGTATCCATATATTGGGCTAAAATGGCATAGGCAACATAAGGATCTTTTACGATTAATAAATTGCTTTCAGGTGAACAAAACTCTACATCTGCTTCGGATACAACCAAGATACCAGCCTTAGAATCTTTTAATAAAGAACGGAACTTTGCATTAGAAATAAAGGTAAGCTGATGACATTGAGCCTTATCAAGAGGAGCGATATTTTCTACAACGACATCGGCGTTACCGCGAACGGTAGCGCCGATTTGAGTTGCCAATTCTTGTAAAGAATAGGTTTTTAACATGATTAATAAAGCCTATTATTTTTTCTCTTCTGTTTTTTGTGTTGCAGGAATTGTTTTTAACACAGCATCACTAATGTCTTTACCCTCTACTGCAAATACGACTGAATTTGCATCAAGCACATAGCTATAACCATTTGCTTTTGCATAATTATTTGTTGCAGTTTGAATACTATCTAGCAATTTACCACGCTCTTCAGCTTGACGTTTTTCATTTTGAGCTTGAAATTCAGCCACTTTTTTATCTTGTTCTTGCATCAATTTTTGTAATGAAGCGTCTTCAGAAGAAGCGAGTTTATTAATTTCATCTTGACGTTTTTGAATATCAGCTTTACTTAAACGTGCCGCATCTTTTTCTAATGCAGCTGCTTTTGCTTCTACTTTTTTACGTGCTGCAACAATTTTATCATCAATTTCTTTTTTGCTTGCAGCTAATTTATCAGCAACAGGTTTAAATTCTGCATCTAATTTATCTGCAACAGCTTGACGATCTGGATGGTTTTGGAAAACATAACCTGCATTAATGAAAGCAATTTTTTCCTCAGCAGCAGCGTAGCCAGAAGCAAGTGCAATACCTAATGCAAGTGCGGTTACTTTTACAACATTTTTCATTTTATAAATTTCCTTAAACAATGAGTTATTAATACTTTCTACACTAAAATAAATTTAGCATAGAACGTTTTCTTTGAATGATGATACAACAAAAAGTTCAATTTATTAAAATGAACCACCAATACTAAATTGGAATTGTTCTACATCATCATATTCATATTTCTTAATCGGTTTTGCGTAAGAGAAAACCAACGGTCCAATTGGTGATTGCCATTGGAAACCTACACCAGCAGATGCTCGAATACGACTAGGTGAACTATAATCTGGCAAATTAGCAAATTTAGCCTTATCCTCAGCTTTCCATTTAGTATTCCACACACTTGCTGCATCTACAAATAAAGATGTTCTCACCGAATTTTGCCCCTTATCTCCGACAAATGGTGTTGGCACAATTAATTCAGCACTTGCTGTTGTAATCGCATTACCACCAACGACATCGGTACTTGGAACCCATTCTGGATGACGTCCTGAAGCATCATTTCGATAGTAGATAGCATTAGGCCCTATTGCGCCATAAGCAAAGCCACGCAATGAACCAATACCACCTGCGGTATAAGTTTGATAAAACGGTAAACGTTTATTACCAAACCCATTCGCATAACCCGCTGATGCTTTTGCAGAAATAACCCAACGATGATCTCGATCGAGTGGATAGAATCCCTGGATATCTGCACTTAATTTATAATATTTGTTATCAGAACCAGGTACCGTAACACGGCCGCCAAGCGTTGCTTTTACCCCTTCTGTAGGGAAATAACCTCTATTCAGACTGTTATAGTTCCATCCAAATGAAAAATCGAAATCATCTGTTTTAATAGAGTTCCCGTTAAAATTCATTGATGATAGATACAAATCACGATTATATTCTCTCGCAAAATTACTAATCTTATTATAGGTGTAGCCTAAACCCATATAATATGAATTATTTTCGTTAACAGGGAAGCCTAAAGTAAGGTTTCCACCATAGGTAGTACGTTTATAAGTAGATGAAGTCTCACTTTTTGAATTATCATAATTTTCAAAGAATACGTTACCACCAAGGCTTACACCATCCTTAGTAAAATAAGGCTCTGTATAACCAAGATTAAGGCTTGTGCCATAATCATTTTTGGTTCCACCAAGGCTTACTGCCGCACCAGTACCCAAAAAGTTATCTTGTTTAACACTTGCCTGATAACTAATACCACTTTCTGTACCATAACCAATACCAAAATTGATACTACCTGTTTGACGTTCTTTTACTTTATAAATAACATTGACTTCATCAGAACTGTTTTGAACTGGGATAATTTTACTTTCTACAGTTTCAAAAAAGCCCGTACGATCTAAACGAACTTTTCCTAATTCAACAAGTTGGGAATTATACCAAGTACCTTCTTGTTGTCTCATTTCCTGGCGCAATGTGCTATCCGCGGAAACAGTATTACCTTCAAAACGAACCTCTCTAACCGTTAAACGACGACCTGCATCAACTACAAAAGTGATGGCTAACGTTTTATTTTCTTCATCAAAATCAGGCACTGAATTAACCGTTGCACTGCCATAGCCTCGCTCTCCTAATTTTGCTTTGATAGCATTCTCTACATCAACAATATCGCTACGACGATAAGTATCATTTAAATGCAATTTTGAAAGTAAAGGCTCAAGTTCTGTTGCCATACCGCCAACATTACCGACAATACGGGCCCCACGTAAATCATATTTCTGCCCTTCATTTATATCAATAGAAACAGTAACACGTTTTTTTTCATCATTTAGCTGAACATCTTGCTTGGTAATGTGCGCTTTTGCATAACCGTTATTATGGTAATACTCTTCAATTGCTTGCAAATCTTTACCAAATTGCTCACCTTCAAATTTATTGCCCCACAATTTCCACCAAGCATCAGGCTGTAATTCCATTTGTTCTTGAAGTGTGCTACTACTTACTGATTCATTTCCATTAAAAGTAACCGAATCTAATTTTGCAGTATCATCTTCATCAATTTGAACAATAACTTCTGCACGGTTATTCGGTAATGTATTCACTATCGCTTCAACTTTTGCGTTATAACGCCCTTTGGCTTCATAACCATCTCTTTTAACGGCTTTAACAAACTCATTTAATATTGTTCTATTAAGTACCGCACCAGTTGCTATACCACTCTGGGTTAAATTCTGTTTAATTACATCAGCTGGAATTGCAGAACTTCCTTTAACTTGAACATCCGCAATAATCGGTTTTGCAACCACACTGACAACTAACGCATCCCCGTCTTGACGAGCTTTAACATCATCGAACTGTCCACTAACGAATAACGAGCGAACAATATTAGCAACATTTTGATCTGTTACACGCTGTCCTGCTCGCACAGGCAAACTTGCAAGAATAGACTGCTCTAGGTCACCTTGCGCACCTTCAATACGAATTTCTTTAGCAACGAAAGGCGCAGCCAATGCGCTTACCGTTGTACCGAATAATAAACTTGCTATGAGAAGTTTTTTCATCGACTGTATCCTATATAAAAATTATAGACGTAAAAAATCATTAAATAACGCAAACGCTGTTAATGTTAGCAACAACGCCGCACCAATTCGATAACAGACATTTTGTACCTGTTCAGAAATAGGTTTTCCTTTTATTGCTTCAACTGCAAGAAAAACCAAATGGCCACCATCTAACACAGGCAATGGAAATAGATTCATAATACCCAAATTAACACTGACTAATGCCATAAAACTCAAAAAATAAATGAATCCAATACTTGATGATGCTCCCGCACCTTTAGCAATAGAAATTGGCCCACTTAAATTATTTAATGACAAATCACCGCTAATCAGTTTTCCTAATACTTTTAATGTTAAAAGAGAAAGCTGAGTTGTTTTTTCAATACCTTTTTGAACTGATTCAAGAATACCATATTTTAACTCTGTGCGGTACTCATCACCTAATTTTATAAAAGTAGGACTCACGCCTACAAACCATTTTCCACTCTGATTACGCACTGGACTGATAATTTTGTCAAGCGTTTCCCCATTACGTTCAACTTTAATAGAAAAAGATTCGCCTTGTTCGACCTGTTTTATAAAATCTTGCCAAGTAAGTGCGGTTAAATTTTCTTTTAAAATTTTATCACCGATTTGTAAACCTGCTTTCTCAGCTGGAGAACCTTGAACAACTTTAGAAAGCACCATTTCCACTTTAGGACGCATAGGCATAATGCCTAATGCCTCAAACGAACTTTCTTTTTCAGGATCAAAAGTCCAATTTGTAAGATTTAAAGTTCGTTGTTGTTCAATATTGGAACCAAAAGAAGAAAGGGTAATCTCAACATTAGGCTCCCCCATTTTTGTGGCAAGTAGCATATTGATGGTTTCCCAATCTTGAGTTTTTTCGCCATCAACCGCTAGAATTTGTGTATTAGGTTCAATGTGCGCTTGTGCAGCGATTGAACTTGGCGTTATCGATTCAATTACAGGTTTAACACTTGGCATTCCATAAAGGTAGATGACCCAATAGGCAAAAATCGCGAAAATAAAATTCGCCAAAGGGCCTGCAATAATCACAAATGCGCGTTGTAATACGCTTTTACTGTCAAATGCTTGTGGCTTTTGTTCAACTGGAACCTCTTCATTGCGTCCATCAAGCATTTTTACATAGCCGCCTAAAGGAATCATTGAAACCGCAAATTCTGTACCATGCTTATCAATACGTTTCCAAATGACTTTACCAAAGCCAATTGAAAAACGATGGACTTTTATACCGCACTTTCTAGCAGCCCAAAAGTGACCATATTCGTGAACGGATACTAATACCGCAATAGCAATGATAAAAGAACCTAGCGACCACAAAAATGACATTCAGAATCCTTATAACACAAAGAAATAGAAGTAGCTGAAAAAAGGTACCGCGGCAGTCAAGCTATCAATACGATCTAATACACCACCATGACCAGGAATCAATTGGCTGCTGTCTTTCACACCAGACTCACGTTTAAACATGCTTTCAGTTAAATCACCCAATACCGAAATTGCAACTGTTGCAACGGAAAGGATAACGAATCCAGTGATATTTCGCTCACCAACTAAAGCATCACCAAAGAAATGAATAAACACAAAAGCAAGCACTAACGCAGTAATTAAACCACCAGCAACGCCTTCCCAGCTTTTACCCGGTGAAACTTTTGGCGCAAGTTTACGTTTACCAAATGCGCGTCCGCTAAAATAAGCGCCTGAATCAGCTGCCCAAACAAGCACAAACACGTAAAGTAATAAAAATAAGCCGTGATAAGGATCATGGGTATAGTGTTCTAAACGTAAACGTAATACCCCCGCTATAAATGGGATTAAAGTAGAAAAGGCAAATAAAAGCTGTAAAAGAGGATTTTTAGACCAAAATTTAGCTGATTTAGGATAACTCACCACAAGCAATAAAGCTAAAATCCACCAACCAACAGCGTTCATCAAAAGAAGCTGAAGATGCTGTTCAAACACACGACCTGCATCTAAATAGTTGCTCTCAGTGTAGAGCCATAAAAAAATAAAAGCACCTAAAAAAGCAGCAACACAAAAACGTGCTAAAGGCTGTTTAAGGCGAGCAAACTGAGTCCATTCCCAAACACCTAAAGTCGCTACTGCCCCTAAAGCGAGGGCAAAATAAAAAGGCGTGAATAAAAATAGCGCACATAACACCGCTGCGATTAACACAATGGCAGATAAAACTCGTTGTTTAAGCATAATTTTAATCCATTTATTGAATTATTCTGTCCCACCAAAACGGCGATGACGTTGTTGATAACAGGCGATGGCACGGTTAAATTCCGCCTCATCAAAATCTGGCCACAGCACATCGGAAAAATAAAGTTCCGCATATGCAATTTGCCATAATAAAAAATTACTAATTCGTTGTTCACCACTGGTACGAATCAACAGATCTACTGGTGGTTCATCTTGTGTAACCAAATGACGCTGAAAAGCAATTTCATCAATCTCTTCAACGCTCATTTCATTATTTTTTACTTTTTCTGCGAGTTGTTTTGTCGCTTGTACAATATCCCAACAACCGCCATAATTTGCCGCAATATTGAGCGTAAGTGCGGTATTTTTTTCTGTTAAATTTTCCGCTTTTGAAATTTTTTCTTGCAAAGATTCACTAAAACGAGATACATCGCCAATAATTTTCAGGCGAATATTATTTTTATGTAATTTTTTTACTTCGCGATCTAAAGCTTGCATAAAAAGCGTCATTAACGCGCTGACTTCTTGCTCTGGTCGATTCCAATTTTCGCTGCTAAAGGCATAAAGTGTAAGAAAATTTACTCCAGTTTGGCGAGCATAACTTACCGCTCTGCGAACTGCAGATACGCCATTGGTATGGCCAAAAATACGCATTTTATTTTTCTGTTTAGCCCACCGACCATTACCATCCATAATAATGGCAACGTGTTTTGGAATATTGTTTTGATCGAGTTCTATCATTATTTTTATTATAAAAAGATCCCTATAAATTCGGCTGTGAACTATATCATAAGTTGTATTTGCTTGCTATGGATTAGCGGGCCCTAATCTACACTTTATTTTTTACATAATTCATTTTTATAATAAATAAAAATAAGAAAAACGAAGAATTTATGTCTGCGATTGAACAAAATAAAGACGGTATTAGATTAAGAATATTCTTACAGCCAAAAGCCAGTAAAGATCATATTGCTGGCATTCACAATGATGAATTAAAAATTACCATTACTGCACCACCCATTGATGGTCAAGCAAATGCGCATTTATTGAAATTTTTAAGTAAATCCTTCAAAGTACCCAAAAGCAGTATTATTTTAGAAAAAGGGGAATTGAGCCGACACAAACAAGTTTGGATTCCTGAACCCAAATTAATTCCAAAAGAAATTCAAAATCTATTGTAAAAACAAAGAAAAAATCACCGCACTTTGGACTCTCAAGCTATCAATTTATGCCGTTTTACGGTATTCTATGCCACATTTTCTATTGTCAAAATACTGCAAAAGTGCGGTTAAAATTTAAGGTGATTTTATGCAAGAACAATATCGCCCCGATATGATCGAACCAAAGGTTCAACAATATTGGGCAGAAAATAAAGTTTTCAAAGCAATCAAAGACGAATCTAAAGAAAAATATTACTGTCTTTCTATGTTCCCGTATCCTTCTGGTCGCCTACATATGGGGCACGTGCGTAACTACACTATTGGTGATGTAATTTCTCGTTATCAACGCATGCTAGGCAAAAACGTATTACAACCATTTGGTTGGGATGCTTTCGGCTTACCGGCAGAAGGTGCTGCGATCAAAAACAAAACTGCACCTGCTAAATGGACATACGAAAACATTGCCTACATGAAAAAACAACTTCAGCTTTTAGGTTTTGGTTTCGACTGGGATCGTGAAATCGCAACCTGTAAACCAGAATACTACAAATGGGAACAATGGTTCTTCACTGAGCTTTACAAAAAAGGCTTAGTGTATAAAAAAACCTCAACCGTAAACTGGTGTCCGAATGATGAAACCGTACTTGCAAACGAGCAAGTACACGAAGGTTGTTGCTGGCGTTGTGATACACCTGTTGAACAAAAAGAAATCCCACAATGGTTTATCAAAATTACTGACTACGCAGAGCAATTATTAGGTGGTTTAAATACCCTTCCACAATGGCCAGACATGGTAAAAACTATGCAACGTAACTGGATCGGTCGTTCTGAAGGGGTAGAAATTACTTTTGATGTTGCAGATACCAACGAAAAAGTAGCGGTTTACACCACGCGTCCAGATACCTTTTACGGCGTGAGTTATTTAGGCATTGCGGCAGCACATCCATTAGCAAGTTTGGCTGCTCAAAACAATCCCGAATTAGCCGCCTTTATCCAAGAAGCGAAAAACGCCAAAGTAGCAGAAGCTGATCTTGCAACAATGGAGAAAAAAGGAATGGCAACGGGCTTGTTTGCCATTCATCCATTGACGGGGGAAAAATTACCAATTTGGGTTGCGAATTTCGTGTTAATGCACTATGGCACAGGTGCTGTCATGGCGGTTCCTGCACACGACCAACGTGACTTTGAATTTGCTCAAAAATACAGTTTGCCAATTAAACAAGTGATCGCACCTCTTGCAGATGAAGAAATTGATTTAACCAAACAAGCTTTCGTTGAGCACGGTAAATTAGTGAACTCAGCTGAGTTTGATGGTTTAGATTTTGATGGCGCTTTCAATGGCATTGCAGATAAATTAGAAAAATTAGGTGTTGGAAAACGTCAAGTGAATTACCGTTTACGTGACTGGGGTGTTTCTCGCCAACGTTATTGGGGGGCGCCAATTCCTATGCTAACCCTTGAAAATGGCGATGTAGTACCTGCACCAATGGAAGATTTACCTATTATTCTTCCTGAAGATGTGGTAATGGATGGCGTGAAAAGCCCAATTAAAGCTGATCCTAACTGGGCAAAAACAACGCTTAACGGTGCACCAGCATTCAAAGAAACGGATACCTTTGATACCTTTATGGAATCCTCTTGGTATTACGCTCGCTACACTTGTCCACAATATCAAAATGGCATGCTTGATGCGGAAGAAGCAAACTATTGGTTACCAGTGGATCAATATATCGGTGGTATTGAACACGCAACAATGCACTTGCTCTACTTCCGTTTCTTCCACAAATTATTACGCGATGCGGGATTTGTAACCAGTGACGAGCCAGCCGATAAATTATTGTGTCAAGGTATGGTGCTTGCAGATGCCTTCTACTACACAAGTCCAACCAATGAGCGTATTTGGGTAAGCCCAACTCAAGTGACCCTTGAGCGTGATGAGAAAGGTCGCATCATTAAAGCCACCGATCCTGAAGGGCGTGAATTAGTCCACAGTGGCATGACCAAAATGTCGAAATCGAAAAATAACGGTATTGACCCACAAGAAATGGTAGAAAAATATGGTGCCGATACTGTTCGTCTGTTCATGATGTTTGCCTCTCCAGCAGAAATGACCTTGGAATGGCAAGAATCTGGCGTAGAAGGTGCGAAACGTTTCTTAGGGCGTGTTTGGAATTTGGTATATCAATATCAACAAAACCCAGCAAAAACTAGCCTAGATATCACCGCACTTTCAGCAGCGCAAAAAGCGCTTCGTCGTGAAGTACATAAAACGATTGCGAAAGTGAGCGATGATATTGGTCGCCGTCAAACATTTAATACTGCGATTGCAGCAGTAATGGAGTTGATGAATAAACTCACTAAGGCTTCCTTAGAAAGTGATCAAGATCGTGCTGTCATGGCGGAAGCATTAAGTGCAGTTGTTCGTATGCTTTATCCAATTACACCACATATCTGCTTTGAATTATGGCAAGCGCTAGGAAATGAAAGCAACATCGATACCGCTGAATGGGTGAAGGCTGATGAAGCCGCAATGGTAGAAGATGAAAAACTCATTGTAGTGCAAGTAAATGGCAAAGTTCGTGGAAAAGTGACTGTTCCTGCAACATCTTCAGAAGAAGAAATTAAAGCAGCAGCTAAAGCAGATCCTAATGTTGCAAAATTCCTTGATGGAAAAGAAATTCTTAAAGAGATCTATATTCCATTAAAAATGTTGAATTTTGTGGTTAAACCATAATCCGTAGAATCTGTGGAATATTGATATTTCACAGATTCTATCTTTATTAGTGTATGGATTTTAAATTTGTACACTCCACAATAAAGGTAATTTTTATGATTAAATCAATCAAAGTAGTGTTTATTGTAGCAGGTTTTACCGCGCTTTCTGCTTGCGGCTGGCATTTTCAAAACGGTACATTAATTCCACAAGAATTACGTACTCTTACATTTGAAAGCCCCGATCCATACAGCGAAATGTCAGTAGCGATGCGCAATCAGTTACAAGCGAATAATGTTCAACTCGTCAATTCTACTCAAGGCATTCCTGTTTTGCGCATAAATAAATTCCGCACAAATGATGAAGTTGCCTCCGTCTTTAAACGCGGACGCGAAGCTGAAAAAGTATTGATGTTAGAAGTGGAAGCTAGCATTCGTTTAGCGAATGGTGAAAGCCATCCAATCACGGCAAAAGTCAACCGCACTTTCTTTGATAACTCTCGCGCAGCATTAGCTAAATCTAGCGAACGAGAAGTAATTTGGAATGATATGCGGGAACAAGCTGCTCGTCAGCTCATTACTAAAATGGTTGCATTAGAAAAACAAGTGAAAAACAAATAATGAATCGCATCGTCCCTGAGCAACTCAATCAACATCTTTCCCAACGTTTAGCCAAAGTTTACTTTTTGGTAGGACAAGATCCATTGTTACTGAGTGAAAGTGAAGATGCCATTTATAAAACAGCCAACCAACAAGGATTCGATGAGAAAAATAACATTCAGATTGATAGTCAAACTGACTGGGCACAACTCATAGAATCCTGTCAGTCCATGGGATTGTTTTTTAATAAACAAGTCATGGTATTAAATTTACCTGAAAATTTCACCGCACTTTTACAGAAAAATCTGCAAGAATTTATTTCGGTTCTACATGACGATATCTTGCTGATTTTACAAATTGCAAAGCTAGCAAAAGCAAATGAAAACCAAGCATGGTTTGTTGAACTAAACCAATATGAAACCAATGCGATTCTTGTAAATTGTCAAACACCTACAGCAGAAAATCTCCCTCGTTGGGTAAAAAATCGTATCAAAGCGATGGAATTAGAAGCTGATGATGAAGCAATTCAACAACTTTGTTACAGTTATGAGAATAACCTGCTTGCGCTCAAACAAGCTCTTCAGCTTTTAGATTTGCTCTATTCTGATCATAAACTTAACTACAATCGTGTTATTAGCGTAGTAGAACAATCCTCAATTTTTACACCATTTCAATGGATTGATGCTTTGTTAATGGGAAAAGCAAATCGCGCTAAACGTATTTTAAAAGGGTTACAAGCTGAAGATGTACAACCTGTTATTTTATTACGCACACTACAGCGAGAATTATTTACGTTGCTTGAACTCACAAAACCACAGCAACGTATTATGACAACGGAAAAACTTCCAACTCAACAAATTAAGCTTGAATTTGACCGTCTAAAAATCTGGCAAAATCGCCGACCGCTCTTTTTAAGTGCGATTCAACGTTTAACCTACCAAAAGCTCTACGAAATTATTCAAGAGCTCGCCAATATAGAACGTCTTGCTAAGCAAGAATTTAGAGATGAAGTGTGGATTAAACTTGCTGATTTATCTGTAAAAATTTGTTTGTAGAGCACTATTTTTCAGCCGTGAATTCACATTCTTTGCAATCAATAGATTAAAAATAAACCCCAGCTAAAAACTGGGGTTTATTTTAAAGAGAATTATTTGTTTCATTCAGTAATCGCTGAATTAATTTTGCATTAGCGGGAGGAAACTGTCCTGCATCTAATGCACGTTGCTCAACCCAAAAACCTTCTTGCCCTTCTCGCCCAAAAGGCTCACCAATCCATTCATCTACGACATAAAAGAAAAAAGAAATAATCTTTGTTGGATATTCAAATTGGAAGCGCTCGTAAAGTTGAGCATTTAATACCACAATGCCAATTTCCTCTTCCAGTTCACGTTTTAAAGCCTGTTCTGGGGTTTCCCGCGCATCCACTTTTCCACCTGGAAATTCTAAAGATTGCGCAAAATCCTGTCCTTCTAAACGCTGCGTTAAATAGATCTGACCAAACTCATTACGAATAATACCTGCAGAAACTTGTATAATTTTTTTATCCATTTCTTCTATCCAATAGCATCTATGAAAAAAGTGCGGTGAAAAATCACCGCACTTTGGCTAATCATTAATGGCGAGCAGCACGACTACCATGACAATGCTTATATTTTTTACCCGAACCACAAGGACAAGGCTCATTGCGTCCAATGCGACGATCTGAATAATCTTCAGAATCTGAATTTTGGATTGCCTGACCATTTTCATCCACAGGTAAATTATTTTGATTGATACGAGCAGCCATCTCCTGACGAGCTCGTTCAGCTTCTTCCATTTCTTCTTGAGTACGCACACGTACACGCGTTAAAGTCGTGATAACATGGTGTTTTAAAGAATCCAGCATTTCCGTAAACATACGGAAAGATTCTTTTTTATACTCTTGTTTTGGATCTTTTTGCGCATAGCCACGTAAATGAATACCTTGGCGTAAATAATCCATCGCCGCTAAGTGCTCTTTCCAAAGCTCATCTAAGGTTTGTAACATGACACCTTTTTCAAAGTTACGCATGGTTTCTTCACCAGCCAGCGCTTCTTTTTCTTTATATTCTTTTTCGGCGACTTCTACGATGCGTTCACGCAAGTTTTCTTCGTGCAGATTATTATCTTCTTCCAGCCAATGAGAAATTGGTAATTCCATACCAAACTCTTGAGCTAAGCGTTCTTCAAGCCCTTTAATATCCCATTGTTCTTCCAAAGATTGCGGTGGAATATATTGATCAATCACGTTATTAAATACATCGTGGCGGATGGCGTTGATAGTTTCAGAAATATCATCATTATCAAGCAAATAATTGCGTTGCTCATAAATTGCATGACGTTGGTCATTTGCAACATCATCATATTCAAGTAGGTTTTTACGGCCATCGAAATGGAAAGCCTCAACTTTTGCTTGAGCAGATGCAATCACTTTCGCCAACATTTTCGATTCCATAGCCTCACCAGGCACGGTGAACGCTTTACGCATTAAATTGAGTTTACCTTCATTCAAATAAATGCGCATTAAGCCGTCCTCCAAAGAAAGGTAGAAACGAGAAGATCCTGGGTCACCTTGACGACCAGAACGACCACGCAACTGGTTATCGATACGGCGAGATTCATGACGCTCCGTACCGATAATATGCAAACCACCTGCTTTCATTACAATCTCGTGGTTCTTTTCCCACTCAGCTTTAAGCGCTTCAATTTGTTCTTGAGTTGGATTTTCTAATTTGGCAGCCTGCGCTTTCCAGTTACCACCAAGGATAATATCCGTACCGCGCCCCGCCATATTCGTTGCGATAGTCACCGCACCAGGATAACCCGCTTCTGCCACGATTTCCGCTTCTTGTTGGTGGAATTTCGCATTCAACACATTGTGTTTGATACCCGCTTTATCTAAAGCCTTAGATAACTCTTCCGATTTTTCTACTGAAATCGTCCCCACTAATACTGGTTGCTGGCGTTCTACACAATCTTTGATATCTTCAATAATCGCATTAAATTTATATTGTTCATTTTCAAACATCACATCTGTGCGATCATCACGAATCATTGGGCGGTTTGTTGGAATCACAACGGTTTCCAATCCGTAAATTTGTTGGAACTCAAACGCTTCGGTATCCGCAGTCCCCGTCATACCCGCAAGACGCTCATATAAACGGAAGTAGTTTTGGTAAGAAATTGACGCAACAGTTTGGTTTTCGCTCTTAATTTCAACCCCTTCTTTTGCCTCAATAGCTTGGTGTAAACCATCTGACCAGCGACGCCCTGCCATTGTTCGACCAGTATGTTCATCAACAATCACGATTTCACCATCTTTCACAATGTAATCGACATCTTTTTCAAACAATGTGTGTGCACGCAAGGCAGCCATAACATGATGAAGCAATACAATTCGACCTGGAGAATACAAAGAATCACCTTCAGGCATTAAACCTTGCGCAATCAACCAATCTTCCACTTTTTCTTGGCCACGTTCCGTTAAATGTGCCTGTTTAGATTTAAGATCTAAAGTAAAGTCCCCTTCGCCTTGATATTCTTCTGTATCTTCTTTTTCCTGTTTAATTAAGTTTGGAATCAGTTTATTGACTGCAATATAAAGCGCAGAACTGTCTTCCGCTTGACCAGAAATAATCAATGGCGTACGGGCTTCATCAATTAAGATGGAATCTACTTCATCCACCAGCGCATACCCTAAAGTACGTTGGAAACGCTCTTCTTTTGAGTGAGCTAAGTTGTCACGTAAGTAGTCAAAACCAAGTTCACTATTGGTTGCATAAGTAATATCTGCTGCATAAGCGGCACGTTTTTCTTCCGGCGGTAAACCAGGAATATTTACGCCTACACTCATGCCCAAAAATTCAAATAACGGACGGTTGGTTTCTGCGTCTCGGCGAGCAAGATAATCATTCACCGTCACAACATGAACGCCTTTACCTTCAAGTGCGATTAAATAACAAGGCAAAGTCGCCGTTAATGTTTTACCTTCACCAGTACGCATTTCTGCGATACAGCGGTTAGTCAATACCATTCCGCCAATAAGCTGAACATCAAAATGTCTCATACCAAGCACGCGCTTACTTGCTTCACGTACCGTTGCGAATGCTTCTGGTAAAATTTGTTGCAAAGTTTCGCCCGCACTTAAACGTTGACGGAATTCATCTGTTTTTGCACGAAGTTGTTCATCTGTGAGGGCTTCAAACTCAGGTTCTAATTTATTGATTTTTGCAACTTGTTTTCTTAATTTACGTAAAATACGGTCGTTACGGCTGCCAAAAATTTTCGTTAAAATGCTCATAATTTCTCTTTTTAAATATATAAGTTAAATAGTTAAATGCGTATGAAATACTTTATTTCATGCACAATAATTTTTTAAAAATATCGCTATTTCAATAGCAATATTCTTTACAGAAAACAGAAAATTAAATAAGCAAAGGGCCTGCTCGAATTGGCGCACTAGGATTCAACACTTCAACCAAAAAGTGCGGTTGAATTTTAAGTTGTTTTTCAGTTTGGTGGGAAATTGAAGGTTGAGGAATGGCTTGTCGTTGCACTTCACGTGCAACTTTTACCGTCTCTAACGCTTGTTGAATGGAAACACTTGAAGAATAATTTTCTGCATTATTTTGATTTTCAAAACTTTGTGCGTTAGGCAAAGCAAAAATCGCGATGATACTTAAAAGTAATCGCGACCAAAAATTCGGTTTGACAGTGCCTGAAATCATCATCTCGTTGTTTATTATGAAAATTGCGTGTATTGTAGCGGAAATCTAAACTAATGTCATTTACTGGGGGCAGACTTTATGGAAAACAAGGCTGAGCGTTATCAAAAAGCAGTCAATATTATGGATGTGCTTGAGCAATCGCCCTTTGCCAAAATAATGAAAAAAGGTCTTGCTATCAATGAACTGAATCAAAAATTTAACCGCATTTTTCCACAGGAATTTCACGGCAAATTTCGTATTGGTTCCGTTAACGGTAATAGTCTTTTTTTAGAAGTATCGAATGCAATAGTGCGTCAAGGAATCTTATTTCGTCAAACTGAACTTATAAAATTAATTCAAGAGGATTTTCCACAAATCATAAAATTGGATATCGTTATAAACCCTGAGCTATCAAAAATTATACCTTAAAAATCGCAATCAACTCTCTTACTTTTACTCGTTTTTCTGAGCTCTGGCTAATCGAGCGTTGTACTTTCACACGTTTAAATTTAGCCCCCTTATAAATTTCTCGGGTAAATTTGGTATCGTGGTTAGATATTAAAACCGAAATTTGTTTTTCTTTTTGTGTAAATTTTGCGAGTTCAGCTAAAATGAGTTGATGCTCACAACTAAACTCATTACCCGCATAGCTCGTAAAATTTGAATCCTGCAGTAAGGGAGCATAAGGTGGATCGCAGTAAATCACCGAATCTTTATCAGCTAATGCAAATGTTTGCTGAAAATCGCTACATAAAAATATTGCACTTTGTGCCTTATGTGCAAAATAACGTAACTCGTCCTCTGGGAAATAATGCGTTTTATATGCGCCAAAAGGCACATTAAATTCATTTCTGCTGTTATAACGGCATAGTCCATTAAACCCAAAGCGATTTAAGTAGAGAAAAAGTACAGATCGTTCAAAAGGATCAGTTGAAGCATTAAATTGGCGACGTTTGTCATAGTAGTAATCAGGATCATTCGCATTAGGGGCAAAAAAAATGGTTTTACAAGCCTCAATGTAAACATCTACATTTTCTTTCACTATATTAAAAAGATTAATTAAATCAGGATTAATATCAGCCAAAATATAGCGCTCAAAATTCGAGTTTAAAAAAACGGCCCCTGCTCCGACGAACGGTTCAATAAGACATTGTTTTCTCTTAGGAAAGATATTATTAATTTCATCTGTTAAACGAAACTTCCCACCAGCCCATTTCAAAAATGGACGGTGTTTAAGTTTCGGTTTTAGGGAATGTTTTTTTGGACGTAACATCTTAGTCCATTTGGGTACAACGCTTAATAGCGTTTAACACAAGATCCTTATCAGTATCAGTTACTATATAAGCTTGACCTAGTGATTTAAGTAACACCAGACGCAACTTACCTGCTAGAACTTTTTTATCTCGCATCATATGCGGTAAATAGTCCTCCGGCTGCATCGAATCCGGTGATAAGGTGGGCAAATTAGCGCGTGCGAGTAATTTTTCTAAGCGTGAAACATCTGCTACAGAAATATCACCCAACTGCTCGGAAAGCGCGGCTGCCATCATCATTCCGGTAGATACCGCTTCACCATGGAGCCAGTTACCATAGCCGAGATGAGTTTCAATCGCATGTCCAAAGGTATGACCAAGATTAAGTAAAGCTCGATCACCTTTTTCTGTTTCATCACGAGCAACTACATCCGCTTTAATTTGACAGCAACGAGCAATACAATGTTGTAGGGATTCGTTATTTAATGCAACAAGCTCATCAATATGAGCTTCAAGCCATTCAAAAAATTCGTAATCTAAAATTGCGCCATATTTTATTACTTCAGCCAACCCTGCATTTACTTCACGTTTTGGTAACGTGCCAAGAGTATGCGTATCAATAATAACCATAGAGGGCTGATAAAATGCACCGATCATATTTTTCCCAAGTTCATGATTCACTGCTGTTTTTCCTCCAACAGAAGAATCCACTTGGGAAAGTAAAGTGGTTGGAATTTGAATTAATCGTACTCCTCGTTGATAACTGGCTGCGGCAAATCCTGCCACATCACCAATCACACCACCACCTAGTGCTATAATTGTTGTATCACGCCCATGATTACCTTGTAAAAGCGCAGTAAAAATTAAATTTAAGGATTCAAGCGTTTTATACTTCTCACCATCGGGCAAAAGAACATGATCGACTTCGCATCCGCGTTTTTTTAGCGCAAATGTTACCGTATCTAAGTAAAACTGTGCAACCGTGGGATTCGTCACAATCATCACGCGCTCTCCTCGCTTAACCGGATAACTGCGTTCATCTTGCAATAGTCCATTACCAATTAAAATTGGGTAACGACGCTCCTGTAATTCCACGTTTACGCACAGCATAAATTTATCCTTAGACACACTTAAAGTGCGCCATTTAATCCATTCATATTATCGATGAGTTCAACAATCTGGTTTACCATTACTTTGGCATTTTGCTCATCTGTAGGTAGGGTGATGTCAGCTACTTCCTCATAAAGTGGATTACGAATTTTTGCCAACTCTTCCAATACTTGACGAGGATCTTCTGCGCCTTGCAACAGCGGACGTTTTTTGTCACGCTGAGTACGTTGAAATTGTTTTTCTACAGTAGTTTCTAAATAAATTACAATACCACGTGCAGATAAATAATTACGGCTATCTTTAGAAAGCACTGCTCCTCCACCAGTAGACAGGACAATCCCCTGCATTTGAGTGAGTTCGTTAAGAATACGTTCTTCACGTTTGCGGAAGCCCTCTTCGCCTTCCAGATCAAAAATCCAGCTAATATCTGCGCCAGCACGTTCTTCAATTACAGCATCCGAATCAACAAAATCCATATTTAACTGTTGCGCTAACTGACGACCAATCGTGCTTTTTCCTGCCCCCATTGGCCCGACTAAAAAAATATTACGTTTTTCCGCCATTGTTCTTATCTAATTTAAAGGTGAAATAAAAATCTAATCTTTCTAACAAAAAATAAACAAGCCAAAATAAACTTCAGCAGTTAAAAAGATTTTCCCGAAATGGTTTAAATTATCGCAATAAATCCCCCTATTTTTCAACCTTTTGAGGGAATTTATTTTCTTTAACGAAAAAGGAAAATAAAATAGCGGTGAAATTTACAACGCTTCTAACTTAAATGTATGCTAAACGCTGACGCACAATTTCAAATAAACATACCCCTGTTGCGACAGATACATTTAATGATGAAACTGAACCAGCCATTGGAATGCTAATCAGTTGATCGCAATGTTCACGCGTTAAACGACGCATTCCTTCGCCTTCAGCTCCCATAACAAGTGCTAGTGGCCCTGTCAGTTTGCTTTGATAAATGGTTTCAGTGGCTTCGCCAGCAGTGCCAACCACCCAAATATTATGATTTTGCTGTAAATCGCGTAGTGTGCGAGAAAGATTGGTTACACGAATTAACGGTACGGTTTCTGCAGCACCACAAGCAACTTTACGCGCGATAGATGTTAATTGTGCCGATTTATCTTTCGGTACGATCACGGCTGCTGCGCCCGCTGCATCAGCTGTTCGCAAACATGCTCCTAAGTTGTGTGGATCCGTCACACCATCCAAAACTAATAAAAGCGGATTTTGTTTATTCGCAAGAATTTCATCAAGATCATTTTCATTAAGTTCTTTTGCCGCTTGTACTCGAGCAATGACACCCTGATGAACCTCACCATCGGCTTTTTTATCAAGTGTTTGTCGATTAACGAATTGCACACCAATTCCTAGGGAATAAAGCTCATTTAAGAGTGGCTGTAGACGTTTATCTTCACGGCCTTTAAGCACGAAGACTTCAATTAAACGTTCTGGTGAATGGGTTAAAATACTATTAACAGCATGAATGCCATAGATTTGTTCTGACATAAATTTCTCTTTTTCTTATTTGAATTTTTAATTCATTCTTAAAATAGGAAGTGAATTATTTTCGTTTTCTAGATGTTTTCTTCGAAACTTCTTTCTTTTTTACCGCACTTTTCCGTTTTTTGGATGCTTTAGACGGTAGCTCTTTAAAGACTTTCTTGGCTTTTTCTTTCGCGGTTTTTCCAGCTCGACGAGGTTTACGTTCACTCCCCATCAGCGAGAAATCGACCATTTTATTTTCTAAATGTACTGCTTCAACTTTGATGCGAACTTTATCGCCTAAGCGATATTGTATTCCGCTATTTTCTCCAATTAAACGCTGTTTTGTTGCATCGAATTGGTAATAATCGTTTTCTAAGGTGGAAATATGGACTAAACCATCGATGAATAAGTCATCTAAGCGTACAAATAAACCAAATCCAGTCACAGATGAAATAACACCGCTAAATTCACCGCCAACATGATCTTGCATATATTCGCATTTCAACCAATCTGCCACTTCACGAGTTGCGTCGTCAGCACGGCGTTCCGTCATTGAACAGTGATTGCCAAGTAAATCCATTTCATCAAAAGAGTAATGATAACCGCCAGTATCAGTTGTTTTACGTTTTGCTCCTTGTTCTTTAGCGAGTAAATACTTGATGCCTCGATGAAGTGTTAAGTCTGGATAACGGCGAATTGGCGAAGTAAAGTGTGCATACTCTTCCAAAGCCAAACCAAAGTGCCCAATATTATCAGCATGATAGACAGCTTGGCTTAATGAACGTAGCAACATTGTTTGAATAAGTTCATGATCAGGTCGTTCTTTAACTTTTTCTAAGAGCGCAGCATAGTCTTTTGTGGTTGGTTTTAATCCGCCTTCTAAAGTTAAACCAAACTCACTTAAGAAAGTGCGGAAAGATGTTAATTTTTCTTCGCTCGGGGTGGCATGAATACGATATAACGCAGGCTCTTTATGTTTTTCCATAAAATTGGCTGCTGCGATATTCGCAAGAATCATACATTCCTCAATGATTTTGTGGGCATCATTTCGAACAACGGGTTCAATGCGCTCAATTCTCCCCATTGCATTGAAAATAAACTTAGTTTCAATGGTTTCAAAATCGATCGCACCACGTTGATGACGCGCACCAAGCAAAGCTTGATAGAGTTTATAAAGAGCTTCCAAATGAGGCACAAGCGTAGAATAACGAGCGCGTAATTCTTCATTGCCTTCAAGCATTTTTGCTACTTTGGTATAAGTGAGGCGGGCGTGAGAATTCATCACCGCTTCATAAAAGCGATAATCTGTGAGCTTACCTTTGGCAGAAATTTGCATCTCACACACCATACACAAACGATCCACTTGTGGGTTAAGAGAGCATAAGCCGTTTGATAAAATTTCAGGTAGCATTGGTACAACTCGGTTCGGAAAATAGACCGAGTTACCACGATTATGCGCTTCTACATCCAAAGCGGAACGTAAACGTACGTAATAACTGACATCTGCAATCGCTACCCAAAGTTTCCAGCCTTTGCCATGTTTTTCACAATAAACAGCATCGTCAAAATCGCGAGCATCTTCACCATCAATGGTCACAAGCGATAAATTGCGTAAATCCACACGACCTTTTTTTGCTTCTTCAGGGACTTCTTCAGTGAATTTTTTTACATATTTTTCCACCGTACTTGGAAACTTATGGGGAATATCGTGGTTACGCAAGGCGATTTCCACTTCCATTCCTTTCGCCATATTATCGCCTAGAATTTCAGTGATCACGCCAATTGGCTGGTTAAAACTGGCAGAGCGTTCTTGCAATTCGACAACGACAACTTGTCCCATGCGAGCGCCATTACGATGTTCATTTGGCACGAGAATATCTCGGCCAATTCTGTTGTCATCAGGCACTACATAGCTAAAACCGTTTTCTAAGAAAAAACGGCCCACAATTTGTTTTTTACGACTTTCTAATACGCGCACAATTCGCACTTCACGTCGACCACGACGATCTAAACCTGCAGGTTGCGCTAAGACAAAATCTCCATGCATGACTTTTTGCATTTGATGGTTCGGAATGAATAAATCATCTTTTTTGCCATCGACCTGTAAAAAACCGAAACCTTCGCGATGACCAATTACCGTGCCTTTAAATAAATCTAATTTTTCTGGTAAGGCATAGCGTTTACGTTTGGTGAACACTAATTGTCCGTCATTTTCCATCGCTCGTAACCGGCGACGCATCGCTTCTATTTGATCTTCATTTCGAATGGAAAGTGCGGTCAAAATTTCATCCCGATTCATCGGTGCATTATTGTCTCGAATAACGCTTAAAATGAATTCACGGCTCGGGATTGGATTGCCGTATTTTTCCAATTCTCGTTTGTAATGCGGATCTTGGTTGATTAAGTTTTTACGTTTTTTTGTCATTATTTTTTACAGTTTTAAAAAGTGCGGAGAGTTTGACACTGTAAGGGGGATAATGCAAGGAAAAGAAAATCTGCACTCGTGATGAGTGCAGATAGAAAGTGAGTTAAGCCGATTTTTTTGTAAAGCCAATATAGGCGCAGAATATAAATCCAAGAACTAAAGCATAAGGCGTGAATTCACCAATGCCAGAGCCTGAAGCAGCAAGGCTTAAGCGATGTGCAGCGGCTGCACCTAAAAGCATACCAAGTACAAAAATAGCGGAGTCATTATCGCCTTCACCAAGATGAACTAAATGTTTGCCAGGACAACCACCGCCAAGGGAGAAGCATAATCCGCAAAGAGCCATGCCGAGGAAGTTCCAAAGATATTGATTATGTGCACCAGGTTGTTGTTCAAACCCTAAATGGAATTGACCAAGTAAAGCATTGGTAATAGTAGCAAATACCACTAAAGCGATGACACCGTTCAATAACGAAGAATCACGGAATAGAATAAAATTACGGAATGCGCCAATTGAGCAGAAACGTGATTTTTGCATTAATACGCCTATGATTAGCCCGCCTGCTAAAGATAATGCCCAAAATGCATGTTGTGTGCCAGGGCCTTTTTGTGAGAAATAAAGGGGTAAGCCTTCGCCAAAACTAAATTGTGTGATAACACCAATAAGTAATAAACCCGCAATAATGACAGAAATCCATCCACTGATGGGAGCTTGTTCTTTTGATTTGCCGAGAGAAAATCCTCGATTACTAAAGAAAATTCCACCTAGTACACCGACAAATAAACCGACAATACCGGCAATTGCAGATAAATCGCCACCGCCTAAACGCAAATATGCCCGCCATGGGCAGCCTAAGAATGTTAGTGCACCAATCATGGCAAATGCCCCTAAAATTAAGCGAATGAATGGCGATGAACCACCACGAGCACGGAATTCTTTTGCAAATAACGCACTCACTAATGCACCGAAAATTAATCCGATGAGTTCTGGGCGAATATATTGAAGTGGAGCGGCTTGATGTAAGCCAATGGAGCCAGCTGTATCGCGTAAGAAACAGGCTGCGCAGAATCCCATATTACCAGGATTTCCGCTATAAGTAAGTAGTGGAGCGATGATACCAAGTGCAGCACCTGCAACCACAGGCCATTTTGATCCTTTCATAATGAAACCCTTGTGATATCTAAAGTTAAACTAAATTGTGTACTCTCGAATACTCGAAAAGCACGTTCATTTTAATCTAAGAAGTTAAATGGTAAAGAATGTTTTGATGAAAAGATGAGATAAATCAAAAATTTGCCACGAAAAAAGTGCGGTAAAATTTTTATTGATTTCCGTAATGAAAATAAAAGATCTATACTAACTACGTTCATTTTTTACTCGGAAGATACTATGACAGAACGTTCAGCCAATATCATTACCCACGATCCTTTTGGTAGCTTGCTTGGATATGCACCTGGTGGCGTGGCAATTTATTCCTCAGATTACAATACTGCAGATGATAAAGAGTTCCCGAATGATGCTGCATTTCGGAGTTATCTAGGGCGAGAATATATGGGCTATAAATGGCAGTGTGTGGAATTTGCACGTCGTTATTTATATCTCAATCATGGCGTTGTGTTTGCCGATGTTGGTATGGCGTACGAGATCTTTTCTTTACGTTTTTTACGCCAAGTGGTGAACGATGCCTTGTTGCCCTTGCAGGCATTTTCTAATGGTTGTAAACGTAAACCTCAAGCAGGTTCCTTATTAATTTGGCAAGAAGGGGGAGAATTTAAACACACGGGGCATGTGGCAATTATCACCGAGGTGTTGCCTGATAGCGTTAGAATCGCCGAGCAAAATGTAATTCATTCCCGCTTGCCAAGTGGTCAGCAATGGACGCGTGAATTGCCGATGATTGTTTCAGAACAAGGTTATTTTCTACAAGATACTTTTGATGATACTAAAATTCTTGGCTGGATGATTCAAACAAACGATACTGAATTTTCAGAACCCCAACCTTTCCCAAAATCCACCGCACTTCGGTTACAAGCTCATCATGTTGACAATCACGGTCAATTTAATGGGAAATGGTTAAATGAAAATGAGCCATTTGATGCAGCATATATTAAGGCAATGAGCGGACATAAAGTGAGCCATTCTGATCAATATCGCTATTTTGCTATGTCTGAAAGTGCTCAACAGGAATTAATTCACGCCACTAATGAACTGCATTTAATGTATTTGCATGCGACAGACAAGGTACTTAAAGATGATAATCTGTTGCAGTATTTCAATATTCCGAAACTCCTTTGGCCACGCTTAAGGCTTTCTTGGCAAAATCGCCGTTATCAGACGATTACAGGTCGTTTAGATTTTTGTATGAGTAAACGAGGTTTGAAAGTCTATGAATATAATGCAGATTCAGCTTCTTGCCATGCTGAGGCAGGCGATATTATGAATCGTTGGGCAAAACAAGCTGGTGGCGTATTGGGGGAAAATCCATCCGATGGTTTACGTAATGCGTTAGCTGATTGTTGGCAACATAGTCAAGCCTCAAAATTAGTTCATATTTTGCAAGATCACGATGATGAAGAAGATTACCACGCTATGTTTATGCAACAAGCATTGGTACAAGCGGGATTTCAAGCTAAAATTATTCACGGCACAGAAGGATTGCATTGGGATAATCGTGGTCGCCTGATTGATGATGAAAATAACCAAGTTCAAACCGTTTGGAAAACATGGGCGTGGGAAACTATGCTGGAACAACTTCGTGAAGATGCAACAGGAATGGAAGTCGCACCACCTATTCGCACTGGTTATCCTGAAGATAAAGTACGGTTAATTGATGTACTACTTCGCCCAGAAGTGTTGGTTTATGAACCACTTTGGACGGCAATTCCAAGTAATAAGGCGATTTTGCCTGTGCTTTGGTCTTTATTCCCTAATCATCGTTATTTATTAGAGGCAAGTTTTCATCTCACACCAAATTTAATCCAAAACGGCTACGCACAAAAACCAATTGCAGGTCGTCGAGGTGATAATGTTAAATTGATTGGTGAAAATAATTCTACGCTGGATACAACCGATGGGCAGTTTGGTCAGCAAGATAGTATTTATCAACAGCTTTGGTGCTTACCGCAAGTGGAAGATCAATATTTGCAAATCTGTACTTTTACCGTGGGAGGGCATTATGGTGGCACTTGCCTACGTTCTGATTCGAGTCGTGTCATCATGGGAAATAGTGATATGCAGCCTTTGAGGGTGTTGAAGGATAAAGTATTTTTTGGACAAAAGAAATAATCAGGTTACCGTGCATTACCTACGAAAATAGGGTAAAATTAACGGATCTAATTTTTAAAGATTTACGGAATTTTTACCGCACTTTACTCGAATTTATATTTTTCTATTTATAAGTTATAAGGCAACCATAATGCATCAAATCAATTTGTTTCGTCCAACACTTTTGGCATTAAGTCTTGCTTTTGCGAATTCTTACGCGCAAGCCTCAATGGTCCGTAATGATGTGGACTACCAATTCTTCCGCGATTTTGCTGAAAATAAAGGACAATTTTCAGTCGGTTCTAGCAATATTCCCGTTTTTAATAAACAAGGTCAGAAGATTGCAACTGTATTACCTAATTTACCTATGCCTGATTTACATGTGGCAAATAGGGTAAGTGGTATTGCAACCTTGTTTAATCCTCAGTATATCGCCAGTGTAAAACATAACTCAGGTTATGGTTCTGTACAATTTGGTGATAGTGGCAATAATTCAGATAGTCATTATTTTAATTATCTTATTACAGAGCGAAATAATCATAGCAGATTGGATTTTCACGCCCCTCGGTTACATAAATTAGTGACCGAAGTTGCACCGATACCTCTAAATAATATTGCTTTTGATAATGCTAAAAAAACAGGGCCACATAATGGCGCTTTTTTAGATAAAAATCGTTATCCGTACTTTGTACGAGTAGGTTCTGGACGTCAATATTTAAGAAGTAAAGATGGCAAGGAAAAAACGTCTTTAACCTCAGCATACAACTATCTTACAGGTGGTATACCACTTACACCGCGCTCATCAATGGATAATTGGGTGTTATTCAATGGTGATATTTATGATGGATTAGCAACTTATGGTTTGCCTGGTGATAGTGGCTCACCACTATTTGCTTATGATGCTAAAGAGAAACGCTGGGTATTAGCAGCGGTGTTATCTACTTTTGCAAATTATGATCGCACAGAGAACATTTATACGATTATTCAACCTGATGTCATAGCACAAGCTTTTCAGAACGATGAGATTCAGATTCCATTTCGTGCCAAAGAGATTCAATGGTGGAATTTAGGTAATGGCGATAGTGTATTAAAAAATGGTACTGAAAATATTCATTTAGCATTAGAAAGTTCATCTAAAAAATCATTAGATCAAAATACGCAACGCCCTTCTTTAGATAACGGTAAGACTATTCATTTCCAAGGTGGTGATGGTTCAACTCTAATCCTTAAAGATAGTATTAACCAAGGTGCGGGGGCTTTATACTTCAATCAAAATGCCATTGTTCGCGCAGAAAATAATGATACGACTTGGCTAGGAGCGGGAATTGTCGTCAACGGTGATAAAACAGTTCATTGGCGTGTAAAAAATCCTATTAATGACCGCCTTTCAAAATTAGGTTCAGGCACACTTTATATTGATGGGCAAGGCAAAAACCTAGGTGATATTAGTGTAGGCGATGGAACTGTAGTACTTGATCAAAAGCCGTTTAATGGACAGCAGCAAGCTTTTAATCAAGTTGGGATAACAAGTGGCCGAGGAACGGTTATTCTTGCCAATAATAAGCAGGTCAATCCAGACAATATTTACTTTGGTTTCCGAGGTGGGCGATTAGATGTTAATGGAAATTCGCTTACTTTTCATCGTATTCAAAATACTGATGACGGTGCAAAAATTGTCAATAATCACCGCACTTACGCCGCTGAAATTAATGTAATTGGTCGTAATGATGTAACAGCTCAAAACATAGAATGGGTAAAGTGGGGAGAGGAACCAACCACTTCATTTGCGCTTTATGAATATAAAAACATCCACAGAAATAACCGATTAGATTATTTCCGTCTAAAAGATGGGAAAAATCCTCGAGCTTATTTCCCTTTGGATATGACAACCGCCAATGATTGGGAATTTTTAGGTAACGACAAACAAAAAGTTATAAGAAACGCGGTCGAAAAAGAAAATTCGAAAAAACGTTTAGATACGTTTAGTGGTTTCCTTGGCGAGTATGATTCTCAACGTTATAACGGTGCGTTAACGTTTAATTACAACCCTAACTATTACAATAGTGTGCTTGTATTGAACGGCGGTACGAATTTAAATGGTAATTTAAACGTATCAGCAGGGCACTTAGTACTTTCAGGCATTCCTACTCCTCACGCTTATGATCATTTAAACAAAAAAGAAGTTATAGATGAAAATAGTTGGATTAATCGCCAATTCAAAGCGCGTGAATTTAATGTTTCAGGCAATGCAAAACTAGAAAGTAGTCGTAATGTAAGCTTACTAGAAGGAAATTTCAACGCTCGACATCAAGCCCAAATTCAGCTAGGTTTTACCCAAGGTAAATCCAATGAATGCATTCGTGCATCTTATACAGGTTACACAGCTTGTTCTGAGAATAAGACTTTAGGGCATTTAGCTTTTAATAGTATGCCTGTTACAGTTGTATTCGGTAACATTGATTTAAAAAATAATAGCCAGCTTAATTTAGGTAAAGCGCATTTAGTTGGGCGTATTAATGCAGCCCCTACGACACAAATTTACTTACAACCTAATAGCCAGTGGTCACTCAACGGAAATAGTACAGTAGGAAATTTAGAGCTTTTACCTAATAGCCAGATCACATTAAATGCCAATTATGATGATGTAAATAAAAACTATCGTGGTTGGATTCAATTTAATGAGTTAACAATTAATGGCAAATTGACAGGGAATGGTCACTTCCGTTTCTTAACGAATGTGGCGGAACGTAGAGGCGATCATATTACAGTAAATGGGCTTGCCTCGGGTTCTTATATCCTTTCTGTAAAAAATACGGGTAAAGAACCTAATGAAGTAAATCCATTAAGCCTTGTTAAATTAAATCATCCAAATCAGCGAATAGGGCAAGCTCGCTTTGCGCTTGAAAATGGTTATATTGATTTAGGGGCATATCGTTATATTCTAGCTAATCGCAACAATGACTATCGACTATATAACCCATTGCGTGAGGCTGAACAGTCTTTTCAAGGTAACGAGCAACTTATTGCAAATAGTCAGCGTGAATTTGAGAAAGTGCACCAATTACTTAATCAAAAACAACAAGAGCTAAATCGATTAAATGCTCAATACGAGGATGTGAAAGCAAAAGAAAATACTTATAAATCACATGTTGCACGATTGCTTTCAGATATAAACCAAACCAATAATCAAATTGATAATGCTTTTAATGAATACAATCGTACGCCTCGTATCCGTTTTATTAAACGTCGACGATTATATGAGCAATTTACGCAATATAAGTCTAAATTAGAAAATCAACGTAATGAATATCGCAACCTTAATTCTCAAGCAAATTATTATACGCAACAAGTATCTTCGGTACTTAATGGTGTTAATTCGATAAAAAATGAAGTTAATTCACTTTCATCTCAACAAGGTAATTTGCAAGCAGAATTAAATCGTTTACAAGTGGGTTATGCAAATAAAATTGCACAAGCGCAAAAACTTTGCACAGCCCAAGGGCTTTCATCTGATGTATGTCGAAAAGTTGCTAAAGTCGCAAATAATAGTGATCTAGTGGCTTTTGAAGCGGAACTTGATGCAAATATTGAACAAGTAGAATTTGCTCAACAAGCATTAGAACATGCTAAAGCATCAGGTGATGAAAGTGCGGTTCATTTTGCGCAAGAAAATTTAGATCAAGCTATACGTTCTCTCGTTAATGCGCTTGAAGATACTTATGCAACTTTAGGTGATATTAATCATTTCTTAGGTGAGATACCTGAAGATGTGGCAATACCTGTACAGGCTCAATTGATCAGTCGTTATTCCAATACGGCTTTATCAGAGCTTTCTTCAAACGTTAATTCGGTATTACAAATTGGACGAAATTTAGATCGTCATTTATTAAGCCAAGATAAATCGAATGTTTGGGTGAATACGGAAGCAAGTCAGAGAACTTATCGCTCCGACTATAATCGACCATATAAGCAAAATTTAACTTTAACTCAAATCGGTGTAGCACAGGCATTAAATTCGACCATACAAATTGGTGCGCTGCTTTCTCATTCTCGTGCGAATAATGAGTTTGATGAAAATGTATCGGGTACAAGCCGACTAACAGGCATAAATGGTTTTGTTAAAGGTGAGTGGAATAATGGTGTCTTTGCAAGTTTTGACTTAGGTTATGGACGCAGCCGTAACAATGTAAAATTTGACGAAGAAAACCAAACGTTCCACCGTAATATTTTGAGTGCAGGCGGAAATATTGGGGCTTCTTTGGACTCGGGAATTCACGTCACACCTTCAGTTGGTATGCGCTACTACCGTCTATCTAGCACAAACTACCAATTAGATGGTGCCAATATCAACAGTAAAACGTTACATTTAACTACTTACCGAGCAGGTATAATGTTAGATAAAACCTTTGATATAAATGGTGTAAAATTCACCCCAAGTTTCTCAAGCAACTACTATGATGCCACTCAACAAAAACTTGCCCTTGATGGTATATTAAGTGTCAATGATGTTGCATTAAAACAACAATTCGGGCGTTATTTTACTCATGAACTTAGTTTTAATGCGCAGATGAAACAGTGGAATATTAGCACAAATGTTGGAATACTTAAGGGCTCTGATGTGGCACCACAGAAATTTGCTTCATTAAAGGTCGGTTTTACTTGGTAGCGTTATCTAGTAAATAAAAAAAGTACGGCTATGTTTTGCCGTACTTTTTTATTAGTAGTAGTAAACAAACTCTATCCATAATAAGAATATAAACGCAACATCACACTTTTATATTAGTTCTGCAGCAATCTTTCTCGCTAAATGATCAATTTCCAATACATCGTCAATATATTGAATAGATTGCGGTGTAATCTTCTCAATAGTACGCTCATTAATTTTTGCAATATCCATAAAGCTAATTTGACGCTCTAAAAATGCTTGTACGGCAATTTCATTAGCTGCATTCATTGCTGTTGTCGCATATTGACCTGCAGCAAAGGCATCAATAGCGAGTTTTAAATTTGGATAGCGATTAAAATCAGGTTCAATAAAGGTCAGCTCTTTAATTTTAAAGAAGTCGAGAGGTTCTACTCCGGCAAAAGTGCGGTGAGGGTATGCCATAGTTTCTGCAATTGGTGTACGCATATCTGGATTTCCCATTTGAGCAATGACTGAGCCGTCAATATAACGTACCATAGAATGAATAATTGATTGTGGATGAATAATGACTTCCATTTCTTCCGCACTTGCATTGAAAAGCCAGCGAGCCTCAATGTATTCCAAGCCCTTATTCATCATTGTAGCTGAATCGACAGAGATTTTTTTACCCATAGACCAATTAGGGTGCGCAACTGCTTGTTCTGGTGTGATACTAGCAAACTGTTCGAGTGGTATGTAACGAAATGGCCCGCCAGAACCGGTGAGTATAATTTTACTTACACCTAATTCAGAAAGTGGGCAAAAACCGATTTTTTCTTGTGCTTCTGGCGGTAATGATTGAAAAATAGCATTATGTTCACTATCTACTGGTAAAAGCTTCGCACCATAGTTTTTTACGGCATCAATAAAAAGCTGTCCGCAGGTTACCAGAGATTCTTTATTTGCCAGTAATACCCTTTTACCAGTCTTAACTGCTGAAAGAGTCGGTAACAATCCTGCTGCACCAACAATCGATGCCATTATCTGATCGGCATCTGGATGTGCAGCAAGTTCACAAATAGCTTGTTGTCCTGCCAACACTTCTGTTGGAATATGATGTGCAATTAATTTCTCACGTAAAATTTTAGCCGCATTTACATCATCAAGAGCCGCAAAGTGCGGTCGGAATTTTACGCATTGTTCAAACATTGCTTCTACATTTTTTCCGCCTACGAGTGCAAATGCATGATATTTCTGAGGGTTATTTTCGATAACTGAAAGGGTACTCTTACCGATCGATCCCGTTGAACCAAGAATGACAATGTTTTGTTTTTGCATAGAATCTTTACCGCACTTTTGTTGATTATATTTTCATTGGTACGTCTAAATTCGCATACCTAATAAAATAAAGGCAGACAAAACTGTCTGCCTTTCGCATTTTTTATGATTAGAAATCCATTAATTCTTTTTCTTTATCCGCTAATACTTCATCTACTTTTTTAATGTAAATATCTGTGATTTTTTGGATTTCTTCTTCTGCTTTATGTTGTTCGTTTTCGCTAATTTCTTTGTCTTTTAATAATGCTTTGATTTTATCATTCGCATCACGACGCACATTACGAACCGCAACTTTACCTTGTTCACCTTCGCCTTTTACAATTTTGATTAAATCGCGACGACGTTCTTCTGTTAATGGCGGAAGTGGAACACGGATTGTGGTACCCGCTGAAGATGGGTTTAAACCTAAATCTGAGGTTAAAATTGCTTTTTCTACCGCAGAAATTAAAGAACGATCAAAAACAGTTACAGCTAAAGTACGTGCATCTTCTGCCACTACGTTTGCTAATTGGCGAAGTGGCGTCGCTGCACCATAATACTCCACTTGAATTGCATCAAGTAGACTTGGTTGTGCACGACCTGTACGGATTTTCGAAATATGGCCTTTTAATGCTTCAAGGCTTTTTTCCATACGATCTTGAGCATCTTTTTTAATTTGGTTAAGCATTGCATTGTCCTTTTAATTGACGAAAGTTAAAACGCAGTGATTTTACTGGATTTTTGTCAATTTTTGAATACATTTATCAGCTTGAAAACAGATAAAAAATGACCGCACTTCAGTCACCCAAAGTGCGGTTAATATTTTTAGTATTTTTAATTAAGCTTTAGGGCCAGCTGCAATTAAAGCTTTGCCTTCTTCGTTAGTCGCATATTTAACAAAGTTTTTCACAAAGCGGCCTGCTAAGTCTTCAGCTTTTGATTGCCATTGTGCCTTATCTGCGTAAGTATCACGAGGATCTAGGATTGCAGAATCTACACCTGGTAATGCTTTAGGAATTGCTAAGTTGAAGATTGGCAATTCGCCCATTTCAGCTTTTTCAATTGAGCCATCTAAGATTGCATCAATAATTCCGCGAGTATCTTTGATTGAGATACGTTTGCCTGTACCATTCCAACCAGTATTCACTAAGTAAGCTTCAGCACCGGCTGCTTGCATACGTTTTACTAACACTTCTGCATATTGAGTTGGGTGAAGGGTTAAGAACGCTGCACCGAAACATGCTGAGAAAGTTGGAGTTGGTTCAGTAATACCACGTTCAGTACCTGCTAATTTTGCAGTGAAACCTGATAAGAAGTAGTATTTAGTTTGTTCTGGTGTCAATTTAGATACTGGTGGTAATACGCCAAATGCATCTGCAGTTAAGAAAATAACTTTAGTTGCGTGACCAGCACGAGAAACTGGTTTTACAATGTTATCGATGTGATAAATTGGATAAGACACGCGGGTATTTTCTGTTTTTGAACCATCATCGAAATCAACAGAACCATCTGCACGAACAACCACGTTTTCTAATAATGCATCGCGACGGATAGCGCGGTAAATATCAGGTTCATTTTCTTCTGAAAGGTGAATGGTTTTCGCATAGCAACCACCTTCAAAGTTAAAGATACCCACATCATCCCAACCGTGTTCATCGTCACCGATTAATTCACGTTTTGGATCGGTTGAAAGTGTTGTTTTACCTGTACCAGATAAGCCGAAGAAGATAGCTACATCGCCATCTTTACCAACGTTAGCTGAGCAGTGCATTGCACCTACACCTTTAAGTGGTAGGAAGTAGTTCATCATTGAGAACATACCTTTTTTCATTTCACCGCCGTACCAAGTACCACCGATTAATTGAATGCGCTCAGTTAAGTTGAAGGCAACGAAGTTTTCTGAATTTAAACCTTGTTCTTTCCAGTTTGGATTGGTTACTTTAGAACCGTTCATTACAACGAAATCTGGTTCAAAATTTTTGAGTTGTTCTTCAGTTGGGCGAATAAACATATTCTTCACAAAGTGTGCTTGCCATGCAACTTCAGTGACAATACGTACTGCAATACGGTCGTGTTCGCTAGCGCCACAGAAGCCATCAACCACAAATAAGCGTTTACGAGAAAGTTGGTTAGTCACCAAGTCTTTTAAACTTTGCCATGTAGCTTGATTCATTGGTTTGTTGTCATTTTTTGCTGCTTCAGATGTCCACCAAACAGTATCTTTGGTTTTTTCATCTAACACGATATATTTATCTTTTGGTGAACGGCCAGTGAAGATACCAGTATCTACAGCTACTGCACCAGTCGTAGTTAAAGTACCTTTTTCAAAGCCTTCTAAACCTGGATTGGTTTCTTCTTCGAACAATTGCTCGTAACTTGGATTGTAGACAACTTCTTTTACGTCATAAATGCCTAGAGCTTCAAGTTCTTTTACTACTTTGTTTAAGTCTGTCATAAGTCACCTCTAATATTTAAGATTAAAATTTAACTGTCGCCTATTCTAAAGAATGTCAATGCAAAAAAATGTTAACTAGATCTCATTTTTGAAAAATTATAGCTCTTCATTACCTATTTTTAGGTGTATTGATGATGTAGATCAAAAATCCCGACATGGCGTCGGGATTGTTTTTAAAGTTTTGTTGATTTTAATTTTTCAATTGCTTCTTTATTAAAAAAGTAGTGTGTGCCACAGCACTCACATTGCATATCAATACTGCCTTTATGCTCGGCTAATATTTCGTCAATTTCTTCATCAGAGATGAGCAGTAATGCAGAACCAGAACGCTCAGCAGAGCAGCCACAGAAAAATTGTACATCTTGTGCTGGATAAAGATTGACGGTTTCTTCATGATACAAACGATAGAGTAACTCTTCTGCAGGGAGACCAAATAATTCTTCGTTTTTTATTGTTGCTGCGAGCGTAGTTAAATGCTCAAAATCTTCTGGTGTACCAGAACCATCAGGCATAATCTGTAATAGCATACCTGCTGCCACTGGTTTTCCTTCATATTCACCAGTACGAATAATTAATTGAGTTTGAAGCTGTTCTGAACGTACAAAATAATCTTCTAAGCATTCTGTGATCGTCGGTTTATCCAAGCTAATTACACCTTGATAGCGTTCGCCTTCTTTTGGTGCAATAGTAATGACCAATACGCCTTTACCAATCATATTATGCAGACTCATATTTTCAGTGATGTTGCCATCCACTCGAGCAAGGGCGCGGATTTGTTGTTGATCATTGCCATTTACTAATGCTAAGCGTAATGGACCATCGCCTTGAATTTGTACGGTGATATTGCCGTCAAATTTTAGTGTGGCAGTAAGCAAATTAGTCGCCACCATCATTTCACCCAATAAATCCTGTACTGCTTTAGGATAGTGATGGGTATTTAATGTATCAGTGAATGTTTTATTTAAGCGAACCCATTCCCCACGAACCGCACGATTTTGGAAAAGATAACGGTAAAGCTTGTCATTGTCTTGAATATGTTTTTCCTGTTCTGTCATTAACTATTTCTCATCGATAATACATTGAAAAATATGCGGTAATTTTGCATACTTCTATGAGTTTAAACCTTAATAACTATATCCTAGTCTCTAAAATTATTAAATTGGAATGGTTGACCTAATTCAGCGCCTTTAACAAGTTGAATGACTGCCTGTAAGTCATCGCGTGACTTACCTGTCACTCGCACTTGCTCACCTTGAATTTGAGTTTGAACTTTGATTTTAGAATCTTTTACTAATTTAGTAATTTTCTTCGCCATCTCTGTTTCAATACCCTGTTTAAGTTTGATTTCTTTACTGTAAAGTTTACCGTGGTGTTCGCTTTCTGCAGGAATATCTAAAGAACTGTGCTCAATACCACGTTTAATACAAGATCCAATTAAAATCTCAATTAATTGCTCAAGTTGGAAATCAGATTCTGTGGTGATTTTAATCGTTTCATTTTTTTCATTTAATTCAATTACCGCTTCTACACCACGAAAATCATAACGCGTGCTAAGCACTCGGTTTGCATTTTCCACTGCATTACGGACTTCATGTAAAGTAATTTCAGAAACAATATCAAAAGATGGCATAGTCTTCTCCCATTTTATTAAATTCGATCATTAGCACTTAAAAGGCATAAAAGTGCGGTTAAGTCGGCGAAGTTTACCACAATTTGCGCTTGTTGTTGCACTTTAGGTTTAGCATGGAATGCAACGCCTAACCCGGCTACATTCATCATTGCCAAGTCATTTGCCCCATCTCCGATAGCAATAGAATATTGTGAATCAATACCGTATTTCTCTAACAGACGTTGCAATGTTTTAGCTTTGTATTGGGCATCAACCACATCGCCTTTAACTAAGCCAGTGAGTTTTCCATCTTCAATATCAAATTGATTTGATGCAGCAAAATCAAGCTGCAATAAGGCTTTCAAATAATCCGCAAAATAAGTAAATCCGCCTGAAGCGATTGCGGTTTTCCAACCATATTTCTGTAAAGTCTCGATCGTTTCAACCAATCCAGGCATTAGCGGTAAATTCTCTCTAACTTGCTGCAAAATGCTTTCTGGCGCACCTTTTAATGTACCAACTCGACGACGCAAACTTTGCTCGAAATCTAATTCGCCTCTCATTGCGCTTTCCGTAATCGCAGAAACAAGTTCGCCAACACCCGCTAGTTTCGCAATTTCATCAATACACTCAATTTGAATAGCGGTAGAATCCATATCCATCACCAATAACCCAGCCTGAGACAATTTAGGGCTAAAATCTAATTTAGCAATATCCACTTCAACATCATGAGCAAAGTTAACGAAATCAACAAACCACTGGCCTTTCAATAAAACGACAATATTTTGCTCTACCATCCAAACATCAAAAATCTGAAAATTTTGACCGCACTTTTGTTGAAATTTTTCCAGATTAGTCATGTCCAACTTTGTGCCGTATAAGATAAAAGGTTCCCCATTCTGTATAGGCTCCTCGTTAACTAAAAGTGCGGTAGGAAATTGTGGGTATTTTTGTGTAATGCTTTCGAAACGTTGAATTTGCATAAAAATCCTGTAAATTGTGGCGACTGAAAAGATTTTAACCGATGTGAGTTGAAAAAGTGCAAATAATTAAAGAAAAACTAATCAAATCAACCATGCTTGCAACGATTATTGTGCTAAGCCTAACTGCACTTGGCGTTATCTTATTTGGTGTAAAACAATTTAAGCTAAGTTCACAATTTGCGAGCGTAAACCAAGTGGCGAATATCTCACATATTTTGGTTCGTCAACAAGCCAATTTATTTTCAGTTTTACTCACAAACAATGCTAAAACAGAGCAATTAACGGACAATCTTGATCAAATAGTCAAAGAAGACTTTATTTTAGATGCGAGCTTATATGATGGCGAAGGAAAATTACTGGCTCAAAGTCGCGAAATGCGCAATTCACCGGATGCAAACAATCAACAAATTGTAGAGCCACTTTACGCCCAAAGTGGCATTAAAGGATTTTTACGTGTCACCATTGATGCTCAATATACGCAATCTAACCAATCAAAAATCAATCAAATTTTTCATCAATTATATGGTGAACTCATTATTGTCTTTTTACTTGGCGCGGTGATGGCAAGCTCTATTCATTATTTTTTAAGTCACTATCGACGGACTTACCGCAAATCCAAAGAGAAAAAAAGTGCGGTAAATTTGAAAGCAAAATCGAGTAGCACGCGTTTTCACCAGCGTCGCCATAGAATTTGATTATTGTCACAAACTATTAAATTGAGTGCGGATTTTTGCTAAATTTCCTTCAGAAATAAGGTAGAATGCGCAAGATTATTTTTTCAAAGCGAATTATAACAGGAGAACAAAATGGCAACTCGTAGACAATTAGCCAATGCAATTCGTTTCTTATCAATGGATGCTGTGCAAAAAGCTAAATCTGGTCACCCTGGTGCACCGATGGGGATGGCGGATATCGCCGAAGTATTATGGCGCGACTTTTTAAAACACAATCCAACCAATCCTAAATGGGCTGACCGAGATCGTTTTGTACTTTCTAACGGCCATGGTTCTATGTTGATTTATAGCCTTTTGCATTTAACTGGCTATGATATTTCTATCGAAGATTTAAAACAATTCCGTCAATTACATTCTAAAACCCCTGGCCACCCAGAATATGGTTATGCACCAGGTGTGGAAACCACAACCGGTCCTTTAGGTCAAGGTATCACTAATGCAGTGGGTATGGCGATTGCTGAGAAAACCTTAGCAGGCCAATTTAACCGTGAAGGCCATGAAATCGTAGACCACCATACTTATGTGTTTTTAGGTGATGGCTGTTTAATGGAAGGGATTTCTCATGAAGCCTGCTCTTTAGCGGGAACATTAGGCCTAGGTAAATTAATCGCATTCTACGATGACAACAACATTTCAATTGATGGTCATGTAGATGGTTGGTTCAGCGATGATACCGCAGCACGCTTTGAAGCTTATGGCTGGCAAGTAATCCGTAATGTGGATGGCCATGATGCAGAACAAATTCGTCAGGCTGTTGTACTTGCACAATCAGAAAAAGAAAAACCGACTTTAATTATTTGTAAAACGATCATTGGTTTCGGTTCACCAAATAAATCAGCGTCACACGATTGTCACGGTGCACCATTAGGCGATGAAGAAATTGCATTGACCCGCAAAGCCTTAAACTGGGATTACGCACCATTTGAAATTCCGGCTGAATATTATGCTGAATGGTCTGCAAAAGAGAAAGGAGCTGCAGCAGAAAAATCTTGGGAAGAAAAATTTGCTGCTTATGCAAAAGCATATCCAGAACTTGCCGCAGAATTTACACGTCGTGTAAACGGTGAATTACCAGCAAACTGGGCGGCAGAATCTAAAGCGTTCATTGAAAAATTACAAGCAAATCCAGCGAGTATTGCAAGCCGTAAAGCATCACAAAATGCAATCGAAGCATATGCTCATGTGTTACCTGAATTCTTAGGTGGTTCTGCAGACTTAGCAAGCTCTAACTTAACGTTATGGAGTGGTTCTAAACCGATTCGTGCGCATGAAAACGTAGGTGGTAACTACATCAACTACGGTGTTCGTGAATTTGGTATGTCTGCCATTATGAACGGTATTGCCTTGCACGGCGGTTTCATTCCTTACGGCGCAACCTTCTTAATGTTCTACGAATATGCACACAATGCGGTGCGTATGGCTTCATTAATGAAACAACGCTCATTATTCGTTTATACTCACGACTCTATCGGTTTAGGTGAAGATGGTCCAACTCACCAACCTGTGGAACAAACTGCATCACTACGCTTAATTCCAAACCTTGAAACATGGCGCCCATGTGACCAAGTGGAATCAGCCATTGCATGGCAACAAGCGGTTGAACGTCAAGATGGTCCAAGTGCGTTAATTTTCACTCGTCAAAATCTTGCACAAATGGACCGCACTTCTGCACAATTAGATGCCGTTAAACGTGGCGCTTATGTATTAAAAGACTGCGAAGGTACACCTGAATTAATTTTCATCGCGACAGGTTCTGAAGTGGAATTAGCAGTGAAAGCAGCGGATGTATTAACCGGTGAAGGTAAAAAAGTACGTGTCGTTTCTATGCCAAGCACTAACCGTTTTGATAAACAAGATGCAGCGTACCGTGAAAGCGTATTACCTGCAGCAGTAACTAAACGTGTTGCGATTGAAGCGGGTATTGCCGACTTCTGGTATAAATACGTTGGCTTTGAAGGTCATGTGGTAGGCATGAATAGCTTCGGCGAATCAGCACCTGCTGATCAATTATTCAAACTCTTTGGTTTCACTGTTGAAAACGTGGTAGAGAAAGCGAAAGAGATTTTATAATTCCCTCATGATAAAAAGCGGTCAGCAAAAACTGGCCGCTTTTGATTTTCCTAAACTTCATATCAAATAGCAATATTTCCAAAATTATGTCAAAATTCATTGCATTTTGCGGATCGGTATTCATCATTTATTTTTGACCGCACTTTTAAGGAATCCACATGACTGTACCAACCTTATATCAGTGGCCTAAAGCCGAATTGATTTATCCTGATAGACCTAATAAATCTTATGCAGCAAAACGTTTACGTTATCGTCTTCGTTCACTCTTACATTGTTAAACAATAAAAAAATTTGAAGCCTTCGTTAATCAAACTCCAGTTCTGATTAGCTTGCTAACACAACGTCCCAATTATAGCTATCCCTTAGTTCATCGTTTTTTAGATAAACGTTTCAATACCCAAAAACGTTTATCAACCATTTGTGATAATTTTCTATTTGTACCACAAAAATTATCAAACCTATCTCCTTCTATTTTAGAAACCCCAATTTCTTTTGGTGAAATTATTCCTGATTTTGAATTGCTATTCATGCTAAGCAATCACCAACCAATGGAAGGTTTTTGGACATTAGAGTTACGTTATAAACCCACTGATACTGAAGTTTATCTACTCACATTTGGGAAGTTAGAGGAGGCATTGCTTATTTCTGTTGTGCAAGGCCCAAATTTTGAAGGCGCTAAAGAAATGGTAAAACAACTCACTAAAACTTGCCACGGATTACGCCCAGCCTATCTAATGGTTGAAATAATGAAATCGCTCACAAAAATATTAGGCTATGACAAACTTTATGGTATTCCTCAAAAATACCAAAACAAATCTCGCTTTGTTCAAAGTAAACATTTTGTGGTTGATTATGACGCCATATTTTCAGAAGCTGGTGGTGAACGAAAAAATTATTGGATGTTACCTCTTATTAGAGATACAAACCTAGACGATGTTCCAAGTAAAAAACGCTCAATGTATCGTAAACGTTATGCTATGTTAGATGAAATTGAAACCACACTTAAAAATAAACTTCAAATGTAAATCTTCCGTGCAGATCAATGTCTGCACCTATTTTTTCTATTGAAAAATTTTTCCTTTTCGTCATAAATTTATGCTATCGTAGCTGAGATTATTTATTCCATTTCATTTGAATAGGAGAGACTGATGACAACTCAATTAGATTCACTTCGTAATATGACCGTTGTGGTTGCTGATACTGGCGATATTGAGGCCATAAAAAAATACCAACCACAAGATGCAACAACTAACCCATCTTTAATTTTAAGTGCATCTGCCCTACCACAATATTCACCACTTATTGACGAAGCTGTTTCTTATGCAAAAGCACAAAGCAATGACAAATCCCAACAACTCATTGATGCAGAAGATAAATTAGCGGTAAACATTGGTTTAGAAATTTTAAAAATCGTTCCAGGACGTATTTCTACTGAAGTGGATGCCCGTCTTTCTTATGACACGCAAGCAACAGTTGAAAAAGCACGTAAATTAATTGCACTTTACAATGCTGCAGGTATTTCAAATGATCGAATTCTGATCAAAATTGCATCAACATGGCAAGGAATTCGTGCTGCAGAAATCCTTGAAAAAGAAGGCATCAACTGTAACTTAACCTTATTATTCTCTGAAGCTCAAGCTCGTGCTTGTGCAGAAGCAGGCGTTTACTTAATTTCTCCATTCGTAGGCCGTATTTTAGACTGGTACAAAGCAAACTCCGATAAAAAAGAATATGCGCCAGCAGAAGACCCAGGTGTTATTTCTGTTACCAAAATCTATAATTACTACAAAGAATATGGCTACAACACCGTTGTGATGGGCGCAAGCTTCCGTAATGTAGGTGAAATTACTGAACTTGCAGGTTGTGATCGTTTAACTATTGCTCCAGCATTACTGAAAGAATTACAAGAAAATTCAACCGCACTTGTACGCAAACTAGAATACAAAGGCGAAGTAAAAGCGAAACCACAACCATTAACAGAAGCTGAGTTCTACTGGCAACATAACAGCGATGCTATGGCTGTTGAAAAATTAGCAGATGGTATTCGTAAATTTGCTGTTGATCAAGAAAAATTGGAAACCATGCTTTCAGCAAAACTTTAGTTGCATGAAAGTGCTAACATATCTTTATGTCAAAACTCGCCATATATGGCGAGTTTTTTATTGAAAAATTAAAAATAAATTATTTCTGTATTGTTTCTTCTCTGTCTTGATGTAAATCATCCTCATCGATTAACAATTCTGCCGTTTCATCATTTAAAGCCTGAGCATCAGCATAAGGTTTAATAAAAGGTTTTGGCGTCCAATACTTTTTCACAATTTCATTAGAAAAACCATGCAGAACCTCCTCATTTAGACGTTCTTGATCCAATGCTCGCACTTCTTTAATGACTTCATCAGCCTCAATCTTATCAATGCCAAGTTTCATCAATGTTGCTTGGCTAAGCGCAATGGCGGATTCAAAAGTTTCACGCACAATAAAATCCACATCTTGCTTAATTAGGCTCACGGTCGTTTTTCTATCATAAGTGCGGGTTAAAATCGGCAAGTTTGGATAAGCCCCTTTAAGTTGGCTCACAATCGTTTCAATGCGATCTGTATCATTAATACCAATCACCACACATTTAGCTTTTTCAATTCCAGCGGCGTAAAGTACATCCAAACGAATACCATCACCATAATAGACTTTAAAACCAAATTTTGCCGCAGCACGGATATTTTCTATATTACGATCAATCACTGAAACGCTGATGCCACGGATTAATAATGTTTGACATACGATCTGGCTAAAACGCCCAAAACCAATTACAAGCACGTTATCTTCTAAATCATCAATAGGCGACAGATCGCTCGTATCTGGTTGAGTCACCGATTTTCTCTCTCCACATTGCGCTAATTTACGAGTAATTTGTGTAATAAATGGAGAAAACAACATGGAAATAATTACCGCTGCAGTAAAAGTAGCGTTTTCATGGTTGCTCATTACGCCTGCTGTTGTTGCGGCAGAGAAAAGTACGAAAGCAAATTCACCACCGTGCGCCAAGAGTGACATTCTTCCTACTGCTTCTCTATGTTCTAAGCGAGTGATTCGGGCAACGACATAAACGGAAAGCCCTTTGCCAATAATGTAAAGGAATACAATTCCGAGTAGTAATAACCAGTGATTAAACACTAACCTCAAATCCAATGACATACCCACGCCCATAAAAAACAGGCCAAGCAATAAACCACGAAATGGCTCGATATCCGCTTCTAATTGATGGCGGAACGAAGACTCTGACAGCATAACGCCCGCTACAAATGCCCCCATTGCCATTGAAAGTCCACCTATTTCCATGGCTAATGCCGCGCCAAGTACAACTAATAAAGCGGCTGCTGTCATCATCTCGCGAATATGTGCTTTAGAAATTAATCGGAATAACGGATTCATTAACCATTTACCCGCAACAATCAAGCCGATTACCGCGCCTAATGCTATGCCGATTGACATCCAATCGGTATGAGTGCTTTCTTCAGAATGAGGCGCAAGAAACGCCACTGATGCCAATAATGGTACAATAGCAATATCTTCAAAAATTAAAGTCGAAATAATTCGCTGACCTTTAGATGTGCTGGTAATACAACGTTCTTCCAAAGTTTGCATCACAATAGCAGTTGAAGAAAGTGTAAATCCCATGCCTGCTATAAACGCGACTTCTTTTGGTAAATCGAGCAAATAAATTCCAGCTAAAGTAAGTAATGCACCACAGCATCCCACTTGCAAAAAACCACGTACAAAAATTGCTTTTCTCATTGCCCAAAGGCGTTCAGGGTGCATTTCAAGACCAATAATAAATAAAAACATTACCACACCAAGTTCAGCCAAATGCACCACTGCAGCAGGATCTTGAATTATGCCAAATACAGAAGGCCCAATTAGACAACCAGCCACCAAATAACCTAACACACTACCAAGACCAAGGTGTTTAAATAGTGGTACAATGGTTACACTGGAAGCGAGTAAAATAACGGTTTTGATGAGTTCATGGTTAGCTAGATGCTCAATAGTATTCGACATAAAAACGCTCAATAAAACTGAAATGTAGCTTGTATTTTAGCCTGTTTTATTGAAATAAAGAACACATCAATTATCTAAACTTGCTATAATTCTTCACCACTTTTAACCGCACTTTTACTTATGACGTTACAATTTAATATCGTCGCCTTATTATTGGTGATTTTAATTATTCTCGGATTACTCAGCCATAATAGCGCAATCACAATTTCTGCTGCCGTCTTGCTCATTATGCAGCAAACTTTTTTATCACAGTATATTCCTTGGATCGATCAATATGGTTTAAAACTGGGAATTATGGTTTTAACCCTCGGTGTCCTCAGCCCTTTAGTGTCAGGGAAAATTCCATTGCCTGAACTTTCTGCCTTTATTCACTGGAAAATGTTTTCCTCTATCGGCGTTGGTATTTTTGTAGCCTGGCTTGCAGGCCAAGGTGTTGACTTAATGACAAATCAACCCGTTCTCGTCACAGGGCTTATGATTGGTACGGTTATCGGCGTATCTTTCTTTGGTGGCATACCCGTTGGTCCACTTATTGCTGCAGGTATATTAGCTTTACTTTTAGGGAAAATTTAAATGAAAAACAAATACCTTACTCTTGCCGCTTTAAGCGGATTCTTCTGCGTCGCACTAGGCGCATTTGCAGCTCATGGCTTAAGCCATGTATTAGAAGCCAAAGCATTATCATGGATTGATACGGGTTTAAAATATCAAATGTTCCATACTATTACAGTACTTGCCGTTGCATTATCTGCTTTACGTGACAAAAAATTCGCCCGATTATCCATGTCTTCTTGGTTAATTGGAACCTTATTATTTAGTGGAAGTTTATACGCCCTCGCTTTCGGAGCAAGCAATGTAATCGTGTGGATTACGCCTATTGGCGGGACTTTATTTTTAATCGGATGGATTAGCTTAGCTTACGGAAGTTTCAAAAGTAAATCGCTATGAAAAACAGATCGGTAAAACACACATTAACTCCTTTACAACAATCTCTTTTTTCTCAATTAAATGACATCATGCTGGTGGATAAACGTCGTTTATCCGCCCGCATTCATGGTATTGGAAAAATTAAAAGCCAAGAGGCTCAACAAGCTGTTGCCGCTGAAATCCAACTGCAGATTGAACAGGCTCAATTACGTGTAGAAAATCGTAAAAGTGCGGTTAAACATCCGATTGTTTTTCCAGAGAGTTTGCCGGTTAGCCAACGCAAAGCAGAAATTCAAAAACTGCTTTCTGAACATCAGGTCATTGTGGTAGCAGGGGAAACCGGTTCGGGTAAAACCACGCAGTTGCCGAAAATGTGTTTGGAATTAGGTTTCGGCAATTTGGGCATGATTGGTCATACTCAACCACGCCGTATTGCCGCGCGTTCTGTGGCTGCGCGTATTGCGGAAGAACTGGAAACGGAGCTTGGCGGTTTAGTTGGTTATAAGGTTCGTTTTAACGATCTGATTAGCGATAACACCCAAATCAAGTTGATGACGGACGGGATTTTGCTGGCTGAAATTCAAACGGATCGTTTCCTCAATCAATATTCCTGCCTGATTATTGATGAAGCACACGAACGTAGCTTGAACAACGATTTTATTCTCGGTTATCTGAAACAGCTTCTGCCACGTCGTCCGGACTTAAAAGTCATTATCACCTCCGCCACCATTGATGTGGAACGTTTTTCTAAACATTTTAATAACGCGCCGATTATCGAAGTGTCGGGCAGAACCTATCCTGTTGAAGTGCGTTATCGTCCCGTAGTGGAAGAAGACGATCAAGATCAGCTACAAGGCATTCTCAATGCGGTGGATGAACTGCAAGCAGAAGGTCGAGGCGATATTTTGATCTTTATGAACGGCGAGCGAGAAATTCGCGATACGGCCGAAGCTTTACAAAAACAAAATCTAAAACACACGGAAATTCTACCGCTCTTTGCTCGCTTGTCTGCGCAAGAACAGAATAAAATTTTCCATCCAAGCGGATTAAATCGTATTGTATTAGCCACCAACGTGGCGGAAACCTCATTAACCGTGCCAGGCATTAAATATGTGATTGATCCAGGTACAGCACGCATTTCTCGTTATAGTTACCGCACCAAAGTACAACGCTTGCCTATTGAGCCGATTTCACAGGCCTCCGCCAATCAGCGGAAAGGGCGTTGCGGACGGGTGAGCGAAGGCATTTGTATTCGTCTTTATTCGGAAGATGATTTTAATTCTCGTCCGGAGTTTACCGATCCTGAAATTCTACGCACCAATTTAGCCTCCGTTATTTTGCAAATGACGGCATTGGGTTTGGATGATATTGAAGCTTTCCCGTTTGTTGATGCGCCGGATAAACGGCATATTCAAGATGGTGTGAAGTTGTTGGAAGAGTTGGGGGCGTTTGAAACCATTCAAACCAAATCGTGTGAAAAACGTCGATTAACAAGAATCGGTCGCCAACTTGCCCAACTTCCAGTCGATCCACGCCTTGCTAAAATGCTTCTAAGTGCGGTCGATTTTGGCAGCGTTTATGAAATGATGATCATCGTCTCTGCGTTATCCATTCAAGATCCGCGTGAACGTCCAACAGAAAAACAACAGGCTTCCGATGAAAAACATCGCCGCTTTGCCGATAAAAAATCGGACTTCTTGGCGTTCTTGAATCTTTGGAATTATGTACAAGAACAGCAAAAAGCATTGACGAAAAACCAATTCCGCCGTCAGTGCCAAAAGGATTTTTTAAATTATCTGCGCATTCGCGAATGGCAGGATATTTATCAACAAATTCGCCTTGCCGTGCGTGAAATGGGCTTGCCGATTAATTCCGAAAAAGCAGAATATCAGCAAATTCATACCGCACTTTTAAGCGGCTTGCTTTCTCATATCGGTTTAAAAGAAGCGGAGAAACAACAATATCTTGGTGCACGTAATGCCCATTTTGCAATTTTCCCCAATTCTGTGCTTTTCAAAAAACAACCGAAATGGGTGATGGCAGCAGAGTTAGTGGAAACCTCCAAACTTTGGGGGCGTATGGTAGCGGAAATCGAGCCGGAATGGATTGAGCCACTTGCTGAGCATTTAACGAAAAAATCCTATTCTGAACCTCGTTGGTCGAAATCTCGTGGGGCGGTGATTGCAGATGAAAAAGTCACGCTTTACGGTGTGCCGATTGTGGCTGCGCGACCAGTGAATTACAGTTCTATTGATCCAACGGTGAGTCGCGAGATCTTTATTCAATCAGCCTTAGTGGAAGGGGATTGGAACACAAAGCACAAATTCTTCAAACAAAATCAGCAGCTGATTCGAGAAGTTGAGGAACTGGAACATAAAAGTCGCCGCCGCGATATTTTGGTGGACGAGCGCACTTTATTTGAGTTTTACGATCAGCGTATTAGCACTGACGTGGTGTCGCAAAAACATTTTGATACCTGGTGGAAAAAGGCGGAAAAACAAGATCCCGAGCTGCTTAATTTTGAACGCTCATTCTTGATTAATGATGATGCTGAACAGGTGAGCAAGTTGGATTTCCCGAATTTCTGGCATCAAGGCAATTTAAAACTCAAATTAACTTATCAATTTGAACCGGGTACCGATGCGGACGGGGTGACGGTTCATATTCCGTTGCCATTGGTCAACCAAGTGGAAATGACCGGCTTTGATTGGCAAATTCCAGGCTTGCGTGAAGAGCTGGTGATTGCGCTTATTAAATCTCTGCCGAAATCTTATCGCCGGAACTTTGTGCCTGCACCTAATTACGCCCAAGCCTTTTTAAGTCGAGCCGTGCCATTGGAGAAACCGTTATTAGATACGCTAATTTATGAATTACGTCGCATGACGGGCGTCACCGTAGAGGCGGAACATTGGAATTGGGAACAAATTCCAAGCCATTTGAAAATGACGTTCCGTGTGGTGGATGAAAATGGCAAGAAAATTGCCGAATCCATGAATTTGGACGAGCTGAAATTTAACTTAAAAGATCGTGTACAGGAAAGTATTTCTGCTGTGGCACATGATGGTATTGAGCAAAGCGGGCTGCATATTTGGAGTTTTGCAGATTTACCACAATGTTACGAACAAAAACAGCGTGGTTTTAGCGTCAAAGCGTTCCCGGCCATCGTAGATGAAAAAGATGCGGTAGGTATTAAACTGTTTGAAACAGAGCTTGAGCAAGCAGTGGCAATGCAACAAGGTTTGCGCCGCTTGTTGCTACTCAATGTACCGTCTCCGATTAAATATCTACATGAAAAATTGCCGAATAAAGCCAAATTGGGGCTGTATTTTACCCCGTTTGGTCGCGTGTTAGATTTAATTGATGACTGCATCGCTTGTGCCGTGGATAAACTGATTGCCGATTTTGGTGGTTTTGTGTGGGATGAAGCAGGCTTTGAAAAATTGCGTGATTTCGTTCGAGAAAACCTTAACGAAGTGACCGTGGATATTGCGCAGAAAGTGGAGCAAATCCTATCCCTTAACCATGCCTTAAACCAACGTTTAAAAGGCAAAATGGATTTCACTATGGCATTCGCATTATCCGACATCAAATCACAACTTTCAGGCTTGGTGTATCCAGGTTTTGTACAAAAGAGCGGTTACAATCGTCTACCAGATTTACAGCGTTATCTGCAAGCCGTTGATAAACGTATTGATAAACTGGCTCAAGATGTAAATCGAGATCGTGCAGCGATGCTACGCGTGGAACAAGTACAACAAGCCTACCAACAGCTTCTTGCCAAATTACCGAAATCTAAACCGATTTCTGATGAAGTTGCGGAAATTCGTTATATGATCGAGGAATTACGTGTGAACTTATTTGCGCAGCAATTAGGAACGAAGTATCAGATATCAGATAAAAGAATTTTGAATATAATGAGAGAAATATAAATAAAGATACTCATAGAAATAATATAAACAATATGTAATCACTCTATTTTACTGAATTACAATCTTACTATCCAAATAGTACCTATCTGGAAATATAGTTCATTTATTTAATTAGAAAACCTATTTAACATAATAACTATCCGATAAATACCATTCTACTGTTTTACGAAGTCCTTGTTCAAAGGTTATTTGTGGTTGCCAACCTAATTCTGCATGAATTTTAGAACAATCCAATGAATATCGCACATCATGACCAGGTCGGTCTTTTACAAAAGTCATTAAATCTTCGTAATACTTAATGTGATTAGGCTTATTTGGTGCAAGTTCTTCGAGTAATTGACAAATTGTTTTAACCACTTCAAGGTTTGTTTTTTCACAATTTCCACCAATATTATAGTTTTCTCCGACTAGACCTTTTGTCAAAACTAAATATAAAGCTTGAACATGATCTTCCACAAATAACCAATCACGAATCTGCTGCCCATCACCATAAATTGGCAAAGGCTTTCCCATCACAGCATTTGAAATCATTAAAGGGATAAGTTTTTCAGCATGCTGATAAGCCCCATAGTTATTAGAACTGTTTGTGATAATCACCGGCAAACCATAAGTGCGATGCCAAGCGTGAACCAAATGGTCACTTGCTGCTTTTGAGGCGGAATAAGGACTACTCGGATGATAAGGGGAATGTTCAGTAAAGGCCGGTTCAGAAAAGGATAAATCCCCATACACTTCATCTGTAGAAATATGATGGAATCGAAAGGTCGTTTTTTTAGCTTTGTCTAAGGTATGCCAATAATTCTTAACAACCTCTAACAATGTATAAGTACCAACAATATTGGTTTGAATAAAATCAGCTGCTCCCGTAATAGAACGATCGACATGACTTTCTGCCGCCAAATGCATCACTGCATCCGGCTGATATTTCTCAAAAACACTTTCTATCGCCTTAAGATCACAAATATCAACTTGCTCAAAAGTATAGCGAGGGTTATTTTCTACCTCTTTCAAAGCTGACTGATTTGCTGCATAAGTTAGTTTATCAATATTGATAACAGAATCTTGAGTATGGTTAATGATATATCGAATAAGGGCGGAACCGATGAAGCCAGAACCGCCGGTGATTAAGAGTTTTTTTATCATTTTTTATAAGAGAAAGTACCCTATGTACCTATAACTAGGTTATAGAAACTATATAGTAAAAATGAAAACCTTACTTCTTTCATCATAAAACCTCTCCAATTATGAAGTATATTTAACTCGCAATGACATAAATGGTTTTTCAACAACATTAAAAGTTAAAAAAGCAATCATAATGACAATTGGTACCTTCCATATAAAAGCAATAAATAGGTCAATTAATGTAGTTGGAGGTGAATACGAAAATATTCTATCAAGGATTTCATCAAGCATCCCAATGATAGGTAGATGTAATAAATAAATTGAAAAGCTTAACTCACCTAACCTTGCCAAAACATTATCTAAGATCTTAGAATTAAACAGACTCATAGATAAATAAGAAATAATCACTCCCCCCCAACATATAGCTTCAATAGTAAAGGATAAGAAACTTCTTTTACCAAAACTTAGCGATAATATTAGCAATGATAAGATTAATAACAATAGTGATATAACGTTATTATTTTTTATAGATTGAACTAATCTTGTTTTATATATTATTGCAAATAACATTCCTATAAGAAATTGATCTAAACGACCAATAATAGAGTGATATAAATTAGAATAAATTGCCCCTCCTTTTAGAACGACCAGATTGAATTTAATCAATACTATTAATAATATAAGACCAAGTAAGTACTTGACACCAAATCTAGATAAGAATAAAGCAAGAAAAGGAAATAACAGATAAAATTGGAATTCGACACCAATCGTCCAAATTGGTCCGCTCGGGTAAAACTGGTGCCCCCACCCTGTATATTCATGTCCAGTGTTAAGCTGCAATGTTAATATCCTAAAAATATCCATGGGTGTGGAAGTTTGTCGACTTGCTGTAATTACAACAAAGACTAACAGAACCATCATAGGAAATATTCTTAATATACGATTATAAATAAATCCTGAATACTTGATTTTCTTATGACCTAAATCGCTAATTAAACAGAAGAGGAACCCCGTTAATACCAAAAACAAACTTACGCCAGCTGAACCATTAAAAATCCAGTTTTTGATAAAACCGCTCAATGAAGAAAAAGCCCCTAACAAGCCAGTATCTTCAGGTAGAAGATTGATATTACCTTTCATATGGACAAGAACAACAAGTAGAGCAGCAAAGAATCGTAAATGATCTAAGCGTGTTATATAATTAAGATTTAATGATTTCACTTTTATTTTCCCGAAATAAGTATCTAATAAGCCCCGTCCCTTTTCAAAACAACATTTACCGTTTTAAACAAAATAGCAATATCATTCCAGAGTGACCAGTTTTTTACATACCAAGAATCGAAGTAAACGCGGGTATCATAATCCACATCATTACGCCCGCTTACTTGCCATAGCCCTGTCATGCCTGGTTTTGCCATTAAGTAATAATCTACATCATCTTGATAGCGTTCTAACTCATCAGCAACAATAGGGCGTGGACCTACTAAGCTCATTTCTCCTTTTAATACATTAAATAACTGCGGTAATTCATCTAAGCTGGTTTTACGAATAAATGCCCCAATTTTGGTAATGCGTGGATCATTTTTTAGTTTGAAATCCTTTTCCCATTCTGCTCTTGCCTCAGGATCATTTGCTAATAGTTCTTCCAAGACTTCTTTTGAATTAACTACCATTGATCTAAATTTTAAACATTTAAATGTTTTACCATTTCGACCAATTCTAGGGTGTCCATAAATAGCGTTACCCCCATCTTTTTTAACTGTATAATAGAGATAAAGAAGAACAGGAGAAAGCATAGTGATAATGGCTAAAGATCCAAAAATATCCATAGTACGCTTTAATATTCTTGATGAACGTTTCGCCAGATTATTATTTATTCTCATAAATAACATTTCGTGACTAAATAATAGCGACATATCTGTGCTATATAATGGAATCCCCGCAACATTTGGAATAACAGAGATTGAACGATAATTATTTTTTGCTAGGTATCTTAACCAAGCATATAATTTATCTTCATCATTTAAAGTAAGAACAAACTGAACGGTTTCTTTATCTAAGGATAAATACGAAATCACATCCAAATTATCAGAGACTACTTCAACTTGCCCTGTTTTTTTATTGATTATCAAGTTGGGAGAAACAATATATCTAATATCAAATCCCAGATAAGATTCTGTGATTAGTGCTTGATAAACTTCTCTTAACCTTTCTCCATCCCCAATAATAATCGTTTCTTTTTTATAAATTCCCCACTTTAGCAAGAGTTTTTTCATTAAGACTCTAGCTGTTGGGAATAGAATAAAAATGATTAACCAAGTAAATACCCAAAATGTTCGAGAAACATAGAGTTTAGAGAGTGCAACAATGGCAAGTTCAATAATAAAGAAGATGATTAGTGTTCGAATCACTTCCTTTAATTCAAACCAAAATGGCTTACGGTAAGTATAATGTCTTAATCGCAACCAGAACCAAGAAACACAACAAAGTGACATAACTAAATGAATATAAATATATTCATCTGATTGTTCACTAGGGAAATAGCTATGCCCTGCGCCAAAGAAGTTAAGCAGTGGGAAGATTAATAAAATAGGTAAAAACAAAGATAAAAAATCACTAAAAAAAAGAATAATCTTTGATAATGTAATCTGTGTCCATTTAGTCATTGGCATTACCTTTATTTGTTAATTCTAAAATAAAGCTTTTCATACTAGGATACTTATCCAAATCAAATTTTCTTGAGAAAAAATGACCGCTCTTTTTCGCAAATAAAAGCTGAGCTTTATCTGATTCGCTATCTGTCCAAGTATGCGGAGCCCCATCCCACCAATTAATATAACGAAGGTTCCCCTGAAAATCTTCAGGTTGATCTTTTAAGCGAATAGGCGAATAAATTTTATGTTGTAAGTTTAATTTATTTATCATTGTTGGTATAAATATCTCATCACCAAAAACAGAGTAATAAAATATATCTTTAATTAAAGCCTGATTTTTAACTAATAATTGTGTACTCTCTAGATCTATTGATAGCCAATTGGACGCATAGTCCACTTCGATTCGGTATTTATCTAACCTATTGATCCTAAGTGCTTTTTGAATAGTGATTTCTAATTTTCTATAAAGACTAATTGCTTTTCTTATAACTTTATTATTCGTACTTCTTGAACCTATATTAGAGAAATAATGAGCATATTTTACGCGTTCATCAACTCAATTCTTTAGGGCGATTTCTTCACTCACTAACGACAAAAAAATTTTTTCAGGATTAGCTTCAAAGAAAGAATAAATTTCATCATTACTTGCTAAGGGTAAATCTACACCTGACAACAAATGAAAATAGCTATAATCATTAGATTCTAATGCCCAAGAAAAGAGTTTCATTTCCGCTTCAATCTGAGAATACCCGCCCCAATGAATAGTGCATTCTTGAGAAAAATAGATATTTGACTCTTTCGCCACCTTAGTAATCTTATTTTTAACTTCAGCAGAAAAATTAGACTTTTTATCTACGAGAATATAAATATCATGATATTTATAATCCAATAGAGAAACTAAAAATGCTAACTGTTCAAATTTATTATGAGCAATAATTAAATAAGCATGCTTATTTTTAATCATACTTTCCATTTGAAAATAGTTTTAAAGGATGTTGTTAAGTCGGTATCAAAAACACGATAAATGTCATTGATATTTTGAACAGGTTTATCTTCAAAAATAATATTTTTAAAACGATTTTGAAGACGTTTATTTGCCATTATGTTTATTGCGGTTTCAAAATCTGTACGTCCAGATCTCGATGAACCTACAACAGTTAACCCTTTTTCCAGAATATCACGTGTATTTACGGCAATTTTATTGTCACTTACGCCCATCAAAATGACTGTACCTTGCGGTTTAATATATTTAATTATATCGTCAATGGCATATTCACTCCCTGTACCACCGCAACATTCAAAAGCGTGATCAAAAGAAAAATCTTCAGGGATTTCACTAGTTAAATAGGTTTTATCTACAAAATTAAACATACTCAACTTTTCGTGATTACGCCCAATTACGGTGATTTTAATTTTAGGGAATAACGCATTAAGCACCGTTGCTGTCACATAGGATAAACTACCGTCGCCAATAATTACCACCTGTTCTCTAACAGGATGAGAAATGCAATTAAAACGTTCAACCGCATGAGCAGCCACACTTACAAACTCTGAAATAACCGCAACGGTATCATCTATGTCATCATATTTTACAAGGCGATCAGGAGGAAGTTGCACAACTTCTTGCATAAATCCATCGAAACCGCTAGAAAGGAATTTTGTTCCTTTCATGTAATTTTCATAGAAAATTTCATCGCTTGCTTCTGGAGGTTGATTAGGAATCATCACCACTTTTTGTCCAACACTAAATGTTTTGGTTGGATCAGAAACAACTATACCGCAAGATTCGTGAATTAACGCCATCGGCAACTTTTTCGCTAGAATACTCGGTTCTCTCTTTCCTTGAAAATAACGCTGATCTGCATGACACAATGCCATATAAAGAGGGCGAACTAATACCTTATCATTTTGATTAACTGAAATATCTTCATATTTAATCATGATATTTTTAGGACGAACAAGCTGAAAAACTTGATTTAGCATTTACGCCTCCTCTAGCATCGCACGTGCAATTTTAAGATCCGTAATCGTCGTAATTTTAATATTGGAATATTCGCCTCTCGCCAAAGCAACTTGCTTATCACTGATAACAAAGATTTTACAAGCATCGGTCAAAATTTCTTTTTGCTCTGCAGAAAGTGCGTGATAAAGCGATAGAAACTCTTGGCATTTAAAAGACTGAGGCGTTTGCCCTTGATATAAATATTTACGTTCAGGAATATCCGTAATAAACGTATTATTTTTGCTTTCTACAATCGTATCTGTGGCTTCCACAACGGTATCAACAGCGTCATATTGTTGAGCGAGCTCAATATTTTCCCGAATCGTTTTTAATGTTAAAAATGGGCGAACGGAATCGTGTGTCACAATGATATCTTTATCTGTAATAGGACGACGTGCATTAATGGCATTGATCACATTCTCAATAGTCGAATTACGATCAACTCCACCTTCAGTAACTAAAATACGTTCGGTATGTGCACTCAAATATTTATCAATAAGATCTTCAGTATAGCTTACCCAATCAGGGTGAACGCCCAGTACAATCTTTTCAAACTCAGGTACAAGAAGAAATTTTTCAACAGTATGAATTAGAATTGGCTTGGTACCTAATTCTAAGAATTGTTTTGGCATATCTGTAATACCCATACGAGTGCCTTTACCACCCGCTAAAATTCCAGCGTAGATCATATTAATATCCTAATTTTTTAATATCATTCTTTGCAAAGCAAACAGAATAAGATAAAGCACATAGAAATAAAAATAATGGTGTGTTATCAATAATAGTACTAAACATAATAACAAACCACATAATAATAACAAATTTCATATCTCTTCCTTTTTTAATAAAAAGCAAGATAAAAGGAAGGAAATAAATCAAAAATAATGTTATCCCACCTTGCACTAAAGTACTTAAAATCCCATTACTATAACCTGTATTAGGTCGGATAGACATATTCATATATTTAAAAATCGCTTCTAAATGGGTGTAACCATTTCCAACAATAGGGCTATCTAACCAAGCTATTATACCTGCATGAATATCATCAACACGCATGGATGCGGAACCTGTTTGCGCTTTATCTAATGCAAGGTTATAAAGAAATAATATAGTTGCATAAAGTAATACAGGACTTAATGAAAGTAAGAGACGTATTCTCTTTCTGGTTAGTTTATTCCTAAAGTAGAATTTATATAATAATATAAAGATAGATAAGAATATTCCTGTTGTAGATAACACACTAAAAATACTAACAAGAATAATCAAGGCTTTTATATTGATACTTTTTTTACTCCGTTTATCTAAGAAAAGTAGATTAACAAACGCAACTAAAAGAACAATATTAAATATGGGACCTTCAACAAAAATTGAAGTATTACGCCAGCCTTCAAAGCCCAATAGGTTAATTTTTTGAGTTTCGAAATATAGATAATAATACCCATTAATTAGCCTACCATCTTCATCCGCCCAAATTGAAGTTAAATAGGAATTTGGTTCAATAATATCTAGAAGACTCCCTGCTAACCAAAAAAATAATGAAATTGAAGCTATAATAAAAACAATATCAGAGTATTTATGCAATAAATAGACAAGTCTATTATTCAAATAAAATACTCTACAAACAATCCAAAAGATAGGTAATAAAAGAATAATATTAAATATAAAAGCCAATATTCCATCTTTTATTATAAGAACATTATAAAAAAGTAAAGCTCCGGATACTATATAATACAGCACAATCCCTAGCAAGGACTTTTTTTCTAATCTTAAGCTATTAATATTTAATAATAATATAAACATTGATACAATTAAGATAAGTATTTTTACTATTCTATCATTATGTGCCCCATCTAAAAGATGAATAAAAATACTTCTTGTTGATATTACTATCAATAAGAAAAACAAATATTCTAGAAAAGAAGATAGTTTTCTACTCATCATATTACAATGCTAATTTTCGCTTATAAATTAAACTAATTAAAGAAAATAATAGATATTTAGAACCCCGAACTATACGCAACTTACGTCCAATACTTTTTCTAGCAAAGATATTATTCGCATTTTCTAATTTTTTCTCAAAATCGATAAATTCTTTCTTGGCTTGATTAATGTCATCTCTCGCTAAAAAGATATTCGCCTGGGTTGTTACAACACTAGATATTAAATCTTCAAGCAAATTCTTCTGCACTTTAGAGATATTTTGATAAGAATTATAAAAATGAATTAAAGAAAAAAGAACTTTCTCGTGCATTTTTATATTTTTTATATAGCTAGACATACTCACACTTTGTATTGGGGAGCCTAATCTATAACGATAGATAGGCAATTCAAAGTATGAAATAGTTTTAATATAAGGTATAGGAAATACATTATATTCTAGATCTACATAGAAACAGTTCTCATCGATATGAATATTATTCTTCTGCAAGATTTCTGTTTTTATACAAATCGCATGCATCTTAGGCAATTCATTTATCTCAGATAAGAAATCATCATATTGATAAGTTTTTTGATTTAACTTAGGCTTATACGAATAAACTTCTTCAGTATTTTTATCGGTATATACTTTAACAAATGGGGATATTACTTCGTCATCATTACATTTTTCTAAATAGCCGATAAGCTCATTTAGATTTTTAGATTCTATCCAATCATCAGCATCAACGACTTTAAAATATTTGCCTGTCGCAATTTTAATGCCTGCGTTAATAGTAGAACCATGACCACCATTCTCTTTATCAACAATTACGATAGTTTCAGGATAATTTTCCTTTAACTGTTGTGCAACAGCTAATGTATTATCCTTAGACCCATCATTGACAATGATAATTTCTAATTTTTCTGGATTAGAAACTGATAACATTGTTGGAATTGTCTCTAATAGATAATTTTCTGCATTATAGGAGGGGACGGTAATTGTCAAAACTTTATTCATAATTAATAACTCTAAACCTATAATTAATTTAATAATTTAACTCTAATATAGTTATAAAACGTTGGAAAAAAGAGAAAAAGTAGCGATTTTATTTTGTTTTTCAATGAAACCCTACTATTTACAAAGAAATCGTATTTATAACGCCATATTCTCTCTCTAATATCTCTCAAATCAACATACATTCCTGAACGAAGCAAGGTATTTCCAAGTTCCAATAACAGGAAAACACTTCTTACATTAGCCGCTTTCTTTATGCTATTATCATTATATTCTTTATTTAAGAAAGAATGAATATCATTTATTATATCTAAAATATAAAGATATTTTTCATTAAACTTACTGTTAACAATACTACCTTCTCGCTTAAAATATCCATAAATTTTTATTGGTGCAATATAAATATTTTTAGCATTATGAATATGTTTGTAAGTAGTTGCCATATCTTCAAATAATTTATCCTTAGGATATTCATTTTGTAAGAGAAGCTCTTTATTTATAAGTTTTCCACAAGCCGAAGAAGAAAAACGTTTAGAGTAAAACATCTCTTCCAAAGCTTGATATTTGCTCATATGCAAAGCATCAGATATATCGCGTTCAGTTATTTCTCTATTTTCAAAAGAATTGTGTTTAGATACTCCTTTTAATGCAGTAGCGATTAAATCCGCATTATATTTTTCTTTAATTCTAACGAGATATTCTACTGCAAATAATTCATAATAGTCATCAGAGTCAATAAACATAATCCAATCTGAAGATGCATGACGCACACCGAAATTCCTTGCGTCTGATAAACCACCATTTTCTTTATGAAAGACTTTTATTCTTGAATCTCTTTCTGCCCATTCATCTGCAATTTTTCCAGACTTATCTGTAGAGCCATCATCAATAAGTAATATTTCTATATTTTTATAAGTTTGCTTAACTAAACTTTCTACACAGAAGGCTAAATATTTTTCTACATTATATACAGGAACGATAATACTTACTAAAATATTACTCATATGATTCCCCGATAAAAACTATTTTTAAATTCTGTGTAGTTCTATCCTTAAAAGAAGGTAACTTCATATAATCTCCATATATTTTTGTAAGATATTTTGAATAATCATCAGGTACAAATATCTCAGTATCTTCAAATCTTAATAATTTTCCCTCCCCAATTATTCTTTTTTCTACAATTTCTCTTTCTCTGTATCTACCTAGAATATTTCCAACTAGAAATGAAGTATCATAAGAATAATTCTTAATTAACTCTTGTAATTTATTTAATTGCTTATCTGAATTTAATAATTTATTAGTATTAAATAATTTACCTAGAAAAACTATTAAATTTTCTAGCGTTCCCCGATCCCTGTCTGAAAGCAAATTAATTACAGATAATTTGCACATCATTCTTCTAAATAAGATCTTATATTTATAAATTATATTATTAATTTTTTTTGATGGGTAACCATCGAAAGGAAAAATATCTAAGTATATTGGAGTTTCAATTTTTCCTTTTTTTACACATGTTTTATTATTAACTAACTGTAATGTATTTAAATTTAATTTGCTTCTATGCAAACCTAAGTTAGCAGGTAATACCTCATGCGCTATTTCTATAAATTTTTCAAAATCAGATCTCGGCATTGCAAGATCAATATCATCATCCCATGGGATAAATCCTTTATGTCTAACTGCTCCTAATAGAGTCCCCCCCACAGCATAATAACGAAGCTTATTCTCTATACAAATGGAATGGAATACTTTTAGCATATCTAACTCAATTTTCTGTATTTTTTTTAAATCATTCATTTTCTTTTTCCAACATATTAAAGAATAAATTTTCAATATTTCCCATTTGTTTCTCAATAGAAAATTTATTAATAACTAAATCATAAGCATTTTTCGATATGTTATATGATAGTTTTTCATTCTCTCTTATTTTTAATGAACTTATTACCGCATCATTTAGATTAAAGTTATTAATTAACAACCCAGTAACATTATTTTGAATTAAATCATTAATTCCACCAATATCTGTAGCTAAAATAGGTTTCCTTGCTAACATATATTCTGCAATAGATAAGCATAGACCTTCCCATTTTGAAAATAAAACCGCTTGATCAAATAATTCAATATAATCTTTAGGGTTATTCACCCACCCTGTAATTAGAAAATGATCCTCCATTCCATATTCAACAATTTTATTTTCAATCTCTTTTTTAAGTTCACCGTCACCAACAATAATGAAAAAGATATCTTTCCTTAATTTATAAAGCTCTTTAGCAAATTCTACAAAAAATAAGGGATTTTTTTGTTCGCAAATACGTCCAACCATCCCTATTACATACATACCACTTAATGAAGCCGACAGTTCCTTGATTTCATTGTGTCTTTCATTAATTTCTATACCATTATAAATGATCTCTAATTTTCTATTATTAAAACAAATATTTTTGGCTAATTCATATTCTGATTTAGAAATCAAAATATATTTGTCAGTAAAGAAAGATAAGAAAAATTCAATAGATTTATAGAATAATTTCTTAATAGATAATATGTCCATTTTGAAAGACCAACTATGAGGATTATAAACAACCTTACAATTACAACCCACAGCAGCTAGCCTTCCTATTACACCTGCAAAAGTACTATGTAAATACACTATATCAGGTTTAATTTCTTTAAAAATTTTTCTGATAAAGAGTACATTTTTTAGCAATTGAATGATAGAAAAGGATTGATTTGTATTAAATTCAAAAGATTTTTTTATCTTATATTCTTTATAATTATCTAAGTTAGGAGCAACAAGATAATTATCAAACTTTTCATTATTTGAATATTTTAGGAATAGTTTAATATACTTTTCTACGCCGCCGCCAGATACTTGGGATAAGTGTAGTATTGATATTTTTTTCATTAAAAATCCAATTAATTTAATTCGGTTCTTACTGCTTTTAACGCTACCGCAATCACTTGGTGCATATCAAAATAGCGATACATCCCCAAACGTCCACCAAAAATGACATTTTTCTGCTCTTCAGCCAATTTTGTATATTGTGCGTATAAGCGATTATTTTCTTCGTTATTTACAGGATAATAAGGCTCATCACCTTTTTGCCATGTTTTTGAATGTTCTTTAGTAATAATTGTTTTAGGCTGTGTACCAAATTCAAAATGTTTATGTTCAATAATACGGGTATAAGGCGTTTCTGAATCGGTATAATTCACTACGGCGTTGCCTTGATAATTTTCCATATCTAGGGTTTCTGTTTCAAAACGTAAACTTCTGTATTCTAATTCCCCTAATTGATAATCAAAAAACTCATCAATCATACCGGTGAAAACAATCTTCGGATAAGCTGCTAAGTAGTCTTCTTTATTTGCAAAAAAATCGACGCTTGTTTCCACATCAATATTTGGATGCGAGAGCATTTTCTCGACTATTTGTGTATAACCACCAATAGGAATACCCTGATAAGTATCGTTAAAGTAATTATTATTGTAAGTTAATCGAACAGGTAAACGCTTAATAATAAAAGCAGGGAGTTCAGAACAAGGCTTACCCCATTGTTTTTCTGTATAGTCTTTAATTAATTTGTTATAGATATCAGTACCCACTAGGGAGATTGCTTGCTCTTCAAGGTTTGAAGGTTCTTTCTCCTTTAATACCTGTCTTTGCTCTTCAATTTTTGCCAGTGCTTCTGCTGGTGTGACGACACCCCATAATTTATTAAAGGTATTCATATTAAAAGGTAAGTTATAAATTTCACCTCTATAATTTGCGATAGGAGTATTCGTATAGCGGTTAAATTCTGCAAATTGATTTACATAATCCCAAATTTCTTTATCGCTCGTATGAAAAATATGAGCCCCATATTCGTGAACTTGGATCCCTTCCACCTCTTTAGTGTAAATATTTCCTGCAATATGACCGCGCTTTTCAATCACTTTTACTTTTTTGCCAGCTAATGCTGCTTCTCTTGCAAAAACAGCTCCGAATAATCCCGCACCAACAACTAAATAATCATAATTTGACATTACAATGCATTCCTTTTTAATTTAATTTTGTTTAAAACAGATGAAAAAATTTGATATACCATTGGTTCTTTTAAAATCAATAAACTTATTAGATAACTACCAAAAAATAAAATTGATGATAATAATAAGTTAATAATTTCATTTGAGTTAAATGGTATTAACAAAGTTACGCCTGTTGAAATAAACAATGCTATTAACATTTTCCAGATGTTTATTTTAGCTAAAATAGGGAAAATGAACTTTCTTAATAAAATAATTTGAACAACAACAACTGCACATTCTGCACATAAATTTGCGATTGCAGCTCCATTAACACCCAGATAAGGAATAGCAAAAATATTGATTATACCGCCAACTATCGCTCCAATAATTGTAGAGAATACAATCTGCTTCTCTCTATCCATCGGAACTAAAATTTGCCATCCCATTAAGTTAGATAATGCAATAAGAAACACTGTTGGCATAATGATTTGCATGGGTTCAACTGAAGCTAAAAATGATTCACCTGATAATAGTAAAATGGCATCTTTAGCATATAACGTAAAATAAATCGTTAATGGTAATGATACAATAAGAATAAAACCTAGTGCATTTTTAACAAGATCTTTAAACTCATCAAAGCGCTTTTGCTCATAATAAAAGGCTAATCTTGGTAACATTACTGCACCTAATGACGTTACAAGAGTTACTAAAATTTGTTTAATTTTTACCGCTGCTGAATAGTAGCCAACATTATCATCACTTGTCATGAAACCAAGCATGATCGAATCAAGATTAACATAAATCGTAATTGATATTGTCAATAAGAAAAATGTGAATGAAGGTTTTATATGTTTTGTTATCTCTAACTGTTTAAATGTGATTTTATATAATGTAATAATCTTTCTTAGATTATAAAAATTTAATATTCCTGCCCCAACTGATGCCAACACAGTTAGCATTGCGTAAGGGAGTATATCGTTACTTTCTTTAACAAAGACAAAAAGTAAAATAAGTGAGGCTATTTTAAAAAAGATTGAACGAATAGTAATATAGGAATACTGTTCTAAAGCTTTGTATAACCATTCAATACCTAATACATTAAATAACATTGAGAATGCTAGGATAATATATAGCTCTTTATCGATATAGAATTTATTAATAAAAATAACAGATAGTAATAATAAGGTTAAGGAAAACGCTAAGAAAATGGTATTTAATATTAATAATTCATAAACTGTTTTTGTTAATTTATAACTGTCATCCCTAATTTTAGCACAGGCTTTAATACCATAAGTAGGAATGCCCATCATTGCAATCATACTAAAATAAGCAATGATAGAAGTTGCAAATCCAACCTTACCTAATCCCGATGCTTGCAAAATACGTGAAACATAAGGAAAGGTAATAAGTGGGAAAATAAAGTTGGATAGAGTCAAAATAAAATTCATAATGAAATTAAATTTGACTGACTTGTATTTAACCATTTACATTCCCACTTTTTCTTTATTTTCTTCTAAATAATTCCGCTAAAATAATAGAGATTGTTGAAATAAACCCACCAATCAATAAACCAATCATTAAGATTAATGCTTTTTTCGGTTTATCTTTTATTACAGGATAATCCGGCGAGCTTAAATAATGATACGCTTTTACTTCTTGAACAGATTCCAACTGCGGTGCTAATTTTGTTAATTTAGCAAGCTGTCTTTCTGTGCTGTAATAGTTGGTTGGGTAAATAACCGGGCTGTTTTTGGCAATATCTAATTGAGCTTGCAGGTATTTTTCACCAAGCATAAATAAATATGTACCGTCTGCTAGTTTAGAATCAGAGATATTTAAACGAGCATCTCCTAACATATATTCTGGTACAGAAATGTTATTATTTCCTCTTGAGAAATTTTTAATTCCTGCTTTTTTTGCAATATCTAACGCATTTGTTAAGTTTTCTACTTGAACCGTTTTAGTTTCGGTTAAACTTTCTTCCATTTGCTCTTTAGCAAATTTTAAAGCATCTAAACGCAAGTTAAAGCCGAGTTTAAATTCTTGATTAGTTTGGTTTAATAAATATTGGTTTATAAATTCAACGTATTGCCCTAATACAAGTTGTGCATCTTTTGGAGTTTCTGCTGAGAAGGTGAGTTTTAAACCAATTTTATCTAATTCAGTTAAATCTTTTTTCTTAGGGTCCACTTCGTGAACAATAAGATATTTTGAAACAGTTTCTTCAATATATTTTCTTTTTTGTTCTTCCGTCATATCTTTGGTGTAGTTTTTAACCCACTCAGATTGCTCTAAGAATTGACGTTTTAAATCGTTAGAAAGTAAGAAATGTTTAAATTGTCCGTAAAGAGAATCAGATAATTTCCCAGCTGAAAAATCACCATCACCAATGATACGAGCATATTCTGCGCGTGTAGGTAATAAATTACCTAAATCAGTTAAACGTGGTGCAACAATAATAGCTGTTGAGGTCCATTGCTCTTTCGCAGTAAATGCGTAAACACCCGCAATAGCGGTACCCAAAAAAGCCGATAGTAAAATCCAAATCTTTTTATTCCATAATGTTCTTATTAGCTCGATTAAATCTATTTCATTATTGTTTTGATAATTAATATCATTCATATTTATGCCTTATTTTAAATATTTTATTTTTTATAATTTTACAGAATATAACTCTTATTAACAATAAAAGTTACGTAAAGATATTGTAAAGTTCTAATACATTTATAAGAAAAATGCGGCTAAAATTAGCTGCACTTCCTGTACTAATGAGATCCTTTTATTTATATTAATTAAGAATAATACATCTCAAACTCAACTGGATGTGGTGTCATATTTAAACGCTCTACTTCTTTACGTTTAATATTAATAAATGCTTCAATAAAGTCTTTAGTAAACACCCCACCTTGCGTTAAGAATTCATGGTCTTTTTCTAATGAATTCAACGCTTCTTCTAGTGAGCTTGCTACCGCTGGAATATCTTTTAATTCTTCCGGTGGAAGATCATAAAGATTTTTATCCATTGCATCGCCTGGGTGAATTTTGTTCACTACGCCATCAAGGCCAGCCATTAATAATGCAGCGAAAGCCAGATATGGGTTTGCCATTGGATCAGGGAAGCGTGCTTCAATGCGGATTGCTTTCGGGCTGGTTACTGCCGGGATACGGATTGATGCAGAACGGTTACTTGCAGAGTAAGCTAATAAAACTGGTGCTTCAAAGCCTGGTACTAAACGTTTATATGAGTTAGTACTTGGGTTGGTGAAGGCATTTAATGCTTTAGCGTGCTTAATAATACCGCCGATGTAATAAAGCGCGGTTTCAGAAAGACCTGCATACTTATCACCTTGGAAAATGTTTTTGCCATCTTTGCTTAATGACATATTGCAGTGCATGCCTGAACCATTATCACCTGTGATTGGTTTTGGCATAAAACAAGCGGTTTTACCGTGTTCTAATGCAACATTTTGTACCACGTATTTATAGATTTGCGTTTCATCCGCTTTCAAAGTTAAGCTGTTGAATTTCGTTGCAATTTCGTTTTGACCCGCGGTTGCCACTTCATGGTGGTGAGCTTCGATGACTAAGCCCATTTCTTCTAAAATCAAACACATTTCAGAGCGAATATCATGAGCCGTATCAATTGGTGCCACTGCACAATAACCACCTTTCTTCAATGGACGATAGGCATTGTTACCACCTTCATATTTTTTATTGGTGTTCCAAGCGGCTTCAATGTCATCAATGGCGAAAGAAGCACGGTTCATTGATACATCAAAACGTACATCATCAAATAAGAAGAACTCTGGTTCTGGACCAAAGAATGCCTGATCTGCAACGCCTGTTGAACGCATATAGTTTTCTGCTCGAATAGCGATTGAGCGTGGATCACGATCATAGCTTTGCATGGTTGTTGGTTCATACACGCTACAACGAATTGAAAGTGTTGGGATCTGCGCAAATGGATCGACTACTGCTGTTTCAGCAATTGGCATTAAAAGCATATCGGCTTTGTTAATGGTTTTCCAACCTTCAACAGAAGAGCCATCAAACATTTTGCCATCTTCAAACATATCTTCATCGACAAGACTAACCGGGATAGAAACACCGTGTTCTTTACCTTTAATGTCAGTGAAGCGGAGTAGCACGAACTTAATATCGTTCTCTTCGATCAGTTTGAATACATTGGCAATTACATTTGCATTTGGCATAAGGAGTCCTCTATTTTGCTATGTGTATAATCTTTACAAAAATGAAAGGCGCATTATAACGTAACCACTTACCTTTTTCATTGGATTTATTTTATCACCCAGCATAGCAGATCAACGAAATATCGTGTATAATTTTTGCCCTTTCAACATTCTCTTGTAGGGTGAGTTCTACTCACCAATTTAAACTACTTGGACTATTCGGTGGTGTTAAAATTCCACCTTATAAAACTTAAACTTTAAGAAAGTAATAAATGAAAAACGACATTGATATTAACAAATTGCGCAATATCGCAATTATCGCTCACGTTGACCATGGTAAAACCACCCTCGTTGACAAACTTCTTCAACAATCTGGTACATTTGAATCCACTCGTGGTGATGTTGATGAACGCGTAATGGACTCAAATGATCTCGAAAAAGAACGTGGTATTACCATTCTTGCAAAAAATACCGCAATTAACTGGAATGGTTATCGCATTAACATCGTCGACACCCCAGGACACGCGGACTTCGGTGGTGAAGTAGAACGTGTGCTTTCTATGGTAGATTCTGTACTTTTGGTGGTAGATGCCTTTGACGGTCCAATGCCACAAACGCGTTTCGTAACCCAAAAAGCCTTTGCTCACGGTTTAAAACCAATCGTAGTTATCAACAAAGTTGACCGCCCAGGCGCACGTCCTGATTGGGTGGTGGATCAAGTATTCGATTTATTCGTTAACCTTGGCGCAACGGATGAGCAATTAGACTTCCCTATTATCTATGCTTCTGCATTAAATGGTGTAGCAGGTCTTGAACACGAAGAATTAGCGGAAGATATGACGCCGTTATTTGAAGCGATCGTTCAACATGTTGAACCACCAAAAGTGGAATTAGATGCACCATTCCAAATGCAAATATCCCAATTAGACTATAACAGCTATGTGGGTGTTATCGGTATCGGTCGTATCAAACGTGGTGCAATCAAACCAAATCAACCGGTGACTATCATTGATGGCGAAGGTAAAACTCGTCAAGGCCGTGTGGGACAAGTATTAGGTCACCTTGGTTTACAACGTTATGAAGAAAATATTGCTTACGCAGGAGACATCATTGCCATTACCGGTTTAGGTGAATTAAATATCTCGGATACTATTTGTGATATCAATGCCGTTGAAGCCTTACCTTCATTAACTGTTGATGAACCAACTGTAACCATGTTCTTCTGTGTAAATACTTCACCGTTTGCAGGTCAAGAAGGTAAATATGTGACTTCTCGTCAAATTCTTGAACGTTTAAACAAAGAGTTAGTTCACAACGTGGCATTACGCGTAGAAGAAACACCAAACCCAGATGAATTCCGTATTTCTGGTCGTGGTGAATTACACCTTTCTGTATTAATTGAAAATATGCGTCGTGAAGGTTATGAGCTTGCAGTTTCTCGTCCTAAAGTAATCTATCGTCAAATCGACGGCAGAAAACAAGAGCCTTACGAACAAGTGACTATCGACGTAGAAGAACAACACCAAGGTTCTGTCATGGAAGCATTAGGTATCCGTAAAGGCGAAGTTCGCGATATGATGCCAGATGGAAAAGGCCGTGTTCGTTTAGAATACATCATCCCAAGCCGTGGCTTAATCGGTTTCCGTGGTGAATTCATGACCATGACGTCTGGTACCGGTTTACTTTACTCTAGCTTTGATCACTACGATGACATCAAACCAGGTGAAATCGGCCAACGTAAAAATGGTGTATTAATTTCTAACGCAACAGGTAAAGCACTCGCTTATGCGCTATTTGGTTTACAAGAACGTGGTAAATTAATGATCGAAGCCAACGTAGAAGTTTACGAGGGTCAAATTATCGGTATTCATAGCCGTACAAACGACTTAACTGTTAACTGTTTACAAGGTAAAAAACTCACCAATATGCGTGCATCAGGTAAAGATGATGCCATCGTCTTAACCACGCCGGTGAAATTCACCCTTGAACAAGCTATTGAGTTTATCGATGACGACGAGTTAGTGGAAGTGACACCTGAATCGATCCGTATCCGTAAAAAACTCTTAACGGAAAACGATCGTAAACGTGCAAACCGTACTACAACCAGCACGAGTACTCACTAACAAAAATGGGATCATTGCGATCCCATTTTTATTTTCCTAAATCCATCATAAAGTTTTATGAAAATTATATATAAGGTGTAAATTCGTTATTTTCACCTCGTAATAACGACATCAATTTAGGATGAATAAATAATTTATCTCTTCCCAAAGATATCTCACTCAAAACACCTATATCACAAAGCTCTTTTAAGTATTTAGAAGCATATAGCTGATGAACTGCTAGAACCGCCATTTTATTAAGGTTTATAGATAAACTCTATACCTTCATCATCTTCTTCGGTCCAATCATCATCCCAATCTTCGTCAACATCAAGTTGATGCTCCGCTAGTTGTTCCTGATGATAATCTTCCCATTTGAATTTTACTTCTTCAGGTGCAACTTGTTGTATTTCAGCTTCTCGTGGATTCGCTATGATAAAGTCCATAATATCACGACAAAGTGGTGGAACATTTTTCCCTGTTGCAGCTGAAATTAGGTAATAATCTTCTTCCCAACCCAATTGTTCAGTAATTTCTCGAGCCCGCTCTTCAGCTTCTTCATCGCTCATCGTATCAATTTTATTGAATACTAACCAACGTGGTTTTTCTGATAATTTTTCACTGTATTGGAAAAGTTCAGATTCAATAATAGCGACATTATCTGCTGGATTAGAGCCATCAATTGGAGCAATATCGACTAAATGAATAAGCACTCTACAACGTTCTAAATGTTTTAAAAAGCGAATTCCTAGCCCAGCACCATCTGCTGCACCCTCAATTAATCCTGGAATATCAGCAACGACGAAACTATGTGAGTCGTCTACTTTCACAACACCGAGACTTGGTACTAAAGTAGTAAATGGATAATCTGCAACTTTTGGTTTGGCGGCTGAAACGGCACGAATAAAAGTGGATTTACCTGCATTAGGTAAACCGAGCATTCCCACATCGGCAAGCAACATTAATTCGAGTAATAAATCGCGTTTTTCACCCGGTGTTCCCATTGTTTTTTGACGCGGTGCACGGTTTACTGATGATTTGAAACGAGTATTCCCTAAACCGTGATAACCACCTTTGGCTACCAACATTTTTTGACCGTGTTGGGTTAAATCCCCCAAGGTTTCTTGGGTGTCGTTATCAATAGCGCGAGTTCCTACGGGAACAGGTAAAATAATATCTTTACCGCGACGCCCTGTACAATCTGAACTCCGCCCATTCTCTCCACGCTCTGCAGCAAAGCGTTTATTAAAACGGTAATCGATTAAGGTATTGAGGTTTTCATCAGCTTGTAAATATACATCACCACCGTCTCCACCGTCTCCACCATCAGGGCCGCCTTTAGGAATAAATTTCTCTCGACGGAAACTTACGCAACCGTTGCCACCATCCCCAGCCTCAATTCGGATAAGGGATTCATCAATAAATTTCATTAAAACTTCTCCAAAATAAACCGCACTTTAATGAGTTTTGTGCGGTAATAATTTATGTCCAATCGCGGATAAAATTGCCCCGCATACTACAACAAATGCACCAATATAGCTAATGTTATTCAATTCTGGTGCCGCAAAATCTGCTGGGCTAAAATAATGGGCAATATGGGAAAATAGGATCGTGAAAAGAGGTACAAGTGTGATAACAACACTGACTTTTGATACATCCCAACGATTAAGTGCTTCCGCATAAGAGCCGTATCCAATTAAGGTATTTAAACAACAGTAAATAAAACAAATCAGAGCTAAAGGTGTAAGTTCTTTTACTTGCGAGAATTCAGCCATCGGCATAAAGGCTATGGCACAGCCTAAATACATCATTAGCAAGATTTGTTGCGAATTAAATTTACGCAACATTAATTTTTGCGCCATTCCATAAGCGACCCAAATAAGGGATCCTGCTACGCTTAAGATGACACCTGTTGAATACTGATTTAGTCCGGCAAATACATCAAAACGATCATTAAAGAATAAGCCTAAACCAATTAACAATAAGAAAAGTCCAATCTTTTGGTGCAGCCCCAATTTTTCTTTGAAGATCAGTACACCACAGATAAGCATTCCAAAAGAGGATAAATGAATAAAAATTTGTGCAACTGAAGGTTCAATATAATTTAGCGAACTACTAAATAATAGAAAATTGCCGGTAAGACCAATTACTCCAATAAGAGCAAGCCAAGCATATTGGCCAACTTTCATTAGTTCAGGTAATTTCTTTTTATAAGCAAGTAGGGCTAATAATGAGATCGCCGCTACAATAAAACGATACCATACGATAGTTTGCGCATTCATTACAGATAAAGCTTGTTTGAGAGCGATAGGTAAGGATCCCCAAGCCATAGCGGTAATAAGCGCAAAGGTAAAGCCTAATAAAGGTTGTTGTTTCATTGCTTGCTCGCTTATGTGAAATTAAAAAAGACAAAACGCCCCACAAAATTGTAGGGCGTTTCAATCGAATAGATTTTAAATTATTCAGTAACAATACTTACGTATTTACGGCTCTTCTCGCCTTTTACTTCAAATTTAACTTTACCATCTGCAGTTGCGAATAAGGTGTGGTCTTTGCCCATACCTACGTTGCTACCCGCGTGGAACTTAGTACCACGTTGACGAACAATGATGCTACCTGCTAATACAGATTCGCCACCGAAACGTTTAACACCAAGGCGTTTAGCTTCAGAATCGCGACCGTTACGAGTTGAACCACCAGCTTTTTTAGTTGCCATCTACTTGATCTCCTCTGAAATTATGCTTGAATCCCAGTGATTTTCACTTCTGTGAACCACTGACGATGACCTTGTTGTTTACGGCTGTGTTTGCGACGACGGAACTTAACGATTTTAACTTTCTCGCCACGACCTTGTGCAACTACTTCAGCCACTACTTTTGCGCCAGCAACTACTGGTGCACCGATTTTAACATCTTCACCATTAACGACCATCAACACAGAATCGAACTCAACTGTTGCGCCAGTTGCAAGTTCAAGTTTTTCTAAACGAACAACTTGACCTTCGCTCACACGGTGTTGTTTACCGCCACTTTGGAAAACTGCGTACATAAATACTCCGCTTAATTGTGTTTCCCTGCTCTTTAGCAGTCCACACTTAAAAATTCATATAAATAGGTCGCAAATTCTACGGAAAAATCCTACCTATGGCAAGAATTTATTTACAATAAAATAAAAAAATTCCCTTCATTTGCATGATTGATTTCAGAAAGTTTGAAAATTCGGGTAAAATGTACCGCACTTTTGACTAATAATTGATGAAAAAATGAAGAAACAAGATCTTATGAGCATAGACGAGATCCAGAAACTTGCAGATCCCGATATGCAAAAAGTTAATCAAAGTATCCTTGCTCAGCTTAATTCAGATGTTCCATTAATAGGACAGTTAGGTTTTTATATTGTTCAAGGTGGCGGTAAGCGGATCCGTCCATTGATCGCAGTTCTCGCTGCTCGATCTTTAGGATTTGGAGGATCTAATTCAATTACTTGTGCTACTTTTGTTGAATTTATTCATACTGCCTCTTTATTACATGATGATGTAGTGGATGAGTCCGATATGCGTCGTGGGCGCGCTACGGCGAATTCAGAATTTGGGAATGCTGCAAGTGTACTTGTAGGAGATTTTATTTATACGCGTGCATTTCAATTAGTTGCACAATTAGAGTCATTGAAGATTTTGGGCATTATGGCCGATGCGACTAACGTTTTAGCAGAAGGCGAAGTTCAGCAGTTAATGAATGTTAATGATCCTGAAACGAGCGAAGCTAATTATATGCGTGTAATTTATAGCAAAACTGCGCGTTTGTTTGAGGTGGCTGGTCAGGCTGCGGCAATTGTGGCGGGTGGAACAGAAGCTCAAGAAAAGGCTTTACAAGATTATGGGCGTTATCTTGGAACTGCATTCCAGCTCGTGGATGATGTATTGGATTATAGTGCAAATGCGCAAGCTCTAGGTAAAAATGTAGGCGATGATTTAGCTGAAGGAAAACCAACTCTTCCTCTGCTACACGCTATGCGTCATGGTAATGCTCAACAGGCGGCTTTAATTCGTGAAGCGATTGAGCAAGGTGGTAAACGAGAAGCTATTGATGAAGTATTAGCTATTATGGCTGAGCATAAGTCTTTAGATTACGCGATGAATCGTGCAAAAGAAGAAGCTCAAAAAGCAGTAGATGCAATTGCAATGTTGCCAGAGAGTGATTATAAGAAGGCATTGATTTCTTTAGCATATTTGTCTGTGGATAGAAATTATTAGCCCTTAATTTAGCTTATATACTTGATACCAATTAATTTTAATTAAACTTTATGAATACAGAACTTCAATCTAAACCTGAGCAAAGTGCGGTTAATTTTCAAGGCAAAACTCGTAAACAAAAGGTACGCAAAGATCCTAATGCACCTTTTATTCGTGAAAAACTTGAGTTGCCAGATGGACATAATAAACTCCTTTTACACTCATGCTGTGCGCCTTGCTCGGGGGAAGTGATGGAAGCAATCCTTGCATCTGGCATTGAATTTACAATTTATTTTTACAATCCAAACATTCATCCACTCAAAGAATATTTAATTCGTAAAGAAGAAAATATTCGTTTTGCTAAAAAATTTGGCATTCCATTTATTGATGCAGATTACGATCGTCAAAATTGGTTTGATCGTGCCAAAGGAATGGAATGGGAGCCAGAGAGGGGAATTCGTTGTACTATGTGTTTTGATATGCGCTTTGAAAAAGCTGCTGAATATGCTCATGAACATGGTTTCCCTGTATTTACTAGCTGCCTGGGCATTTCTCGCTGGAAGGATATGGATCAAATCAATGGCTGTGGGCATCGCGCTGCGGAAAAATATGATAATGTTATTTATTGGGATTATAACTGGCGAAAAGAAGGTGGCTCGCAACGCATGATTGAGATTAGTAAGCGTGAACGGTTTTATCAACAGGAATATTGCGGTTGTGTGTATTCTTTACGTGATAGTAATAAATGGCGAGAAGAGACGGGGCGTCAAAAAATTGAAATTGGTAAACTTTATTATACGCCAGATTAAGCTCCCTCTTTAATAAGGCTGATATTTTCAGCCTTATTTTCTTTTAAAATTAAGATTGATAGACATTTAAAAAGACCAATTACATCAATTTATAGCATTCTTCATAAAAATTAGGCAAAATACGGAAAATTTTTGAGTTTAAAAAAGGATCAAACTATGACTAAACATTATGATTACATCGCTATTGGCGGTGGCAGTGGCGGTATTGCTTCTCTAAATCGTGCTGCAAGCTATGGAAAAAAATGCGCAATCATTGAAGCAAAACATCTTGGAGGTACTTGTGTAAATGTAGGTTGCGTACCTAAAAAAGTAATGTTTTATGGTGCACATATTGCAGAAGCAATTAACAATTATGCGCCAGATTATGGTTTTGATTTTGAAGTGAAAAAATTTGATTTTTCAAAACTGATTGAAAGTCGCCAAGCCTATATTGGTCGTATTCATACATCTTATAACAATGTATTAGCAAAAAATAACATTGATGTAATTAACGGTTTCGGAAAATTTGTCGATGCGCATACTATTGAAGTAACACTTGCTGATGGTAAAAAAGAACAAGTAACCGCAGATCATATTTTAATCGCAACAGGTGGCCGCCCATATCGTCCAAACATTAAAGGACAAGAATACGGCATTGATTCAGATGGTTTCTTCGCATTAACAGAATTACCAAAACGCGCTGCGGTTATCGGTGCCGGCTATATTGCCGTTGAACTTTCTGGTGTATTAAACAGCCTAGGCGTGGAAACCCATTTATTAGTGCGTCGCCATGCGCCAATGCGTAATCAAGATCCATTAATCGTAGAAACATTAGTGGAAGTACTTGCGCAAGATGGAATTCAATTACATACCAATTCCACACCATCTGAGATTGTTAAAAATGCAGATGGTTCACTTACAGTAAAATGTGATGGTCAATCTGATGTTATTGTAGATTGCGTTATTTGGGCTGCAGGTCGTGTTCCAGCGACAGATAAAATTGGCTTAGAAAATGCTGGCGTAGAAACGAATGAACACGGCTATGTCAAAGTAGATAAATATCAAAATACTAATGTGAAAGGCATTTATGCAGTAGGCGATATTATCGAAAACGGCATTGAATTAACACCAGTTGCAGTTGCAGCGGGTCGACGCCTTTCTGAGCGTTTATTCAATAATAAACCGACTGAACATTTAGATTACAATTTAGTTCCAACCGTTGTATTCAGCCATCCACCAATCGGCACTGTAGGTTTAACTGAACCTCAAGCTATTGAACAATATGGTGCTGAAAATGTTAAGGTATATAAATCCTCTTTCACAGCGATGTACACCGCAGTCACTCAACATCGCCAACCGTGCAAAATGAAATTGGTTTGTGTGGGTAAAGATGAAAAAGTTGTGGGTTTACATGGTATTGGTTTCGGTGTAGATGAAATGATTCAAGGATTTGCCGTAGCAATCAAAATGGGCGCAACAAAAGCTGATTTTGATAACACCGTGGCTATTCACCCAACGGGTTCAGAAGAATTCGTGACCATGCGTTAATCTTCAAAGCAAAGAAAAAAGAGCGGTAAAATTACCGCTCTTTTTTTGTTTCTAATTTTGCTTAAGTATGTTTAGCTACGTTTAACCAATTTCGTCCAGTTATAATAACCGTACAACGAGTTAAGTAAGTAGGCTGAATACATTAAGTACATGGCTGGTGTTTCTGCCCATAAGAAAATAGAAAGGATATTTAAAGCAATCCATAACAACCACTGTTCACGATAACGCAAAATCATTAAAATCTGTGCAGCAACCGTAATAATTGTAGTTAGACCATCTAAACCAGTTGAACTGCCGCCAGCCGCTTGTAATGCTTGAACAAAAAGCAAAGTACCAACCGTAGTCACAACAATTAGTGTCCCCCATCCTTTAACAGTTAAAGCTTTGGCAATCACACTTTCTCCACCATCACTATTTTGCATATTGGCTTTCCACATGAAGTAACCAATAAATTGAGATGGCAAATATACATAGAGTACGGTATTCATTTCGCCTAAGAAATTTGATCCCCAAGCGACATAAAAATAAGTGTAAGCAAAAATTAATCCAAAGAAATAATTACTAATTTTACCTTTACTTACTAATACCACACACAAAATACCGGAAATACCAGAAATCATTGCTAACCAAGAATCTGGCGCTTGTACATAAGCCCAAATCTGCGCAATAATGAAAAGCGCAAGCCATATTACTTCAAAAGGCTTCCAGCCAGTAATAAACTCTTGCTTAAGACGTTCAATTAAAGTCATTTTTACTCCTTTTAGGTTTTCAGGTCGGTATTTTTACACAATTATTTTTTTTATGTAAAACATTCTATCAGATTATTCTAAACGTTATTTGTACACCAAATTTTATCCAATGAAAACGAGTAGTCACTCTCTTTTCAAAGTAATAAGAAAGTTAAATACAGTAATCTAAGTCTAAAGGCATTTTAGCTTGCATTAAGAATTGTCGAGTGCGTTCTTGTTTTGGGCAAGTAAAGAATTTATCTGCTGTATTTTGTTCTACAATATGCCCATCCGCCATCAAAATCACACGATCAGCAACATCTTTCGCAAACTGCATTTCATGAGTAACAATAATCATAGTCCATCCTTCCTGTGCAAGCATTTTAAGGGTTTGCAATACCTCGCCTACTAATTCAGGATCCAACGCAGATGTAGGTTCATCTAATAAAATTAAATCTGGTTGTACCGCCAAGGCACGAGCAATACCAACTCGTTGTTGCTGCCCACCAGAAAGTTGTGATGGAAATAAATCTGCTTTAGCTCTTAACCCAACCTTCTCTAACAACATTAATGCTTTTTTTCGAGCCTGCTCTTTCGGTTGTTTTTGAACCACCAGCATCCCTTCCATTACATTCTCAAGTGCTGTACGATGAGGAAATAAATTATATTGTTGAAATACCATTGATGAACGACGGCGTAAACTTAATTCATCCGATTTCGTAATTTTTCGACTAAAATCAATTTTCAAATCACCATCAGTAAAAACTAACTTACCTTGCTCTGGGCGCTCTAACAAATTTAGGCAACGCAAAAATGTCGTTTTTCCTGAGCCTGAGGGACCTAAAATAGCGACAACTTCACCTTTATTTATCTCAAAATCAATGCCTTTTAATACATGATTGCCATTAAAGTTTTTTTGAATATTGGTTACTTTTAACATAAACATTCCTTATAAATGGCGAGATAAGCGAATTTCAAGACGATCTTGTAAGAAAGATAAAACAAAACAGAAAATCCAATAAATTAAAGCGGCCTCACTATAAATTAAAATAAATTCATAGTTTGCTGCCGTAATATTCTGTGCGATACGGAATAATTCTGTCACTAAAACAAGAGAAGCTAGTGAAGTGTCTTTCACTGTACTAATAAAAGTATTAGAAAGTGATGGTACTGAAATACGTAAAGCCTGTGGCATAATTGTACGAATAAATGCTTGTCGATAATTCATACCTATCGCATAAGAAGCTTCCCACTGCCCTTTAGGTATAGCAATAATTGAAGCTCGAACTGTCTCTGCTGCATAAGCACCAATATTAATAGAAAATGCAATAATCGCTGTCGGGAAGGGCTCTAAAGTAATACCAACTTCAGGTAATCCATAAAAAATAATAAAAATTTGTACTAACATCGGTGTACCTCGAATTATAGAGATATACACTCGACATAAAGCCTGTAACAATTTTAAGGGTAAATTAGGGCTAGGCAAAGTACGAATAACTGCAACAATCACTGCAATAAGCAAACCACAGAAGAAGGAAATGACTGCCAATGGCAATGTGTATAAAATTGCTGCTTCCAACATAGGCCAAAACGAGCTGATTACATAATCAGCTCGTTCTGCGCTCATAAATGGAAGACTCGCCAACCAATTATTGAGTAATATCATCACCAAACCATTCAATTGAAATCTGTTTTAATGTACCATCTTGGCGAAGTGCTTCAAGTGCTTGATTAAATTTTGTAATCAATGCATCTTCACCTTGTAAAAAAGCAAAGGCTGTTGGAATTTTATCCCCACGATCATAAGCAATTTTTAAACCAGCATTCGGGTGTTGTTTAAAATAATCTAATACAGCCAATTTATCATTAATTGTTGCTTCTGCACGGCCTTGTTTAATAAGCTCTAAGCTCTGTGCTAAACCATCCACTACAAGAATCTGCGCGCCTGCAGCTTTTGCATCTTTACCCCAATTACTTGTTGCAGATTGCGCAGATTTACGACCCTTCAAATCTTCAAATGATTTAATACTGTTATCCGATGATTTTGTTACAATCACCCCACCAGAATAATTATAAGGCGTTGTGAAACTGTATTTTTTTAAACGCTCTGGGCTTGGGTTAGTTTGGTTTGCAATCACATCAAAACGTTTTGCATTCAACCCCGCATACATTGCATCCCATTGTGTTTCTTTAAATTCTACTTTCAAACCGAGCTTTTCAGCCACTTTACGAATAACCTCTACATCAAAGCCTGTTAATTTTCCACTTTTATCATGGAAAGTAAATGGCGCATAAGTCCCTTCTGTCCCTACGAGCAATGTCTTTGTTTTCTCAACGCGTTCTGAAATTTCACCTGCGTTTGAAAGTGTAGAAAATGTTAAACCCGCAGCCAAAAGTGCGGTTGTAAAAAATAGTTTTTTCATAATTGTATTCCTTATATGATGTTTGAATTAGCTTGATTATAAAAGTCTAATTAATAGAAAAACAAGACGATTATGTAATGAGTTAGATTTTTTAGTTATAAGAAGAACATTAAAAGTGCAGCAAAATTTTACCGCACTTTACCCGTAATATAACCTATCCCTCAATGCCCTCAAATAATGCGGTACTTAAATAACGTTCTGATGCCGAAGGTAAAATAGCCACAACTAATTTATCCTTAAATTCTGGTAATTTAGCAATGCGATCTGCAGCAGCGACAGCTGCACCAGATGAAATACCTGCAAGAATGCCTTCTTCTGCCATTAGGCGACGAGCTGTGGCAAGTGCGGTATCACTATCAACGGTTTCTACACGATCAATAATAGATAAATCTAAATTTTTTGGAATAAAACCAGCACCGATGCCTTGAATTTTGTGTGGGCCTGGTTTTGCTTCTTCGCCAGCTAAAGTCTGAGTAATGACGGGAGATTCCACTGGCTCAACGGCAACAGAAGTGATTTGTTTACCAAAATCTAATTTAATCGAGCGAGAAATCCCCGTAATCGTACCACCTGTTCCTACGCCAGCAACAACAACATCGACTTTACCATCCGTATCTTTCCAAATTTCAGGGCCTGTTGTTTCTTGATGAATTTGTGGGTTAGCTGGATTTTCAAATTGTTTAAGCATGACATAGCGGTTTGGATCCGAAGCAACAATTTCTTCTGCTTTCGCAATCGCGCCTTTCATTCCTTTTGTGCCTTCAGTAAGCACCAAATTCACACCCAATCCGCGCAATAAGCGTTTTCTTTCTAAACTCATTGTTTCCGGCATGGTGAGCGTGATTTTATAACCTCTAGCTGCTGCAACATAGGCCAAAGCAATACCTGTGTTACCACTCGTTGCATCTACAATTTCTTTCCCTTTCGTGAGCGTACCATCTTTTTCTGCTTGCCACACCATATTCGCTCCAATTCGGCATTTCACGCTGTAGCTAGGATTACGCCCCTCAATTTTAACTACCACATTGCCGTTGTGACCAAAGTGTTTTAAACGCACAAGTGGCGTATTTCCGATAGAATAAGAATTGTCTGCATAAATTGTCATAATATTTCCCTTTCGTTGGACTTTGTTAATGTTGGTTTATTTATAGCACCGCACTTTTGATTAAAAAAATAGTTATTTGATCTATTTTATAACCGCAAGCTATTTAACAATCCCTGTATTTTCTGAATGAACATCAATCCCTGTTTGAGATGAGGAATGACTATTCATATTAAAACGTAAGCCATTACGATAATTTTCCACCCACATCACCGTCGCACCACATACTGCAACAGGCATGATTAATAAATTAATCACTGGTACAAAAGTACAACAAGTAACCAATCCACCAAAAGTTAAACTTTGAGTTCGTTGATTGCCAAGCGCATTTTTCATGATATCAAAAGAGACTTTATGATTATCAAAAGGGTAATCACAATATTGAATTGCCATCATCCAACAAGTGAACAAGAAAGTAAGTACAGGTACGATGGTTTGCCCAACCAAAGGAATAAAACTCAGTAAAAACAAGGTGATAATTTTGGGCAGGCTATAACGTAATTTTTGCCACTCTCGAGAAAGCATACGAGGCACATCCCTCATTACATCCACGAGACTATCATCATTAATATTTTCACCTGTCAGAATTTTTTCTACTTTTTCCGCCAACAAACCATTAAAAGGTGCAGCAATAAAGCCAGAAAGTGTGGTGAAGGTAAAATAAAAGAGCAATAAAATCGTTAAAATTGACAGGGTTAACAAAATTACACTGAGAAAACTCAGCCAGTCTGGAATAAAATTCATCACCCAATCAATCGCACTCGTGATTTGGCTAATAAAAAGCCAAAATAAACCACAAAGTAAAACGGTATTGAGCAAAATTGGAATAATAACAAACCGACGCAAACCTTTTTGTGTGATGTAATGCCAGCCCATTACAAAATAATGGAAACCAGATTTTAATTCATTAGGATTCAACATTTTTCTTTCCTTTCAATAAAAATACGCCTAAAACAGACCGCTATTTTCCCTTAAAATTCCACGCATTGAAGTATTTTTTCACCTACTGAAATATGGTAGGATTAGCGCCATCAATAGCATTCTCGCAGGACTAGCACGCGTAAGGAATAAAGATGGATTTAAATACAATTTTGATTATTGTGGGCATTTTGGCACTTGTTGCCTTAATCGTGCACGGATTATGGTCAAATCGTCGTGAGAAATCAAAATATTTTGATAAAGCAAATAAATTTGACCGCACTTCTCATATGCAAAGATCCCATACGCAAGAAGAAACGCAACCAACAAATGCTAATTTGTCTCATGCAACTACAGCGCAAGCAAATGCACCAATTCGTCATCAAGTCATGCCTAATGCAGCAGTAAATCAAGAACCTGTTGATTATAGACAAAGTGAAAAAAGCGTCGATGACATTAAGATTTCAATTCCAAATGTTCAACCTGTTTATGATATGGGAAATCATCGTTCTGAGCCGTTGAAGCCGACTCAACCACAATATGATATGCCGACATCAAATAGCGTTTCAAATATGACATTGGAACAAATTGAAGAACAAAGCCAAAATGCTAGTTTCGATGGAATTAATTCGTCATCACCAGAATTAAGAGCACAACTTGCAGAATTAGCTCACGAAGAACGTCAAGTGGACTACAACGTATCTTTTAATGAACCAAAATCAGAAAAGACAGCTAAATCTAAACAAACAAGTGGTTATATTCAACTTTATCTTATTCCAAAATCTAGTGACCAATTCAATGGTGCGAAATTAGTACAAGCACTTGAAAACTTAGGCTTTATCTTGGGTGAGGATGAAATGTATCACCGCCACTTAGATTTAAGTGTGGCAAGTCCAGTTCTCTTTAGCGTGGCAAATTTAGAACAGCCAGGAACATTTGATGCTTACAACTTAGTAGATTTCAGCACGATGGGAATTGTATTCTTTATGCAACTGCCATCACCAGGTAATAATCTCGCTAATTTACGCATGATGATCCGCGCTGCACATACATTAGCTGAAGATTTACAAGGCATTGTGCTTACTGAAGAACAAGAAATCTTTGATGAAAATGCAGAGCAAACATATCTTGCTCGCGTGTAAATTCATACCTTAAATTTACCGCACTTTTATCTTTACTGAGACAGGCTTTATGCCTGTCTATTTTCACTCTAAACAAGCAAAAAGTGTAGTCATTTTTCCCCGAGAATTTTATGACAAATATTCAAACTCAAATAGACAATCTACGCAAAACCTTGCGCCAATATGAATACGAATATCACGTTCTAGATAATCCAACCGTGCCTGATAGCGAATATGATCGCCTCTTTCATCAGCTAAAAGCGTTAGAGCTAGAACATCCTGAATTTCTTACTTCAGATTCCCCAACTCAACGTGTTGGTGCAAAACCACTTTCTGGGTTTAGCCAAATTCGTCATGAAATTCCCATGCTCTCTTTAGATAATGCTTTTTCCGATGAAGAATTCAATGCCTTTGTAAAACGCATTGAAGATCGTTTAATCGTATTGCCTAAACCGCTTACCTTTTGTTGCGAACCTAAACTTGATGGTTTGGCGGTGAGTATTTTGTATGTAAATGGCATTCTCACCCAAGCTGCCACTCGTGGCGATGGCACCACAGGCGAAGATATTACAGCAAATATCCGTACTATTCGTAATATTCCATTACAACTTCTAACAGACAATCCTCCAGCACGTTTAGAAGTGCGAGGAGAAGTTTTTATGCCACACGCAGGATTTGAGCGTTTAAATGAATATGCACTAGAACATGGTGAAAAAACTTTTGCTAACCCTCGTAATGCTGCGGCAGGCTCTTTGCGTCAACTTGATCCTAATATTACAAGTAAACGCCCATTGGTATTAAATGCTTATGGTATTGGGATTGCTGAAGGCGTTGAACTGCCAAGCACTCATTATGCTCGTTTGCAATGGCTAAAATCTATAGGTATTCCAGTGAATCCAGAAATTCGTTTATGTAATGGTACGAATGAAGTTTTAGATTTTTACCGAGATATTCAGAATAAACGAAGCTCGCTGGGTTATGACATTGATGGAACGGTATTAAAAATCAATGATATTGCTTTACAAAATGAACTAGGATTTATTTCTAAAGCTCCTCGTTGGGCGATTGCTTATAAATTCCCCGCCCAAGAGGAATTAACGGTGTTGAATGATGTTGAATTCCAAGTTGGCCGAACGGGTGCAATCACACCAGTCGCTAAATTAGAACCCGTATTTGTTGCAGGTGTTACAGTAAGCAATGCCACCTTACACAATGGTGATGAAATTGAACGCTTAAATATTGCTATTGGCGATACTGTTGTCATTCGCCGAGCAGGCGATGTAATCCCACAAATCATCGGTGTACTACATGAACGTCGCCCTGATAATGCTAAACCAATCATTTTCCCAACAAACTGCCCAGTGTGCGATTCTCAAATTATTCGTATTGAAGGCGAGGCAGTAGCTCGCTGTACAGGAGGATTATTCTGTCCTGCACAACGCAAAGAGGCGCTAAAACATTTCGTCTCTCGTAAAGCCATGGATATTGATGGTGTGGGTGGAAAATTAATAGAGCAATTGGTCGATCGCGAACTGGTTCATACACCAGCGGACTTATTTAAACTTGATTTAACTACGCTCACACGCTTAGAAAGAATGGGCGCAAAATCTGCAGAAAATGCTCTCAATAGTCTTGAGAAAGCCAAAAGCACGACCCTTGCTCGCTTTATTTTTGCCTTAGGCATACGTGAGGTAGGTGAGGCCACTGCATTAAATCTTGCGAATCACTTCAAAACTTTAGATGCGCTTAAAGCCGCTGATCTTGAAGAGCTTCAAAAAGTGCCTGATGTAGGTGAAGTTGTAGCAAACAGAATTTTTGTATTCTGGCGTGAAGCACATAATGTTGCCGTTGTTGAGGATTTAATCGCACAAGGCGTACATTGGGAAACTGTGGAAGTAAAAGAAGCCAGTGAAAACTTCTTCAAAGATAAAACCGTCGTCCTCACAGGCACCCTCACTCAAATGGGTCGCAACGAAGCAAAAGCATTACTACAACAGCTAGGCGCAAAAGTAAGTGGCTCAGTTTCCAGCAAAACTGACTTTGTCATCGCAGGAGATGCTGCTGGCTCTAAACTTGCCAAAGCACAAGAACTAAATATTACAGTATTAACAGAAGACGAGTTTTTAGAGCAGGTTAATCTTTTAAACTAGTTGAATTCAAATCGTATAAACAAGAGCGGCCAAAAATTATCGTATTTTTGACCGCTCTTTTGTATTTGAATGTTAATTTATCTATTTACTGACATAGTCGTTTGTCTTATTTCATCCTTACTTAAATACACAGTTGCAAGGAGGTGGCTGCTATGTTGGCGATAAGGCGAGTTTGGGTTTCAGCTAGTTTCAACACACAGCCGCGCGAAAGCGGCTGCTTAATACAGTAGACACAGCATTATCTACATAAGTAAAAACACCCATACAATCCCCTTTTTATTAGTTATTTTTTGCCGAATTCTTTTAAGTCTTTTTCTGAATAAAGACCTTCTTCAAAGAAGTTATATCTGTTGTAAGCAGATTTTACTATATCGCACTTATGCACATTATTTTCTTTTCCACTAATACAATTCTGCATATCACTATCTAGCAAAGGTTTATTCACAAGATAATCATAAACCGTCATTTCCTTACTTTCTTCATTACAAGCAAAGAGAGTAATAGAGAATAAAGCCAATAAAGATAATCTAATTAAATTTTCCATAATTTACCTACTTGATTTCATATTTAAAGTTAGAGTTGATTTTTTTAATTTCATCTTCCCTTTGCTTTTCAGCTTACGTACGGTTGTACTGCTCAGTACTTAATGCTGAACACACAGCCGCGCGGAGGCGGCTGCAAATAACAGTAAGTATGTGCAGGTTTTAAATCTCGGTTTCAACACACAGCCGCGCGGAGGCGGCTGCCAATCAAAACAGCTCTATTGGTAACTAATCCATTGTTTCAACACACAGCCGCGCGGAGGCGGCTGCGAAGTGCATCTAAATATCTCCGGTCACAGAGTAGTTTCAACACACAGCCGCGCGGAGGCGGCTGCACATTCACAAATTGTCGACATACATCAACCCAAGTTTCAACACACAGCCGCGCGGAGGCGGCTGCTCCCTACATAAAAAAGTAAGAAAAATCAGCGAATTAAACACTGTATTTCGCTAACTGATTTTATGATAAGGAGTTTGGTAAGTATAACGGCCATACCGCCGTTATACAAATAGATTAATTCATCCAAATTGTTAAAGAAAATAAAGATCGCTATCCCATCAGGGTTTTAATGAGAACAACAGGTTAGCGAACTAAATGACAAGCACGTCTTTAAATACATCTACTGCCGGTTTTGCCCCATGATGCTCCACTTTATTACGCCACTTACTGCCCAAATGGTAAAAACGCAGACTGTCACATGTGGGGTCGTAGGTTTCCAACAGTTTGTTTTTCAACATAATCCACTGATCAGGCGTGACATCGCATTCAAATACCGAATATTGCGCCCGCACGCCGTAATCTAAGCAATGTTTTGCGATGCGGCGCAATCGCGCTTGACCATTAGGATCGTCAAAAGAAATATCATAAGTAATTAGCATTAACATAGTTTATCTCATCAAAAACGGCGGATATTCCGCCAAATCCCCACGCAAATGGCGCGCCAACAGCATTGCCTGAATATACGGCAGCAAGCCGATTTCTACTTCCTCGCCCAAAAACGGATGAACAATTTTTTCCTGCTTTTTCGCCTGCAAGGCTTGAAACAAGAGCTTACGCGCCTCCGCTTTCAAGCTTACCGCGCCGCTTGCTTCGGTAACGAAATCCTGCGGTTTGATTTGTCCGCGGTTAATCAGCGAAAGCACCAACCTGTCTGCCCACCACGCGCGGAATTCTTCCAAAATATCCTGCGCCAGACTGTCGCGTCCAGGTCGGTCGGCGTGCAGAAAGCCTACCTGTGGATCCAGCCCCACGCCTTGCAGCGCGCCGCTGATGTCCTTGCCCAGAATGCTGTACACAAACGACAACAGCGCATTCACCCCGTCTCTGGGCGGACGGCGGTTGCGCCCGTCAAAAACAAAGCCGCTTTTTTCACTCAAAAGCTGCCCGAACACGCCGAAATAATGCGCCGCCGCATCGCCTTCAATGCCACGCACCACATCCAGCTCCGCCGCGCCCTTCAACTGCCGCAGCGAAATGTTCAAAGCATCGACCGCACTTTGAATCGCCGCATTCTCCCCGTAATTGCGAATCTGCCGCTGAAGCACCCGCTTACTCGCCTGAATCTTCGCCGCAAAACCCCAGCAAAAACGGCGACACCAACACATTCACAAAACAGAAAATATGCCCGATGGAATGCACCGGCAACTGCGCTACCTTCTTACGCTCCTGCTCCACCACCAGCGTCTCCCCCTCCTTATGCAGATAGCTGCCTTGGGTGGTGATGTAGAGCGTGTTTTGCAGTTTGCGCATGGAAAACTCCTTGGATTTTGACCGCAGTTTTGGGTTTTACGGGTTGGTTGGGATACCTGAAAATTCTCGGTAGGTTGGGTTAGGCGGAACGCCGTAACCCAACACAACGGCTCGGCTTTTCAAATATTGTTTTTCAGACGACCTTGACTGAGGATTTCAGCCATTCTGCCCTTGTTCTATATTTAATCCATATTTATCTGATACATCTGATAGTTGTTTATCAAACTTCTTAAGAGCCTTGTCATTAATTATATTAATAAACCTTGTTATAAAAAATAGTAAATGTTCGACATCATTTTTATTTATATTCACATAAGTCCCGTTATTGTAACCATTATTGTGCGTAAAGGAGTTTCTAACTCTTATCATCTCAGTGCTATATTTTTCTAATTTTATTTCATCATATTTAATGTTTAGATTAAATATCTTGTTGCATAAGATAGCTATTTCGAAAGGATTGTTTATAGTTTTATTTTTATACTCATTAACAATTTCATTTATATTTGTTAGTAATTTCTTTTTTCTTCCTAAATTATCATTTGCAGAGGAAATAAGTTTTTTCTCATCGACATCTACTTCATTTTTAATTAAACCAGATATAAATCCATGAACAAATCCTTCTAGTGCAGAACATATATTGCAATATAAACAACCTAATAAAAAATCATCTGAATTAGATGTGTGGGGTATAATTTTTTTTAACTGCTCTAAATTTTTCTTACACTCATCAATTTTTTCATATAATTCTAAAGCACAATCAAATAAATTGAATAATTTATCCAATCCTTGATTATGCATATCCATTTCCTCTTCAAATTTGTCAAGCTCTTGTATAATCGCATCTAATTCATCATCTAAAATTTCATTTTCTTCTACAGAAAAATTATTTACAGTAGTGTTCATAAAATCCTCCAATACCATTTAGGGGATAAATATAGTGGTGCAGCCACACACTCATTGGGTGCATACAGGCTACGGTTTGCTCATGTAGAAACTGCCTAAGTGGAGATATAGAGCGTGTTTTGCAGTTTCCACATGAGGGTTTTCCTATCTATTTCCTAAACTACTAGGCTTACCAATAATCCCTTTTTCATATGTTGCCAACCAATCTAAAAAACTAGACACTAAAACGTGGTCATCTATATTTTTATGGTTGGGTCCTTTCTTAACGATCCCAAGGAATTTTTCAGGCAATAATGGCGCTTTGTCTCCAAAGTACCAAAAATCCCCACATATTAAAACATTCGTAGAATTCAAATCATGGCTCATATTGCCTTCATCATGGAAAGGGTTATTTAACTGAGTCCAACTTCCATTTTCTTTATAATAAATATTATCTCCTCTTCTTCTTGAAATATTTTCATCACTTGGTTTTTTGACTTGATATATTGGATTTTCAAAATATTCATTCATATTCACTACATCAGATACCTGAGCTGCATAAATTAATCGGTTTTTATAAACTCCAGAGCTAGAGCCTATTCCAACAAGAATATCTCCTATTTTTGAACTATTTCTTATTTTTGGTTTGCATGTAGCAAGGGTTAAAAATCCACCATAAGGATTAGGAGCAAAACCATAATCATGTGTAACGATATAACTCATTATTTTCATAATTTTATCTCGATTAAATAATGTAAATTCTCTATTCGCAAAATAGCTCAGCCACATACCCCACACTCCTATCCCGTTTCCCCAGCAATTCCGGCTGACAAATCTCCACCAGTGAGCAGGCTTTGCAGCGTTTGCCGTAGTCGGGTGGCGGGGTTTGGCCGCTGTTTAAAAGTTCGCGCACGGCAGCGATGGTGGCGAGGGTTTGGGCGCGCAGGTCGTCTGAAAACACGACGGGGACGCGGTGGCGGGTTTGCATATACCACAGCGCGCCCTCAGAGACGGTTTGCCCCGTCATTTCTTCCAAGCACAAGCCTTGGACGCAAAGCTGGATTTCGTCCATCGGGTCGGATTTGGGGTTGCCGCGTTTGTATTCCACAGGTTTCAGACGGCCTGTTTTTGTATCCACTTCCACTAAATCCAACACGCCGCTGATGCCCAGTTTTTCCGCCGACACATGCACCGTCCGCTCAAATCGTATGCCCTTGCGCGTTTCCGGCTCGCCTGAATCCACCCGCTCATGCAACGCCTTGCCTTGCGCGGTCAAATAGTTCTCCACCCACGCCTGCTCGTTATGAATCAACGCGCATTGGCGCGGGCAGAAGGCGTAGTGTTGCAGGGCGGAAAGGGGAATCAGGCGCGTGTCCTGATTTTCCCCTTGGGTTTTGGTTAAAAGTGCGGTCACAAAAAACTCCGTTTTTTGAACGTTGGCTATGCCAACGGCCCCGAAGGAGCGAATAAATCACATAAGTGATTTATGAGTATCTTTTTAAGTGTTTTTAAAGCAGCTCTTCCACACTCACGCCATTCAGGTCATCTGAAACCACGCTGATTTTGTAATCGCCAAAACCGCTTGCAGGCGTACCTAATTCGCCGTTTACGCGTTCGACTTTCACGGCGTCAAACAGTTTATGTGCAGGCTGGCTGCCGAGTGCACTGTCGTGTTTAAACACAATCAGTTTGCGTGCTGCCATTTCGCCACGGGCGGCGGAGCGGTCGTGTTCAAACATCAGCGTCAGGGCTTGCCAGAGTTTGGCTAAATCGTCGTCTGAAAAACTGGTTTTAGCAGCAAGGTTGGCGGAGATAAAGCCATGCACGCGGTAGAGCGCGTAAGGGACGATGTATTTTCGCCCCATAGTGCGTTCTTTTTCCAAGTCTTTTTCGTTGGTGACTGCCATGCGGGTGATGGAAACTTCCAGCGGCACAATCGGGTCGATGGATTGGGCAAACGCCAGCTGCACCGGGCCACGCACTTGTCCGCTGTTGACTTCGGTAGTCATCACGGCGCCAAAGGTGCGGATATCAAAGAAGTTTTTGCACATCCAAGCGGTAATGTCGCGGGCTTTGGCTTCGTCTTTTGGCAGTTTTTTGGCTTCCGACTCAATGCCAAGTGCTTCATAAGCACGTTTGTTTTGTAGGTTTAACACGCTTTTTTCTTTGATGTAGATTTCGTAACCGGCTTCGTTTTCGCTGCTGATTTCGACAAAATTACGGATTTTGCGTTTTAAGCAGACATCGGTTACCAAGCCTTTGCTGGATTCGGGGTCGAGGCGCGGCATATTGCCCGCATCGGGATCGCCGTTGGGGTTGCCGTTGGTTACGTCAAAAAAGTAAACAAATTCATAGCGGTTTTGAATGGCAGACATTTTCTGGCTCCTTAGTTTTCAATGGTTTCAGCGGTTTCTTTTTTAGCAAAATAGCTTTGTTTTTGATGGTAATAGCCGATGGCGAAGCGGCCTTGCTCGTCAATGCTCAAATGGCGCGGAAAGGTTTCGGGCAGTTTGGCAATGATTTCGCCCAAATCTTTATCCAAATTCACCGCCATGCCGGCTTTGTCTTTACGCAAGCGCGACAAATGGTGTTTTGTGCCCGACAAAAGGCGCGGAAAAACCGAAAACGGCACGGCGGAGGCAGAGCCGTAATAGCGGTCGGCGATGCCGGCGTTTAATTCGCCCAACGCCTGATATTGAATGCGCTCCAACACGGCAAACAGCTGCCCTAAAAGATAAGCGCGATTCGGGCTTTCATTATTCAAACTCATAGGAACTCCTTCTTCGATAAAACCCTTTCTAAAACGCCGCTGTAATACGGCTTTCATCATTGCCACGCGCAAGCCGTTTACATCGCCGTCGGCACGGATTCGGGTAATCAGTTGCGACAGCAAACTCAAGGGGTACGGTGTACCGCAAATCACGGCGCGGGTCATTTCGCCTGCCAATACGGGCGAGATATTTTCGCTTTTGCCCAACACGGCAGTTTGCAATAAGAGTCGCCAAATAGACGGCGGCGTTTTCCACGCGCAAGGCTCAAGGGCTAAATCTTGCCAATGCTGCGCCAAATTTTCCGCCAACTGCCCAAACGTGGTATCCAGTCAAAACCGAACAGAAATCCGCGCGGCATTAGGGGCAAGCCCTAAGATGTAAAAACGGGTATTGGGAGAGAGTTCGGGGGCAATTTCTTGCAGCGGGCGACCTTTGCCGATTTGTTCCAATACGTTAAAAACTTTAGCGCTTTCTTGTTCATCATCCGGCGGCGTGAACACGTGCGCGAAGAAACCTTCAGCAGCCTGCGCCGTGGCGTTATCATCCGCTTCCGCCCAAAAGACCGTGCTGGCATCGCCGATGGTCAAGCAGTGATTATTTTCGCGGCGCAACAGATAGTTCAGCGCGGTGGTGTAGGCAAAAGCGGATTGTTCGGAAACGGGCGCATTTGCTCCTTGCTCCTTACCAAACGAGGCAAAAGCTTCTTTGTTAAACGAGATAATCGAGCCGCCGGAGCTTTGCCCGCCAAATACGCCTTTAATCGCAGGATGCAGCCGCGCAATCGGGGCGGTGTCGCCGCTAATCAGGCACAAGCCCTCAAGCGCTTCATCGCTTTTCAGGCAGCCAGCCCACAAGCTTTGTGCGGCTTCGCGTTTATGGATAAGTGCGGTCGGTTTTTCAAGAGAAAATGCGATGTTGGCATCAAGCATTTTGGAAGGCAGATTTGCGGCGGCAAAATGTGCAGGCTGCCAGTTTTGCAGAAAACGGCACAAGGCTTGCAGGCCTTCATCTTCACTGTTTTGCAGTAAATCGAGATGATATTGCTTAAAGGCTTCAAAGGTTTTTCCAGACGGCGTAAACGGCTTTTCCTTCGCTTCGGCTTTGTTTTTATTGGCTTCCACGCCAAGCGCGTAGGCGGTTTTATCCCACAAAAAATTCGGTTTGATGCCCGACGTGCGTTTTTCAGGGCGCGGCACGCTCATCAGCTTCGGCTGCGGCTTTTTATCGACGGTCAGATTCGGCACAACGGTTTTCAGACGACCTTCTTTATCCAACACCAAAATCCAGCCGATTTTCTCCTCGCTAAAACCATAAGGCGGCACTTTCGGATTGCCCATTTCATCGGTTTTTGCTGCCAAACGGCGGTAATAGCGGGCAAGGGACGCAAGAATCATGCTTTCACCTCCTCGGCGTAAAACGGCGGCACATCAATCACGCCATCTTTCATTTCCGCGCGGAAAAAATGCGGCGTGTTGCCGTGATCAAAATCAATATCGTGCAGCATCCAGCCTAAATCACGGTTTGCCTCGTTTTCCGATAACGCCGACGGCGGCAGCGGCTCGTCTTCATCAATCAACGCAAAATCGGCAGGAAATTCACGCACGCCCAAACAAGGTTGCTGAAAGCATTGCCCCTTTTTCGCACGGCGTTTGAACATCTCAATATGCTTGGTAACGGTCTCATCCGCCCCCGCTTTTGCCGTCAGCACCGCATGGGCTTCAATCACATAAGCCACGTCTTTAAGCACTGTCGCCGCGCGCTGCTGGCGGTCGTCTTCAATCAGCGTATATAAATCGGCAACGCTCTTGCGCTTCATCGCCCCGCTGACCTTACCCGCCGAAATCTTGCCGCCCAATTCATTGCGCCGCACCGACTCAAACCGAATTGGCTTCAACACATAAATCCGGTCAATCACCCACCGAATCGCCGGCTTCCAATGCACCGCCGCCAAAATCCCGCGCGCCGCCGACGGTGTGATAACATCATAAGACACCCGCTCCACCTTCATCTCCGGACGGGTAAAACAGGCATAATCGCCCCAAATGTGTAGGCGGATTTGGTTCATTGGGTTCTCCTTTTGTTGTCATCGGCAGTTATTCGAAAATTTCGGATAGCTGGATTTTCTTTGTTTGGTTGGGAAGTGCGGATTTAGACGACGTTTTGAAAACGTTGGGGAAAATGACCGCACTTTTGCTTCTTGATGGAATATTTTCAACTAAGCCCAAATCATTTTGGCAATTTTAAACAGCAAAATATGGCGTTCTTCTAGTGCTTTTGCATCAAATTCATTAATTGCCTTCAATTCATCCAACTTATGTTCCTTCTTAAACCGTTCCACATCAAGATTTGACTTGTAAAAATCCTCTCTCAATGTTTCGTTCCAAAGCAAAGTCCCTGAATAAGTTTTTAATTTTTGCTGATAGATTTCATTGCTACTAGAAATATTGTCTTTTCCTTTTAATAACAAAATTCCACCTAGTCTATTTCGCTCCACAAGGAAAGTATCTTCATCTTCAAAATGTTTTTGACTTTCTTCATTTCGAGATAGGATGTGTTCAATATGAAATCCATTTTTTGCGCCTGTTTTTGTAACTAAATCTTCATAAGTATGTCGCATTTTGACATCAAATTGTTCAGCAAGAAAACCTTCTACCCGCGCAAAGAAATAGCGTTTAAAACGAGTATTTAAATTATCTCCTGTTGTTTTAAACAAGGAATAGATCATTGATTCATCAGACGTTGTTTTATCTTTTAATGCGTCTTTTAACTCTTTATCAAACGCACAACGGATAATTTCGTCGTTATCAGCATTGCGAATAGTTGCAGCAATTCGATGTAGTGCCTCTTGGAAGTTATTACTTTCGTAAACGCTCTGAAGTTGCAACAAAGAAAACAATCTATCTGTTTCTAGTGCAATTTTCTTAATCTTCTCCTCTTCTTTCTCATCATTAATCTTACAGGCAGATAGCCCTAACAAAAGCACACCATCAATATCATTTAAACGATTAAACGCAAATCCACCTACCTCATCTTTTTTAAGATGAGTTGATAATTTCACATACAAATCAGCATAATAAGTAAAATCTTCATCTAAGAAATCCATAACCCCTTGCGGATTATGATCAAGTTTCAAATTTTGTTGAAATTCAGTTGAAAACATTAATCGATGATAATCACCATCATAACGCTTGGCATCACTACGGCTTTGGCTAAAACGAGCTTTTAGATAAAAACGGAAAAAACGATCGGTTTCATCATCAGATAACTTATTAATTGCACGCGTTTTATCTTCCCAAAGTTGGTTATATTGTTTTTTATCCAATATAATCTTATCAATTTGCCCAAGCAGTTTACCTTTTAGAATTTCATAAGGCTTTAAACGTACCCCACGGTCATTAATGACTTCAAATACCATGGGAACGTCTGTCTGTTCTACAGATAAATTAATCAACACCAAGCGACGTAAAAAATAAAATATAAATGTTTCTAATTGATGTTTTTCTTTTATATTCTGATCTAACCAAGATTTGATTTCCTTATAGTTCTTAACCATATTATCGGCTGTTAATCCGCTATCTATTGGCGCGTCATCAATCTTTTCTTTAAACAATGCTTCCAACGTTGCCAAATGAGCTTCATGCCTCATCCAAAAAGTTTTTTTATAGCCTGATTGTCCAAATATTTTATTTTTTACCCAATCAGACAATTCGCTGTCATAGGCAGCAGCCCTATGATGCAAATTTAACAATATTAAAGTTAAAGTGGTTAGCCTTTGCTATCCATCTACAACATAAACACGTCCATCTATTGTATTGGTTACATAGGTATTCAAGTAATACCAAGGATATTTACTATCGATAACCTGTTCATCAGGGGGCAAACTACTATTCTGTTGATAGACTTCATTAAATTTATAAAAAATATCATCTAACAACCGCTTTACAGGTTCTTTTGTCCACTTATATTCTCGTTGATAAAAATCAATATAGTATTGAGTATTACTAAAAACTTTATCTATATTTTGTTTGTCTGGAGAAATATCCATGTTGTTTCCTTTAGTTAAGTTAATAAATATATAAAACGAGCATTAAACCATACTGATTTATACTTATTTTATCATCTTGCTTTAATCAAAATACTGAATTTTCAGCTTTGATAAAAACATTATCCTCCCAACTCAACCCCGCCACATCATCATACAAATCCAGCCCGATCAGCGTATAAAACTGTTTGCCGAAGTTTTTCTCATTAATTGGTTCGATACGCCCTGCTTTATACAAAGCGGCGAGGGCATTTTTGGGGATTTGGACGGTGTAGAGTTGCAGTTTGCGTAAGAGTCCGCCGATGTGGTCGGCGTGGTGCAGGCTGCTAATGAGGTTTTCAGCCTCACCATCGAAGGGAATAATCAGCGGCTGCATATGGCTTTCAATCATGCGGAATTTGTCGGCGATGGTTTGGAATGGGAAATCGAGGCTTTGCCCTGTATCGTTGTGCATTTTAAGGATTTTTTTATTGTCCAGTTCGCTGCTTTTTAATTGATAAAGCTCGGCGAAGTAGGCAGCGACGGCTTGGGTGGATAAGAGGTCGTCTGAAAAGCTATCGGCGGTCAGGCGCATAACGGCGGCTTGGGCGGCAAGTTCAGGCGGGGCTTTCCATTGTTCTTCTGGCGTAAATATCCAGACAAAGCTGTTTTCAGACGGCCTTTTGCCTTCGCGATTGCAACGTCCTGCGGCTTGGGCAACGCTGTCTAAACCTGCTTCGGCGCGCATTACTAGCGGAAAATCCACATCAACGCCGGCTTCGATTAAGGAGGTGGCGATGACGCGGCAGGGTTCTCCGCTTTTCAGACGACCTCTGATCTCATCGAGCTTTTGACTGCGGTGTTTGGCGCACATTAAGGTGGTCAGGTGGAACGTACCCTCAAGGTGTTTGGCTTGGTCGTACAGGCTGCGGGCGTGGCGGCGGTTATTGACGATGACGAGCATTTGCGGGTGTTCGCCAAGTTTGGCGAGCAGGTCGGCGTCGGTTTGTTTGCCGATGTGTTGCACGGTGGTGCGGCGCAGTTTGTCGAAAAGTGCGGTCGGTTTTGGGGCTATTTCGCGCACGTTTTCAAAGCCGCGATAGAAGCCGTTTTCAGCTTGCACAGCTGGCTGGGTGGCGGTGCACATGACGACGCTGCAGCGGTAATTTTGCGACAATTCTTTGATGGCTTGCATGATGGGCAGCAAAAGATTGAGCGGCAGCATTTGCGCTTCATCGAGGATAATGACGGAGCCTGCGATGTTGTGCAGTTTGCGGCAGCGCGAGGAGCGGTCGGCAAAGAGGGATTCGAAGAATTGCACGGCGGTGGTCACGACAATCGGCACGTCCCAGTTTTCCGAGGCAAGGCGCAATTTATCTTTGGTGGCCTCATTTTGCAGTTTGCCGTCGTCGAAGGTGCTGTGGTGTTCCAACACGGCTTGTTCGCCCAATTCGCCAAAGGCTTTGCGAAATTCAGCGGCATTTTGTTCGATGATGCTGGTGAACGGGATGACGTAAATGACGCGCCGCATTCCGTGCCGTTTGGCGTGTTCCAGCGCGAACGCCATGGAAGTGAAGGTTTTACCGCCTCCGGTCGGCACGGTGAGCGTGAACAGCCCTTGCGGTTGTGCCGCTTGTTCTACGGCATGATCGAGAATTTCACTGCGCAGGCGGTTTAAGGCGGCATTGCGTTTTTCGGCTTCAGTTTGCTCTGGAGCTTGGGCGATACGTCGTCTGAAATAGTTGATAAATTGATTGAAATTGCGTTGTAAGGCGTTTAAATCGGGATAACCGCCGCGCTCGACGGCGTTGTTTTCTAGGTTTAAATAAAAGGCTTCGGTATCGAGATAATCGGCATCCACTAAGCAGGAATAGAGCATTCGGGTGAAGAAGGCGTAGGAGAAAAAAGGATGATGCGCGTCAGCTTTGAGTGGCGGTGCGGACAGGTTTTGAGGGAGCTTGATTTCTTGTTGCCACAGGTTATCAAGGGCGGGAATATCTTCGCCAAATTGCAAGGCTAGACGCTGTTTCAATGTGCGGCGGTTATCACCTTCACCGCTCCCGTTGGCTAGCCCTGCATGATGCCCCGCAATGCAAAACGCCATCAACTTGCCGAGCACATTTCCCCAACGCTCAACAGCAATTTTGGCTCCGGCAGTAGCATGATCGACTGATGGGCCACCATGCAATCGGTGATTAAAGGCTTCTGAATATTTCCCCAAATCATGCAGCTGTCCCGTCTGGCAGGCAATTTCCTGCGCACCAAATACCTGAGCAAACTCCGACGCCATTTCTCCAACATTTACCGAATGGCTTTGTAAGGTTTGCCAATGTTCGTAAGGTAAAAGATTGCTGAGTTCGTCTTGTGCAGAATGGGCGTAGTACAGAAGCTTAGCAGGCATAAAAATAATCCTTTATATTTATGATTATTATTTGACCTAATCTACTCCTAATCCTCTTTTAATTCAACAATGTTTACATTGATAAATTTTGAGGTTAAATCATTCAAATTTTGAATAATATGATACTAATGACGCCCGCCAAAAGGTGGTTTTGCAAACCAAATCACAATAAACAATCCTAAGAATCCCATAGCTGATAGCCAAAATATTTCATTTGCACCAATAATAAATCCTTGCGATGTTATTTGTTGAGCGAGGTAAGCTGAAGTTTGGGTATCACTTAAACCAAATTGATTCATTTGATGATAAAAACTTTGGGAAATTGGGTTATAAGGATTAATCTGTTCTGTTAATTGAGTATGATGAACAGCTTCACGGTTATACCACATAAATGTGGTTAAAGATGTCCCTACAGAACCCGCTAAAGTTCTCAAGAAATTAAATAAGCTAGACGCAGAAGCCATTCTATGCGCAGGCAAGCCAGACAACGTTATTGTAGTAAGTGGCATAAAGAAACAGGCCACAGCCAAACCTTGTACTAATTGTGGTAAAGCCACATCAGCAAAAGTCATTGATGGCTCGAAAGTCACCGCTCGCCAATAAAATGTTATTGCATATACAATAAAACTTATCGTCACTAAAATTCTCATATCGATCTTATAACCGAAACGCCCAATAATCGGTGAAAGCAAAATTGGGAATAATCCAACTGGGGAAGCCGCAAGCCCTGCCCACGTCGCGGTGTAATGGAAGACTTGTTGTAGCAAAAGCGGAATTAATACCACAGAACCTAGATAAATCAAAAAGGCTAAACTAGTACATAAACACCCTACGCTAAAATTACGAGAATGGAAAAGCGAAATATCCACCACAGGATTGTCATCTGTCAATTCCCAAATAACCAAGGCAATCAGACAAACGACAGCAACAACGGCTAATATAATGATTTCATTAGAATTAAACCAATCTTGCTCACGGCCCTGATCAAGCATTAATTGCAAACATCCCACGCCTAAGACAAGTAAAACTAAACCGACTTTATCAATAGGTTGATGAACAATTTCACTTTCTCGGCTACCTAAAATCTTCCAGCTGATTAGCACAACTAATAAACCAATCGGAACATTGATAAAGAAGATCCATCCCCAATGGATATTATCACTAATCCATCCGCCTAAAATTGGGCCAAAAATAGGCGCAACGACAATAGTCATTGACCAAAATGCCAATGCCATTCCGCGTTTTTCTGGTGGATAATTATTTAGTAATAAACTTTGCGAAAGAGGGATCACCGGGCCTGCGACAGCACCTTGAATGACACGAAAAATAATTAATGCCTCAAGACTATCTGCGATCCCACAGAGCCAAGAAGATACAACGAATAAAAAAGTTGAAACTAAAAATAACCGCACTTCGCCAAAACGTTTTGCTAACCAACCCGTTATTGGAATAGAAATCGCATTTGCCACACCAAAAGAAGTAATTACCCACGTACCTTGACTAAAAGATGCACCAAGATCGCCCGCAATAGTCGGAATCGCCACATTTGCAATGGTAGAATCTAATACCTGCATAAAGGTGGCGAGAGATAAAGCCAGCGTCAATAAAATTAGGGCGCCACCTTGAATAGGCGGGAATTTTTTTGCGGAATTTTCCATAACGCCGCCTTAATGGCTGTTTTGCTGAATAATAGATTCGATCAAATCTTCTACCGCACTTTCATCATATTTAAGCGTATCAGTAGCAAATAAAGTTTTCGGTTCTGCTTTTTCTCGTAACATTGGACCAGATGAATCTGCAATTCTTACTTTTGCCGTTGCAGAAAGACCAATTCGTAATGGGGTTTCAGAAAATTGTTGTGGATCTAATTTAATTCGCACAGGTACACGTTGCACCACTTTAATCCAGTTACCCGTAGCATTTTGTGAAGGCAAAAGAGAAAACGCATTGCCAGTCCCCATTTCAATGCCATTTATCACGCCATCAAATTCTTTATTTTTACCGTATAAATCAAAATGAATTTTCACCGGCTGGCTAATGCGCATATTCGTTAATTGGGTTTCTTTGAAGTTAGCTTCTAACCACATTTGCTCATTAGATACCACCGCCATTAATGCGCCACCCACTGAAACAGCTTGCCCAACTTGAGCATTACGACGCGCCACATAGCCATCAATTGGACTTCTAATTTTTGTACGTTGTAAATTCAACCAAGCCTGTTTGAGCGAACTCATTGCGTTCTGTATTTGCGGTTGTTGACGTAATGGAACGTTACTCAATAAAGCCTGATTAGCAGCTAATTGGTTTCTAGAGGAATTTAAATTTGCTTTGGAGAGTTCAACGGCTTCTTTTGCATGCTGGAAAGATTCTTTATCAATTGCACCCATTTTTTCAAGTTGAACTCGGCGCGCCAAATTGCCTTGTGCTTGAGCTAAAGAAATTTCATTGGCGTGCACAGCTGATTGTAATTGCTGCACAGTAAAACCGAGTTGTTCTACCTGACGCACAGCATTGGCTAGATTGCTTTTTGCCTGTTCGAAACTCAGTTTTGCATTCGTATCATCCAATTCAACTAGAATGTCACCTGCATGGACTTTATCCATATTGTCCGCATTAATCTTCGCTACATTACCCGCAACTTGTGATGACACCATTACTTGATTTCCACCAACATAAGCATCTTCTGTTTCTTCAAAATCCTTCAAGAAGAAAAACCAATACAAAGTACAAGTGATACTTAAAATAAGTAAAATAACGATAAAAATACCGAGACTTTTTTTACGTTTTGCCTGATTAGGAGTATCAGATTGTTTAATTTCAGCCATAAATTAATCCTAAATTAGGAATAGCGCTTACAAATTAACTCATAAAAAAATTTAAAGCTAATCTTTAAACGCTATCAAAGATCGAAATGCTTCATTATGAAACTTTATAAAAAGGAACTCAAGATAGATAAAGTTTAAAATAGTTTTTTTGAATTGATTTAATAGATTTCAATCGTCAAAACCTTTTTGTATGATACCCAAGAAATTTATTTCAACCAAACGATTATTTACTTTACAAGGAGTATTCTATGAGTTCTCAATGTCCTTTTTCACATTTAAATGGCTCTAATCTTACTATGGGTAACGGTGCCCCTGTTGCCGATAACCAAAACAGCTTAACAGCAGGACCTCGCGGCCCATTACTTGCACAAGATTTATGGTTAAATGAAAAACTAGCAGATTTTGTACGTGAAGTAATTCCTGAGCGCCGTATGCACGCAAAAGGTTCTGGTGCTTTTGGTACCTTTACTGTCACACACGATATTACTAAATATACTCGTGCAAAAATTTTCAGTGAAATTGGCAAAAAAACAGAAATGTTCGCACGCTTTACCACTGTTGCGGGTGAACGTGGTGCAGCAGATGCTGAACGTGATATTCGTGGTTTTGCATTAAAATTCTATACTGAAGAAGGTAACTGGGATTTAGTGGGTAACAATACCCCAGTATTCTTCTTACGTGATCCTCGTAAATTCCCTGATTTAAATAAAGCTGTAAAACGCGATCCTCGCACTAATATGCGTTCAGCAACAAACAACTGGGATTTCTGGACATTATTACCGGAAGCGTTACATCAAGTTACTATTGTAATGAGCGAGCGTGGCATTCCAGCAAGTTATCGTCATATGCATGGTTATGGTTCACACACTTATAGTTTCTGGAATGAAGCTGGTGAACGTTTCTGGGTAAAATTCCATTTCCATACTCAACAAGGTATTAAAAACTTAACCGATGCGGAAGCAGCAGCAGTGATTGCAAACGACCGCGAAAGTCATCAACGCGATTTATATGAAGCAATCGAACGCGGTGACTTCCCTAAATGGAAACTATTTGTACAAATCATGCCTGAAGCTGATGCTGAAAAAGTGCCTTACCACCCATTTGACTTAACCAAAGTATGGCCGAAAAAAGATTATCCATTAATTGAAGTAGGTGAATTTGAACTTAATCGTAACCCAGAAAACTTCTTTGCTGATGTAGAGCAATCTGCTTTTGCACCAAGCAACTTAGTTCCAGGTATCGGTGCAAGTCCTGACAGAATGTTACAAGCTCGTTTATTCAACTATGCGGATGCACAACGTTACCGTTTAGGTGTGAACTACCGTCAAATTCCAGTAAACCGTCCACGTTGCCCAGTTCATAGCAACCAACGCGATGGTCAAGGTCGTGTTGATGGTAACTACGGAAGCTTACCACACTATGAACCAAACAGCTTCAATCAATGGCAACAACAACCTGATTTTGCAGAACCACCTCTTCGTATTAATGGTGATGCTGCATTCTGGGATTATCGCCAAGATGATAATGACTACTTCAGCCAACCACGTGCATTATTTAACTTAATGAATGCTGAACAAAAACAAGCATTATTTAATAATACTGCAGCGGCAATGGGGGATGCGCCTGACTTCATCAAATACCGTCATATCCGTAATTGTCACTGGTGTGATCCTGCATACGGCGCTGGTGTTGCAAAAGCATTAGGATTAACAGTAGAAGATGCATTAAAAGCTCGTGATACTGATCCCGCATTAGGACAAGGTGGATTGTTATAATTGTAATCAGTTTTTACTGATAAAGAAAAACGGAAGTGACGTGCTTCCGTTTTTTATTTGCCTATAAATTTAGACATGAAAATGATACAATCCACAAAATTTTATAAAAAGGAACTATGAATGGCTCGTAAGAAAAAAACACGTCGCATCACTGATGTTATGCCAATCCGTAAAGCGGATAAGAAACCCGAAATCTCCAACTCTCGTCCAGGAAAAAAACTCACACGTTATGAATTAGATGCCAAAGCACGTGAAGATAAGAAAAAACGAAAACATAAAGGTTTAGCATCAGGTTCTCGTCATAGCGCAATAGAAGATAAAACGAACAAAATCCAACAAGAAATTAAAGATCCTAAAATTGGTAGCAAGAAAAAAGTACCATTAATTGTGGAATTTGTTAATAAGCCAGAAAAAGGACAAACGATTCCTGTCGTAAAACAGGTGAAAAAGTTAGATCCAATGCAAGAGCTTGAAAAGCTTGAAAATAATGAGATTCTGAATGAATTATTAGATGCCTTAGATGAAGGTAAAGCAATTACCAAAGCAGATCAACAATTTGTGGATGAATGTCTCGAAAGAATTGCCGAATTAATGGAAGAACTAGGCATCGAAGAGGAAGACGAAAACGAAGATGATTTATACCGCACTTTTGAACGTATTGATATTAATCAATTTAGATAATCTATGATTTGGATCATTATTTTAAGTATTGTTGCACTTATTGTTGTTCTAGGGTTAAGTGGATATACAATTCGTTTACTAAAACAGCTAAAACAACAAAACATTATGATAGCTAAATCCAAAGCGATAAGGGAAGCCCGCTTAAAGGAAAGTATTGAAATCATTGCTCGAGCAATGCAGTCTGGCGAATGTAATCACTCAGAGGGTGTAATTCGCCTTACCATGTTATTAATGCCCTTTGGTAAAACGCTTACTCCATACCCCAGTATGGCGCAATTACACGAAATCGTACGTAACATGCCAACTCATGATACTCGTAAACAATTAGAAAAAAAAGAAAGAATGCGTTTAGATTTAGCACGTGAAAGAGCCGAAGCCAAATTTGAACACGAAATTAAAGAAGAATTACGTCAGTTTTTAGACGATATTAAACAGATTGGAGTGATTTAATGTCAGAAATTATTTGGGATAGCGCACTTATTCAAAAATACAATCAATCAGGCCCGCGTTATACCTCCTATCCTACAGCCCTAGAATTTAATGAAAATTATACTGAGCAAGATTTTGAAGCCGCCGTAAAACGCTATCCAAATCGTCCGCTCTCTTTATACGTTCACATTCCTTTTTGCCACCAGCTCTGCTATTTCTGTGCCTGTAATAAAGTGATCACTCGCCATCAACATAAGGCTGATATTTATTTAGATTACCTTGAAAAAGAAATTAGTGCACGCTCAGCATTATTTAAACATCGTCTCGTTACCCAAATTCACTGGGGTGGCGGTACACCCACCTATCTGAGTGAAACCCAATCAGCTCGTTTAATGGCAATGCTAAAAAAACATTTTACAGTATCTGAGACAGCTGAAATTTCAATTGAAATCGATCCTCGTAGAATTGAACTTTCTATGCTTGATCATCTACGTCACCTTGGTTTTAACCGCATGAGCATGGGTGTACAAGACTTTAATAAAGATGTGCAAAAAGCGGTAAATCGTGAACAAGATGAAGATTTTATTCATGCATTGTTAGATCACGCTAGAGAATTAGGCTTTCAATCAACTAACCTTGATTTAATTTACGGTTTGCCATTACAAACTGTAGAAAGTTTTATGTTCACTCTTGAAAAAGTAATTGCACTCAATCCAGATCGATTAAGTGTGTTTAATTATGCGCATTTACCAAGTCGCGTACCTGGGCAAGCAAAAATTAAAGAATATCAACTGCCCGCGCCAGAAACAAAACTAACCATTTTGCAAAAAACGATCGAAACACTAGGTAATGCAGGTTATAAATTTATTGGTATGGATCACTTTGCTAAACCCCATGATGAACTTGCCATTGCGCAGGACCAAGGCGTATTGCACCGAAACTTTCAAGGCTACACAACGCAAGAAGAATGTGATTTATTAGGGCTTGGAGTGTCTTCTATTAGCTTATTAGGTGACACTTACGCACAGAATGAAAAAGACTTAAAGCGCTATTATGCCCTCATTGAAGAACAAGGCAATGCTCTACATAAAGGATTAGCATTAACACAAGAAGACTGCTTACGCCGTGATGTTATTAAACAATTAATTTGTAACTTTAAACTCGATTTCTCACCGTTCGAGGCGCAATATAACATTCAGTTTACCACTCACTTTGCCGAAGATTTAGCACTATTAAAACCATTAATCGATGATGAGCTTATCAAACTCACGCATACAGGTCTCCAAGTTTCGCCAAAAGGAAGGCTATTAATTCGTAACATCTGTTTGTGTTTTGATACTTACTCACGTGAAGCAGCAAAACGTCAGCAATTTTCAAGAATAATATAACAAAAAAGTGCGGTAAAAATTTTACCGCACTTTGTCATTTATGGATGCAACAAATTATAAATATTCCTTTTAATACTGGTACTAATATTAAATAACTCTCTTGCAATCACTGTTTTTAATGTCTTGACTTTCTTCTGCTTTTCAAAGATAGTTGATTCAATTTCATAATCAGCCTCTAAGCAAAACGGTACAATTGCATAAGGTGGGACTTTATTTTCAAAAAAACGATCCATTGTCACATCTACAGTTAAATACCATTCTTGGCTTTGCGCTAAAAATTTCTTAGCCGCTTTAGGTGTTAAATAATAACCTGTCGCCCCAATAAAACCTTTACTAAATTGATAAACAGAGAAATGCCCAAAATCCGCCACTAATTTTCTTTTATTTTTTAAACGATCAGGCTGTAGCCAGAAAAACTCAAAGGTATTTTTCTCACTATTAATAAAATCAAGCACGTCTAGAAAATTATCTTTAAACTTAGCGTCATCTTCCAACACAATAATTGGACTATCTAACTCAATACATTTTTCCCACATTGAATAATGGCTAGCATAGCACCCTAGTTGATTGCGTGTGAGTGGATACCCTTTCACATTCAGTCTCTTCTTCTCGTTATAACGTTGAAATAAGGGGTGATTCGGATTTTCTTTTCCATTAATTGCCTTAAAGAAATGAATAGCCTGTTCTGTGTTATCCAAAAATAATTGATCAAACTGAGCCTGCATATAAGCTTTACGATCAGTAGATTTTTCTAGGTTAATAATATAGATAGGCAATTTTTTCATTTTAGTCTCTTTAACTTTCTTATTAAATATCTGACATGATACCATACTGAAATAAATTTATTACCATCCTTCCAAAAGCATTTAGATGCTTTTTTTAACCCTAATGTTGTATCAATATTTTCAAATTCTTGCTTTTTCCAAAATGATCTACTTTTATAATAATTATAGATTCTATTGTAGCCAGATATCGACCAAGGTTTATGAGGTCCAATAAAATGGACTAAAGAAACTAATTTACATTCTTCATAAAAATCTTCCCTAGATAGTTTTAACCATTTTTGGTAGTTAAACTTTTCTGATAAAAATACAACAGAACTATTATTTAATATCAGGTTCAGTACATCCTGATCTGGATAAACATAAGAACTCATACCAATTAAACTAAGAAACTTCTCTGTGATTTTATTATTAACCCATTCACTAGTATTTATATACATTACTCCAGAATTAAAATATGTTGATTCTTTTTTAAATCCTAATTCATATAGCCTATATAAATGATATTCTTCTATTGTATCAGCTACAGCTGCTACAACCTTTTTAGATAAATTGGTAGAAAATATTTCAGATATATCTCCAACACATATAACATCTGTATCTAAATACAAAAAAGTATCTACTTTCCTATGTAAAATATAAGGGATAAGCAGCCTATAATACATACCTTTTGAAAAATGTTGAGTTGTTTGTAACCCCTCAACAATACTATCGTCTAACCAGTAAAAGAAAATATTTATATTTTTATATGGCAATAATCTTATTCTGTTTAAATCTAATATATCAATATCATTAACAAATATATGAAAATTATACTTCTCATGAATGTTATTCTCTAAAATTGATAATATTGACACACCGATATATTTAGAATACTTAAAATCTGATGAGAATACTATATTATTATGATTATTATCATGATTAATAATCAAATCTAATCTTTTATTAACTAATTTAATATTACTAAACATAATCTATCTAAATGGTACTATATATTTTTTTCTCTTTCTCTTATATAAGAGTCTCTTAGGTTTGGTTATTAATCGAAAGAGATGTTCTATTAATGTTTTCTTTGAATTTTTAACTTTATTATCTTTTAATATTTTATAACGTTCATCTTCTAACTGACTATATAAAACACTTTTACTCTTTTTCCATTGTAATTCTTGAATACTTATAGCTGGTATAATTTGGTAACTATATACATTATCTAAATTCAGAAAATCTCTAAATGCCAAAATATCAATCGCATCAATATCATCCGATGTAAGCCTGGACATTTGCCTAAACAAACTGATAACTGCATTTTTGGATATAACGTATGCAGCTAATCCATACTGCTCTTCGACTAATTTTAAAATTAACCTACTCTTAAATGATGAGATCTTTACATTTTCACATTTGGCTGGTTTCAAAAAAGTTTCAAATCTCAAAATAAAACTATCATCTGAAGTAAATCGCTCCTTTAACCATTCATCTTCAGCTAAAAATGAATAAGCATCTTCACCTAGCAATACATCATCTTCAAAAATATATATATAAGGAAGATTTTCATCTATGCATTTTTTCCATAGCATATAATGACTCATAAAACACGCTTTCTCCCCTTCTGAAAGTTTAGCATGAGCAAGATTTGGTAAATAAGTTTGAATGAGTTGATTAAGGCACTCTGATGGGGTTATAGCGTCATAGAACTCAAAAGGAATATGATGTTTACCAAATTCTTTGATGATATGTTCTCGACGTTGAGAAGCAGATGAAAGGCTTATAACATAATTGGTATGCATAGGTATTTCTTATTCAATTTAGATTTATCTATTTTATACGTTCTTCAGATAAAACAAAACCCCACCATTTGGCAGGGTTTCGAAGCAAGTTCAAATTATTTTGTGCTTGGGATTTTGAAACGGCTGTTAAAGCGTTCAACACGACCGCCAGTATCTACAACACGTTGTTTACCAGTGTAGAATGGGTGACAGTTACCACACACATCAAGGTTAATATCTTTGCCTAAAGTTGAACGAGTTTTGATCACGTTACCACAAGAGCAGGTTGCCGTGATTTCTTTATATTCTGGGTGAATACCTTGTTTCATAGAAAACCTCAAAATGAAGCCACGCCGCTATAAGAACTTTCTTCCTACACCGCGTGAGTGAATAATACGCCATATTTGGCACCAAATAGACTGCGAATTATACTGAAAAAACATAGATAAACAAGCCCCATTTTAGTGTAGAATCAAAAACATTCTTAACAAAACTTTTCCTTATGCAAGCACAATCTTCAATACATACTTCTTTTGCCAAATCTATTTTAGATTGGTACGAAAAATTCGGGCGTAAGAATTTGCCTTGGCAACAAGATAAAACGCTCTATGGCGTATGGCTTTCTGAAGTAATGCTACAGCAAACACAAGTAGCCACTGTTATACCTTATTTTAAGCAATTTATAAAAACATTCCCCTCTATTACCGCACTTGCTAATGCATCACAAGACGAAGTCTTACATTTATGGACAGGCTTAGGCTATTATGCGCGTGCACGTAACTTACATAAAGCAGCCCAAAAAGTGCGGGATGAATTTAATGGGAATTTTCCAACTAATTTTGAACAAGTATGGGCATTGCCTGGCATAGGGCGCTCCACAGCGGGTGCGATTTTATCTTCGGTTTTAAATCAACCTTACCCGATTTTAGATGGTAATGTAAAACGTGTACTTGCCCGCTATTTTGAAGTGGAAGGCTGGACGGGTGAAAAAAAAGTGGAAAATTACCTGTGGCATTTAACTGAACAAGTCACGCCTGTAACACACGTTGCTGACTTTAACCAAGCGATGATGGATATTGGTGCAATGGTATGCACACGAACAAAACCAAAATGTGAACTTTGCCCTTTAAATAAGGATTGTTTGGCGAATAAACATGAAAGTTGGGGGCAATTTCCAAATAAAAAACATAAAAAAATCATACCAGAAAAAGAAACCTATTTTTTAATACTATCAAACAAAGGAAAAGTGTGGTTAGAACAAAGAGAAAATTCGGGATTATGGGGAGGATTATTTTGCTTTCCTCAATTTGAGGATAAATCAACGTTATTGAACCACCTCATACAAGAAGGTATTTCCCATTATCAAGCCTGGCCAAGTTTTCGACATACTTTTAGTCATTTTCATTTAGATATTCACCCAATTTACGCAGAAGTTAATGATAATTTACATATTGAACAAGAAAACGATGATTGGCGTAAAATCTCGGAAAACCCAAAAGAATATCAATCAAATCTATCCAGTACGGTCAAATATTGGTATGATCCGCAAAATCCTGAACAAATCGGGCTTGCTCAACCGGTAAAAAATCTTTTAATTCAATTTGTAAGGAATCATTATGGCAAGAACAGTATTTTGTGAACATCTTAAAAAAGAAGCAGAAGGTTTAGATTTCCAGCTCTATCCTGGTGAACTCGGAAAACGTATTTTTGATTCAATCAGCAAACAGGCTTGGGGAGAATGGATCAAAAAACAAACGATGCTGGTTAATGAAAAAAAACTCAATATGATGAATACCGAGCATCGTAAATTATTAGAACAAGAAATGATCAATTTTTTGTTTGAAGGAAAAGATGTGCATATTGAAGGTTATGTTCCACCATCAAATTAATTGCCTGTAACACAATGAAAAAGTATTTATTATTAGCATTACTGCCTTTTTTATATGCTTGTAGCGACTCTCCGAACCGCAGTATTAATTACGATGAAGCCTTTGCAAAAGATACACAAGGTTTAGACATTCTTACTGGACAATTCTCACATAATATTGATCGTATTTGGGGTGTAAATGAATTATTAGTGGCCAGCCGTAAAGATTACGTAAAATATACCGATTCTTTTTATACTCGTAGCCACGTAAGTTTTGATGAAGGTAATATTGTCATTGAAACACAACAAGACCTTAATCGTTTACATAATGCAATTGTTCATACGTTATTAATGGGAGCAGATGCAAAAGGAATTGATTTATTTGCCTCAGGTGATGTTCCCATTAGCTCTCGTCCGTTTCTTTTAGGACAGGTGGTAGACCACCAAGGTCAGCAAATTGCAAACCAATTTATTGCAAGTAATTTTGCAACTTATTTGATCCAAAATAAATTACAAACACGCCGCCTACAAAATGGTCATACCGTGCAATTTGTTGCAATTCCTATGATTGCAAACCACGTGGAAGTCCGCGCTCAGAAATATTTACCATTAGTTCGTAAGGCCTCTGAACGTTATGGCATTGATGAAAGTCTGATCTTAGGTATTATGCAAACAGAATCAAGCTTTAACCCTTATGCAATTAGCTATGCAAATGCTATTGGTTTAATGCAAGTTGTTCCACGCACTGCGGGCCGTGATGTATTTGCTATGAAAGGGAAAAGTGGGCAGCCATCAGAGCATTATTTATACGATCCAGCAAATAATATTGATTCGGGCGTCTCTTATTTATGGCTTCTTCAAAACCAATATTTAGATGGCATTACCAATCCGACATCAAAACGCTTTGCTATGATTTCTGCTTATAATAGTGGTGCAGGTGCGGTGTTACGTGTATTTGATAATGATAAAGATGAAGCGATTTATAAAATCAATCAAATGTATCCGGAACAAGTTTTCCGCATTCTGACAACCGCTCATCCATCTGCTCAAGCACGAAATTACCTATTAAAAGTAGATCAAGCACAGAAAAAATTCCGTGTAAGACGATAATACAGCCCTTTAATCATAACTAAATGCTCGTTGAACCATTTCAACGAGCATTTTTTTATAAAAAGATGATTGTAAAATAAATAAGCAAATTATAAATTTTAGTTGTTTTAATAAACACTTTGATGATTAACTATCCAAACAAAACAGTTTTTTCATTTTTTTTAAATTTAGTTATTGACCGGCTCTCGAAAAAATAGTTTAATACGCTCCGTTGTCAGGCAGCAGCCGATAATGATAACGCCTCGATAGCTCAGTCGGTAGAGCAGGGGATTGAAAATCCCCGTGTCGGTGGTTCGATTCCGCCTCGAGGCACCATTTCCTCCTTAGTTCAGTCGGTAGAACGGTGGACTGTTAATCCATATGTCGCAGGTTCGAGTCCCGCAGGAGGAGCCAAATTCTAAAAAGCCGCTAAAGAAATTTAGCGGCTTTTTGCTATCTTTTATTTTTTAAGGGTATACAAATGAAAAAATTTCTTGCATTTATGGGCCTTGCTGTATTTGCCTCTTCCACTTTTGCAACAAATCCTATTAATCTTCGTGATGAAATGATGATTATGTCCCAACGTTTGGTATTAGCATCAAAAGCCTCTTCATCAGAAGAATTCCAAAATAACATAAGCGCATTTATTAATGCTGCCGAACACTCAAAAGTAACCATGCCGACAAAATGGAACGGAGATCAATCTCAATTTCCTGGTTATCAACAAGGTATTCAAAAAGTGATTGATGTAGCCACAGAGGCCTCTAATTTAGCTAAAGAAGGCAAACTTGATGCGGCTAAAACAAAGCTATATGAAATGTCAGAATTACGACAAATGTACCATAAGTTATATAAGTAATAAAATGTAACGTTTTATTATAAAAATTCACCGCACTTCTCTTGAAATCCCCCCTATAATGGTGTTAAATCAATACATATTATGGGGTTATATATCTAAACTATGTGTCAATTACTCGGAATGAACTGCAACACACCAACGGATATCGTCTTTTCTTTTGAGGGATTTCGTCGTCGTGCAGGGTTAACAGATTGCCATTCTGATGGCTTTGGTATCGCTTTTTTTGAAGGGCGTGGCGTACGTGTTTTTCGTGATAATCATCCTGCAAGTAACTCGCCTATTGCAGATTGCGTCAAACAATACAAGATTAAATCACTAAACGTTATTGCTCATATTCGTAAAGCAACTCAAGGTGATGTTAATATCGAAAACACCCATCCTTTCATTCGTGAAATCTGGGGGGAGAACTGGGTATTTGCGCATAATGGTAATTTAAAAAATTTACCTGATATGAGTAACTACTTTTTGCAACCTATTGGTTCTACTGATTCTGAGGCTGCTTTTTGTTATTTAGCAGAATATCTCAAAAATACCTACCGCCAAAAACCTAGCGAAACGGAAATTTTTGAGGCAATTCAAAAAGTGACAAAAGAGCTAGCTCAACACGGTACGTTCAACTTTATTTTATCCAATGGTGAATGGATGATTGCTCACTGCTCCACTAACCTGCATTATTTAATGCGAAAAGCGCCTTTTGGAAAAGCACATCGTATTGATGATGACGGCGTCATTGATTTTAGCGATTATGCGAAAGAAGGGGATAAGGTAAACATCATTACAACCTTTCCACTTACCAAAGATGAAACCTGGACAAAAATGGAAAATGGCGGATTTGTTTTTTTTAAAAATGGAGATAAAATTGCTGAAGTCATCGGTACACCCAAAGCAGCAATTGATGATGGCACATTAGGTAATAGAAAAATCTAACTATTTTCTAGTCAGAATAAAAGTGCGGTTAAGTTTCATTGATTTTAACCGCACTTTTATTTTGTCCTATATACCTTTATTTTTATTACTGAAGCGTAAAACTAATCGGCACATTTAATCCCGAAGGAAATCCAGCAGGTCTTGCACCAACAGGGCTCGCACTATTCACCGCATCAAGTGCCGCATTGTCTAAACTTTCATCACCGGATGACTGAGTTATATGTGCACCAGTTAATGAACCGTCACCCGAAACATTAAAGGATACGCTGACTTTACCCTGTTTACGCATCATTTTTGCCCTAGTTGGATAACGTTTATGACGTTCAATTTCACGGCGAATTGCTGAACGATAAGCGGCTATTTCAGTCGAATCAGTCCCTGAACCAGCTACTTGAGCATTGCTATTAGCTGTACTCGTTGTTGTCGCTTTTGCATTAGCATTCGCAGTAGAATCAATATTTTTATCACCCTTTGGTAAATCTTTATTAATAGGCTTATCTTGAGGTTTAAGCTCTTTCTTAGGTTTATCCTTTGGTTTTTCTTTAGGCTTTTCCTTAGGCTTAGGCTTTTCTTTTTCTGGCTCTTTAATTTTTTTAGGCTCAGGCTTCACTGTGGGATCTTCCACAACCTCTTTCTTCTCCGGCTCAGGTTCTTTCTGCATATTTTGAGGCTCAGGTGCAGGCTCTTCCATAACCATTCCCTGCACCATTTCCATAGAAATGCTCGTTGCAATGTCTCCTGCGGCATTATTGGCGCTATCACTTGGTTTATTCCAAGTCCATAAAAGTAAACCAACAATAATGCCATGTACCAATAAAGAAACTAGCAAACCTAAGAGCGAACGTTTTGTTTGCTGCATAATGATTCCTTAAGGTGCGGTAGAAATAGATTGAGTAGAGACGGGAGCCCGGCCACTTTTTCCCTGCCCTTTGTCTTTCATTGAAACAATCGCAACATTTTTAATATCATTTTTAGCAAGCATATCCGTGATTGTTACAAAATCCTGAAAAGATGCTTCTGCATCAATCTTTAAGGTGACTTTCTGATCCTTATTCCAGCGTGTAACCTCAGCCTCAAGAGCCTCTTGCGAAATAGGTTTATCATTAAAATAGAGTTGTTTATCCGCTGTAACCGTTAATAATTTAGCGAGATCATCAGATTTGAATGCCACAGCAGTACTCGCCTTTGGCACATTTACTTGAATTTTACCTTGAGAAATAAATGATGCTGTAATCAAGACGACAGCAAGTAACACCAACATAATATCGATAAAAGGGATAATGTTGATTTCATCAAATTTTTTCACAGACTATTCCTTATCTTTTGGTTCGTTTAACACTTTCCATTTCAAACGATTAACTTCTACCTTACGTCCTAAACCGTTATAAAATACCATAGAAGGAATTGCGACGAGAATCCCTAATGCTGTTGCTTTTAACGCAAGTGAAAGATGCATCATAATAATGCCTGCATCAATATCACCACCACCGTGGCCAATTTGATAAAAAGTAAGCAAAATTCCTATAACCGTTCCGAGTAATCCAACATAAGGCGCATTAGCTCCAATTGTTGAAATCGTGGTCATGTTACGATTCAAATCAATATCTAACTCATGAATAGTTGAGTAATGCGCAACATTAACTTTACGTAAAAAAATATAACGCTCAGTTACCATTGCTAACATCGTCACACTCATCAGTAGCAGTAAACCAATAATGATAAAATCACTGTATTGTTGTAAAAAATCAAAAAGCTGTAACATTTTTCTGTCCTTATTATTTGAGAATTTTATTGGAAATATAATTGAGAATGAATTTCAATTTTAGAGAATTTTAGCAAAGCTAGGATTAGACGTAAATATCGAACTAAAAAATAATGTTTTTTTACCGCACTTTACATAAAGCGCGGTAAGTTTTGAAAAAGGTTTAAAGATTTTTAAGATAATCTACGATAACTTGGTGATGAACTGTAGTTTTAAATTTATCAAATACATGCATAATTTTTCCATTTTCATCAATTAAAAAGCTGACTCTATGAATACCATCATAGGTTTTTCCCATAAATTTCTTCTCCCCCCATACGCCAAACATTTCTGCAACTTGATGATCAGGATCTGAAAGTAGCGTAAAATTAAGTGCTTTTTTCTCAATAAATTGCGCCAATTTTTTCGGCATATCTGGGCTAATCCCCAATATAACAAGCCCTAATTCATCTAACTCAGACTTGCTATCACGTAATCCACATGCTTGACTCGTACAACCAGGAGTAAGTGCTTTAGGATAAAAATAGACAAGCACTTTTTTCCCCCGAAAATCACTTAAAGAAATAGGACTTTCTTGTTGATTCAATAATGTAAAAGCCGGTGCTTGGTTTCCCGCAATCAATCTATTCATAAAAGACTCCTTTGAAAAAAAGATTTGCAAATTAAAGCCATTTTAGCGACTATAGAGAGCTATACCAAATAATAAAATCAAAAAGATAAACGGAGGTTCTATGTCAGCTCAAAATCCTTTATTTTCTGGCAGTATTGTGGCTCTTGTCACACCAATGAATAACTATGGCGAAATTGATTTTGCTTGTTTAGAAAAATTAGTTGAGCATCATATTGATGCCGGATCTAATGCGCTTGTTTCTGTAGGAACAACAGGTGAATCTGCCACATTAAGTATTGAAGAAAATGTAAAGGTTATTGAGAAGACAGTAGAATTTGCGAAAGGACGTATTCCAATTATTGCAGGGGCTGGCGCAAATGCTACTAGTGAAGCAATAACGATGACAAAATTATTACGCGATAGTGGTGTCGCCGGTTGTTTATCTGTCGTGCCTTACTATAATAAGCCGACTCAAGAAGGTATGTACCAACATTTTAAAGCTATTGCTGAATGTACCGATCTGCCACAAATTCTTTACAATGTACCAGGACGTACTGGTAGTGACATGAAACCTGAAACAGTTGCTCGTTTAGCCCAGATTAAAAATATTGTAGGTATTAAAGAAGCAACAGGCGATGTAAGTCGTGTAACAAAAATTAAAGCACTTGCAGGTCAAGATTTCATTGTTTTAAGTGGCGACGATGCAACTAGTTTAGAAGCAATGAAATTAGGTGCTGAAGGGGTTATTTCCGTTACTAATAATCTTGCCTCAAAAGATATGGCTGATATGTGTCGTTATGCACTTTCAGGTGATTTTACTAAAGCCGAAGAAATTAATGCTCGCCTGATGCGCTTACATAATGATTTATTTATTGAATCCAATCCAATACCAGTTAAATGGGCAGCTTATCGTTTAGGTTTAATTAAATCTCCTCACTTACGTTTACCGCTGACCATATTAAGCGAAAACGTTCAACCCAAAGTAGAAGAAGCATTGAAAATTGCGAGATTATTATAAATAAAATAAGGGACAAATCATTGTCCCCATATTTTTATTATCGCAAAAGTATTATTGATTTTTCGTTTATTTTATAGGATTCTAAACATGAAAAAAATAATATTAGGTTTGGCTGCAACTGTTGTGCTAAGTGGTTGTTCATCTGATCCAGAAAAGCTAAAAACCGCTAATGATACATTCCAAAAATCAGAAGCCAGTATTCCAGGTTTCTCTCCATTAGCAACAGGAGGCGTTAACTTACCTGTTGCAGACAACACTTATGCATTACCTAATATTGCCTTCAAAAAAGGAGAAAATATCGATATCCGTCCACCATCAACACCATTAGCAATTATTCAAAATTCATTAACACAATTTGACGGTGAACGAGCCCTTATAGTATATCCAGAAGAACAAACAAGCATCTATAATTTAAAGCAAGTTGAACGTCTACTGAAAGAAGAAAATATTTCATCCACTGTTCAGGGTAGTGTTTTAACGACGGATTGGTCACCAACTGATCGTATTGGAGATAAAAATGTCGAAATTAAATATCAAATAGAGCATGTTACCGATCGCCGTTCTAGTGCACTTGCCGTATCGGTGTTACAAACACGTCGTGATGGTATCATCTTCACACCAAGTGTGTCTGAAAAACAGCGTTATACCTCTGATCGTCTGAATCGTCTCATATATGCATTAACATCAGCTTATACAAAACAACAGCAAGATTTATCTAATGCTTCTGTTGGGGCTATTTCATCACACATTATTCAAGATCTAAATGGTCAAATCGCTTTAGCAATGAATACGACATTTAACCAAGCATGGGAAAAATTAGGCTATGCCTTACCTAAAGTGGGTTTTGCGATTAAATCTGAAACCTCTGGCAGAGGATATCGCGAATTGAAATATTCCTCTTTAAATAAAGAAGACTGGCTACGCTTAGGTATCGAATCCCCCAAAATAGATAACGGTATTTACAATATGCAAATCTCGGATCATGGCAAACAAAGTTCAATGGTTATCTCTGATGAAAAAGGGCATTCACTTTCTGGAGATGATGCAAGAAAGATCTATCAGGCGATAAGTAATATCATATCAAGATAAAGAAAAACCGCACTTTAAAGTGCGGTTTTATTTTTCATTCTTTCTAGCTAAAAATTACGCTAATTTTTTGATTTGTGCAGCTAATTTAGATTTGTGGTTTGCTGCTTTGTTAGCGTGGATTAAGCCTTTAGAAGCCATACGGTCAACAACTTTTTGCATTTCAACGAATGCTGCTTCAGCTGCTGCTTTTTCACCTGCTGCTACTTGAGCATATACTTTTTTGATGTAAGTACGCATCATAGAGCGTTGGCTTGCGTTGTGTTGGCGGCGTTTTTCAGATTGAACCGCGCGTTTTTTTGCTGACTTGATATTAGCCAAGGTCAAACTCCTAAAATTTCTGTTGATTGATAGACAAAATAAAGGGCGTCAATATGCCGATTTTTTATACTTTTGTCAATGGAAAATTTGTGTTGATTTCGGTGAGACACAACCGAAAGTAAGTATCGTTATTTTTACAAGCTCTTTCAATATGGGCTCACACAAACGATGTGCGGTGGATTTTATCAGTTTTTTTTCACGGAATATAGCGTAAAAACAAAATTTCTATACAATTAGGCAAAAATTTTAGGGTAGAGAAGAATATTTTGAGTAAACGACTTTTAAAATCTAGCATTGTTGTTAGTTCTATGACTTTATTATCAAGAGTGTTAGGCCTTGTGCGCGATGTAGTTATCGCCCATCTTATTGGTGCAGGCGCTGCGGCGGACGTTTTTTTATTTGCTAATCGTATCCCAAATTTTCTTCGTCGTTTATTCGCTGAAGGGGCTTTTTCACAGGCTTTTGTCCCTGTTCTCGCTGAATATCAAAAATCCGGAGATATTAATAAAACTCGGGAATTTATTGGAAAAGTTTCTGGTACCCTTGGGGGATTGGTCAGTATTGTTACGATCCTCGCGATGGTTGGCTCACCTGTCGTTGCCGCTTTATTTGGGATGGGCTGGTTTACCGATTGGATGAATGATGGCCCTGATGCGCATAAATTTGAACAAGCTTCCCTTTTACTTAAAATAACTTTTCCTTATTTATGGTTTGTCACTTTTGTCGCGCTTTCTGGAGCAGTACTTAATACGATTGGAAAATTCGGCGTGATGTCCTTTTCACCCGTGTTATTAAATATAGCGATGATTGCCACCGCACTTTTCCTTGCACCACAAATGGATAATCCAGATCTTGCATTGGCTATCGGTATTTTTCTAGGCGGCTTATTACAGTTCTTATTTCAAATTCCATTTATGAAACAAGCCGGTTTACTGGTGAAACCCAAATGGGCTTGGCGGGATGAAGGCGTAACTAAAATCCGCAAATTAATGATCCCTGCGTTATTTGGTGTATCGGTAAGTCAAATTAATCTTTTGCTGGATACAGTGATTGCAAGCTTTTTAATGACAGGTTCAATTAGCTGGTTGTATTACTCCGACCGCTTACTGGAATTTCCTCTCGGTTTATTTGGCATCGCTATTTCTACCGTAATTTTGCCAACGCTTGCCCGTCACCACGTTAATCGTGAAGGCGATTCAGTTAAAAGTGCGGTTGATTTTCGTAATACAATGGATTGGGGCGTGCGAATGATTTTATTACTTGGCGTTCCAGCTGCCATTGGTATTGCTGTATTGGCTCAACCGATGTTACTTACGCTCTTTATGCGTGGCAATTTCATGCTCAATGATGTTCATGCTGCCTCTTATTCTTTATGGGCATTTAATGCAGGTTTACTTAGCTTTATGTTGATTAAAATCCTCGCCAATGGCTATTACGCCCGCCAAGATACCAAAACGCCAGTAAAAATAGGCATTATTGCCATGGTGAGTAATATGGGCTTTAACCTATTGGCAATTCCTTTCAGTTATGTAGGTTTAGCTATTGCTTCAGCAATGTCGGCAACTCTTAATGCCTATTTGCTCTATCGCGGCTTAGACAAAGCGGATGTGTACCATTTTTCACGTAAAAGTGCGGTCTTTTTTGGAAAAGTTTTATTGGCAGCAATAGTAATGGGTGCAGCAGTTTGGTATTACGTGCCTGAAATCAACCAATGGGCGAAAATGGATTTCTTCATGCGTGTTTATTGGCTTGTTTGGTTGATTGTATTAGCCGCAATAGCTTATGGCGCAACGTTGATTTTATTGGGCATTCGCAAGCACCATTTGCTGACAAAAAACTAACTTCTCGCTATAATGCCAAAATTCTCTTATTTTCATGGATAAGGACATGCAATTAATTCGTGGGCTTCATAATGCAAATCGTGTTTTACAAGGTTGTGCGCTAACGATCGGCAACTTTGATGGTGTGCATTTAGGGCATCAAGCAGTTCTCCGCCATTTGCGCCAAAAAGCTGACGAATTAAATTTACCCATGGCGGTATTGTTATTTGAATCACAGCCGCGTGAATATTTTATGGGAGAAAATGCACCAGCGCGTTTAATGCGTTTGCGTGACAAAATTTATTATCTCGAAAAGGCTAAGGTTGATGTCGTAATTGTGGCGAAATTTGACCGCACTTTTGCCGAACAACCAGCTGATGTGTTTATTGAGCAAACGCTTGTTAATCATCTACATGTGAAATTTTTAAGCATTGGCGATGATTTCAAGTTCGGCTCAAAACGCCAAGGCAATTTTGCAATGTTGCAAGCAGCTGGTCAGCGTTTCGGTTTTATTGTTGAAGATAACCGTAGCTTTTGTCTAGATGAACAGCGAATTAGTAGCACTGCAATTCGCGAAGCGTTAGCGAATGATGACTTACAACTTGCAGAAAATTTACTCGGTAAACCTTATCGTATTTTCGGGCGTGTGATCCATGGTAATAAGTTAGGCAGATCAATAGGATTTCCAACGGCCAATATTCGTTTACATAGACAAGTCAATCCAATCAAAGGCGTTTATGCCGTAAAAGTGCGGTTGAAGTCAGGCGAGATTTTTAATGGCGTCGCCAACATGGGAAAACGCCCAACTATAAATGGATTAATGCAATTATTAGAAGTTCATTTGTTTGATTTTTCTCAGAATATTTATGGCCAAATGGTGGAAGTCGAATTCTGCCACAAGATTAGAAACGAGATTAAATTCCCGTCTTTTGATGATTTGAAAGTACAAATTGAGAAAGACGTAGAAACTGCGAAAGCGTTTTTTAACAGTTAATTTTAAAATGTAAAAATTGGAAAATAAAATGACAGTCGATTACAAAAACACTCTTAACCTACCAGAAACCAGCTTTCCAATGCGCGGTGATTTAGCTAAGCGCGAACCTGATATGTTGAAAAATTGGTACGAGAAAAATCTTTACCAAAAAATTCGTGAAGCGAGCAAAGGCAAAAAATCTTTTATTCTGCATGATGGTCCTCCGTATGCGAACGGTAACATTCATATTGGTCACGCAGTAAACAAAATTCTGAAAGATATTATTATTAAATCCAAAACGGCATTAGGTTTTGATTCGCCTTATATCCCGGGGTGGGACTGTCATGGTTTGCCAATTGAATTAAAAGTAGAAGGTTTAGTAGGTAAACCAAACGAAAAAATTACAGCAGCTGAGTTCCGTCAAAAATGTCGCGAATATGCGACGGAACAAGTAGAAGGTCAGAAAAAAGACTTTATCCGTTTAGGTGTGTTGGGCGATTGGGATAATCCTTATTTAACGATGAACTTCGACACCGAAGCAAACATCATCCGTACTCTTGGTAAAGTGATTGCGAATGGCCATTTATACAAAGGCTCAAAACCAGTTCACTGGTGTTTAGACTGCGGTTCTTCTTTGGCTGAAGCAGAAGTGGAATACGAAGACAAAGTTTCTCCGTCTATTTATGTTCGTTTTCCAGCAGTAAGTGCGGTTGAAATTGAAGAGAAATTTAACGCAGTTGATAAAGGTCATGGCAAATTATCTGCGGTAATTTGGACAACCACACCTTGGACAATGCCATCTAACCGTGCGATTGCAGTAAATGCAGAATTAGAATACAACTTAGTACAACTTGGCGATGAACGTGTGATTTTAGCCGCTGAATTAGTTGAATCCGTAGCGAAAGCGGTGGGCATAGAACAAGTTGAAATTTTAGGTTCAGTAAAAGGTCAGGCACTTGAGTTAGTACGCTTTAACCATCCGTTCTATGATTTCACTGTGCCAGTAATTTTAGGTGATCACGTGACTACCGATGGCGGTACAGGTTTAGTACACACTGCACCGGATCATGGTTTGGACGACTTTATTGTAGGACAAAAATATAATTTACCAATGGCAGGTCTTGTATCGAATGACGGTAAATTTATTTCGACCACTGAATTCTTTGCAGGCAAAGGCGTATTTGAAGCCAATCCATTGGTTGTTGAAAAATTACAAGAAGTGGGCAACTTATTAAAAGTTGAGAAAATCAAACACAGCTACCCACACTGCTGGCGCCACAAAACCCCGATTATTTTCCGTGCGACCCCACAATGGTTTATCGGCATGGAAACACAAGGTTTACGCCAACAAGCATTAGGTGAAATCAAACAAGTTCGCTGGATTCCAGATTGGGGTCAAGCACGTATCGAAAAAATGGTTGAAAACCGTCCAGACTGGTGTATTTCCCGTCAACGTACTTGGGGCGTGCCGATGACCTTATTCGTGCACAAAGAAACTGAAGAACTTCATCCGCGTACTTTAGAGTTACTTGAAGAAGTGGCTAAACGTGTAGAGAAAGCTGGTATTCAAGCATGGTGGGATTTAGACGAAAAAGAATTATTAGGTGCGGACGCAGAAACCTATCGCAAAGTGCCTGATACCCTTGATGTATGGTTTGACTCAGGATCAACCTATTCTTCTGTTGTGGCGAATCGTCCGGAATTTAACGGTCAAGATATCGATATGTATTTAGAAGGTTCTGACCAACACCGTGGCTGGTTTATGTCTTCTTTAATGCTTTCTACGGCAACAGACAGCAAAGCACCATACAAACAAGTATTAACCCATGGTTTCACTGTGGATGGTCAAGGCCGTAAGATGTCAAAATCTATCGGTAACATCGTGACACCACAAGAAGTAATGGATAAATTCGGTGGTGATATTTTACGTTTATGGGTCGCTTCTACCGACTATACGGGTGAAATGACGGTTTCTGATGAAATCTTAAAACGTGCAGCGGACAGCTATCGTCGTATTCGTAACACCGCACGTTTCTTATTAGCGAACTTAAATGGTTTTGATCCAAAACGTGATTTAGTCAAACCAGAAGACATGATTAGCCTAGATCGTTGGGCGGTAGCTTGTGCATTAGATGCGCAAAAAGAAATCAAAGATGCCTACGATAACTATCAATTCCACACTGTGGTACAACGTTTAATGCGTTTCTGTTCGGTAGAAATGGGGTCATTCTATTTAGATATTATCAAAGACCGTCAATATACAACCAAAGCAGACAGCCTTGCTCGTCGTAGTTGTCAAACTGCGTTATGGCATATTGCGGAAGCATTAGTTCGTTGGATGGCACCGATTTTATCTTTCACTGCCGATGAAATTTGGCAACACTTGCCACAAACCGAAAGTACTCGTGCAGAATTCGTATTTACTGAAGAATTCTATCAAGGCTTGTTTGGTTTAGGCGAGAATGAAAAATTAGATGATGCTTACTGGCAACAACTGATTAAAGTTCGTTCTGAAGTGAACCGCGTATTAGAAGTTGCGCGTAACGATAAAGTGATTGGCGGCGGTTTAGAAGCAGAAGTAACCGTTTATGCTAATGACGAATATCGTGCATTGTTAGAACAATTAGGCAATGAATTACGTTTCGTGTTAATCACCTCAAAAGCTGAAGTGAAAGCATTAGCAGACAAACCAGTGGATGTGGCTGCGGATGAGTTAGAAGGTATTGCGGTAAGCGTAGCCCGTTCAAATGGTGAAAAATGTCCACGTTGCTGGCATTATTCTGACAAAATTGGGGGAAATCCCGAACATCCTACACTTTGTCCACGTTGTGTAGAAAATGTGGCGGGTAATGGTGAAGTGCGCCATTTTGCATAATTAAATTCGTTGTAAAACATAAAAGTGCGGTTGATTTTAACCGCACTTTTTTACTTTTGTACAAAAGGAAGTAGAGATGATGTTAGGAAAAGAAATGATTCGCTCAAAAACAATATGGTTTTATCTCTTATTGCTTGTTTTCTCCATTTTTACCAATATGGGGTTGGGTAATGTATTAAGTGAGAATATTCCCGTTTCAGATTACGCAATTTTATTTATTATCACGGCGATTTCTTTTTATTTCACCCCTTGGATTGGGCGAATATTAATCACCGTATTATTCCTCAGTGCGCTATTTTATTGCTCTGCAGGTTTTTTCTATGGTATTCCATCTTTGGGTATTATCGCTTCTGTTTATGAAACGAATATTAATGAAACTTTGGAATACTATACAACCATTCCTTTTTGGATATTTTTATTTCAAGCTACTTATCTCATTCTGTTTGTTGCTTTAATGAAATTAAGTTTTCATGCTAAACAACAAGCATTTAAATGGCTAAATACGGCTGTTATCAGCCTATTATTAGTTTTTTCTTACAATCAATTTTCTGATTGGAACTATGCGTATAAATTCCGTTTTTATCCTGTTCTGTTTTACTCAGAATTTGATCGTATGAATGATCTGTATTTAGAACAACGAGATTTTCTAAATCAATCCGTTAATGCGCCTTCTCAATGGGATATTCAATCTTTCACGCCAAAGTATAAAAATTATATTTTGATTATCGGTGAAAGCATGCGAAAAGATTATATGTCGTTATATGGCTTTCCATTGAAAACCACGCCATTTTTAGAAAGTGTGAAAGGCACAGTTTTTGAAAACTATTATTCTGCGGCACCAAATACGCAACCGTCTTTACAACGCACCTTGTATCGAGCAGAAAAAGGGGAAACGGTTTATACAGATAATATTATTTCTTTAGCCAAAAAAGCGGGCGTGAAAACCTATTGGATTTCTAATCAAGGCAAAATTGGGGAATTTGATACGATGGCCTCTCGTATTGGTCAAAGTGCAGATGAAACGATTTTTATGAAACCGTTAGGTTATAACTCTAAAAAAGTTTATGACGATGAAATGTTACCTGTATTAGATAAAGCCTTAAAAGAAAATATTACGAATCCAAAATTAATTGTGATTCATTTAATGGGCTCACATCCCGCCTTTTGTGAGCGTCTTCCGTACGAGGTTAAAAATTATTTTATTAATCAATCTATGTCTTGTTATTTAGAATCGATTAAATATACCGATCAGTTTTTAGAAAAATTAAATTCACAATTGGTAGCACAAAATGAGCCCTATTCGGTGATTTACTTTTCTGATCATGGGCTTGCTCATTATGAGGATTCTAAAGGTTTATCATTGCATCCAAATAATCTTTATAAACAAGATTATGAAATTCCTTTCGTTATGTTTTCGAGTAATAGCCAAAAGGTAGAAAAAATAAAAACACCACAATCTGCATTTAATTTTGTTTATGGTTTTGCTGATTGGATGGGGATTAAGGAAAAACATTTACAAGGCGTCGATTTCTTCCGTCCTGAAAAACAGGAAATTAAGGTATTTGATTGGAAGAAAGTGGTGAATGTTAAAGAGTTGGCTGATGATCCAGCAAAATTACCAGAAGCCGTTCAGTAAATGAGATCGTGCTTTATCATTTATCAGCTTATGCTAGAATTAGCGGAATTTTTTAGAAGGGAAATATTATGTCCAAAAAATCAGGGCTTTCATTTTTATGGTTAAGTGCGGTCGCTTTTGTGGTTGATTTGCTCACTAAATATATTGTGGTGCAAAAATTTGATTTGTATGAAAGTGTTAATGTGTTGCCTGTTTTCAATCTCACCTATGTTCGCAATTATGGCGCGGCATTTAGTTTCTTAGCGGATCATAGTGGCTGGCAACAATATTTCTTTATTTTGTTAGCATTAGCTATTTCTGGCATGTTGGTTTATTTTTTAGCAAAAAATAATGCCCAACAAAAAATCCAAAATTCTGCTTATGCACTCATTATTGGAGGGGCGTTAGCGAATATGGTGGATCGTGCTTACAATGGTTTCGTCGTGGATTTCTTTGATTTTTACTGGGATATTTACCATTATCCTGTGTTTAATATCGCCGATATTGCCATTTGTATTGGTGCAGGGTTATTAGCATTGGATGCTTTTAAGAGCGAAAAGAAAAAAGTACAAGATAAACAAGCAGAAAAGTGCGGTCAGAAATGAAGATAATTTTAGCGAATCCACGAGGATTTTGTGCCGGTGTAGATCGTGCCATTAGTATTGTTGAACTAGCCTTAGAAATTCATGGCGCACCGATTTATGTTCGTCATGAAGTGGTGCATAACCGATTTGTTGTAAATGGATTGCGTGATCGTGGCGCGATCTTTGTGGAAGAATTAAGCGAAGTACCTGATGGTGCTATCGTTATTTTTTCTGCGCATGGCGTATCTCAAGCCGTTCGACAAGAAGCGAAAGATCGTAATCTCAAAGTATTTGATGCAACCTGTCCTTTGGTAACAAAAGTGCATATGCAAGTTGCGCGGGCAAGTCGAAAGGGAACAAAAGCGATTTTGATTGGGCATAAAGGGCATCCTGAAGTTGAAGGCACGATGGGGCAGTATAGTAATGAAGATGGCGGTATTTTCCTGATTGAAAAAGTAGAAGATATTGCGCGTTTGCCAATGCAAGAAAATGATGATTTAACCTTTATGACGCAAACAACTTTGTCGCTAGATGATACGGCTGAAACTATTGCTGCATTAAAGGAAAAATATCCCGCTATTCAAGGGCCACATAAAAACGATATTTGTTATGCGACAACTAATCGTCAAGAAGCGGTGCGAGAATTGGCTAAATTATCAGATTTAGTGTTGGTAGTAGGTTCTAAAAACTCATCAAATTCAAATCGTTTAGCTGAATTAGCGTCTCGAATGGGCGTTAAATCACAGCTTCTTGATGATCCTTCCGATATTCAAGCTGATTGGTTTAATGATGTGAAAACCATTGGGATTACAGCCGGCGCGTCTGCACCAGAAGAATTAGTCCAATCGATTATTTCTCGCTTAAAAGAGTTTGGGGCGAATACCATAGAAGAACTACAAGGGTTAGAAGAAAATATGTTCTTTGAGGTTCCAAAAGAGCTGAGAATAAAAGAAGTTAACTAATCTTAAGGGCTTGTCGTAAATGATAAGCCCTTTGTTTTTTTATGCAAACTAAGAATTTTTGCGATCTGAATCGCAGAAGTGCGATAAGAATCTTGAGCGTTTTCTTGAAAGCATAAAAAATGGCTCTGTTGATATGCTCATCAACATGTTCATATTAAAAGGAAACCTCTATGAAATTAATGAAAACATTATTTACTTCAGTTGTATTGTGTGGCGCGATGCTTGCCTCTTCGGCTTTTTCTGAGGAAAAAGCAACAGAACAAACCGCTCAACCTGTTGTGGCAACTCAAACTGAGGCTCAAGTTGCACCAGTTACTGTGAGTGATAAATTGAATATCAATACGGCAACAGTTAGTGAAATTCAAAAAGCCTTAACAGGAATCGGTGCTAAAAAAGCAGAAGCGATAGTGCAATATCGTGAAAAACACGGTAATTTCACGAGTGCTGAACAACTATTAGAAGTGCAAGGGATTGGTAAAGCAACGCTTGAAAGAAACCGTGATCGAATCACTTTTTAATTTTAAAACCGCTTATGGGTGCCCTGTTTTACAGGGCTTTTTTATTGTGCACTTTAAGCCATTTTTGCATTTGTTCAATTTCCGCTTGTTGTGCGTGAATAATATTCTCAGCAAGCTTACGCATCTCTGGATCTTTTCCGTATTTTAATTCAACTTCCGCCATTTTTACTGCGCCAATATGGTGTGGCAACATACCTGCTGCAAAAGCAACATCAGGATCTTTATATTGCATGGCTGCCATCATGTCTTGATGCATTTGATTCATACCTTGCATTAATTCTTGTTGCATTGCAGAACCTGTCGACATTAGCATATTCATGTGTGCTTGATGCGGTTGTTCATTAGCTTGGGCACAAATTGAAACTGCAGCAGCGCTAAGTGTGATAAAAGTCATAAGTTTTTTCATGTTTTTCTCCTATGTGATAACTGAATGAGTACGAATCATAAACCTTGACCTAAGGTTAAAGTCAATATTTATTCCGAAAATTTTTGGTGAGATATTAAAATAAGACAATGTTTGATATGAGGGACAGAATTACGAAGCAAAAATTTGTACTTGCCACGGGCAATAAAAGCAAAGTAAAAGAAATGGCAGATGTATTAGCTGATTTTGGTTTTAAAGTCATTGCTCAGACAGATTTAGGCATTGAAAGCCCTATCGAATCACTTTTTAATTTTAAAACCTCTTATGGATGCCCTTTTTTACAGGGCTTTTTTATTTTTTTCAGAAAATGTAGAAAGTTTATTTCTTTTTAAAAATCCGTTGGCAAGCCTAATAAATTTTAATACACTAAAAAGCCTAGTCGGGGTGCAATACGCTGAGATCATACCCGTGAACCTGAAACAGTTAATACTGACGTAGGAAACTAGGAATACAACCTTATCTCCTTCCCGTCATTGTTGCTGCCTTTTGATATAAATAAGGATGTAATAATGAAACTTCTTAAATTAACCTTAATTTCTACCGCACTTTTTTCTACCGAGGCATTAGCCCAATCACAGCAAAGTGTTAGCGTATATAGCTATGATTCTTTCACTTCTGAGTGGGGAGCCGGTCCAAAAGTAAAACAAGATTTTGAAAAAGCGCACCCACAATGCGCTATTAATTTTACGCCTTTTGAAAGTGGTGGTGTGTTACTCAATCGAGTTCGTTTGGAAGGAAAGAAAACCAAAGCAGATATTGTGCTAGGTTTAGATAACTTTGTTTTAGAACAAGCTGAAAAAACAGGTATTTTCGCGCCAAATAAAGTGGATTTAACTCAACTGGATTTACCAACAAAATGGACGAATGAAACATTTTTGCCTTTTGATTTCGGTAACTATGCTTTTGTGTACGATAAAACTAAATTACAAAACCCGCCGAAAAGTTTGAAAGAATTGGTTGAACGTCAAGATATCCGTGTAATTTATCAAGATCCTCGCACCAGCAGTGTGGGTCGTGGTTTATTGGTTTGGATGAATGCCATTTACCCTGCCGATAAAATTCAATCTGCTTGGAAATCGTTGGATAAGCATACGGTAACAGTGGGTAAAGGCTGGTCAGATACTTACGGTGCATTCTTAAAAGGCGAAGCGGATTTAGTGTTAAGTTACAGCACATCACCACTTTATCACCAACTTTTTGAGAAAAAAGATAATTATGCAGCGACAGATTTTTCGGAAGGGCATATCACTCAAGTGGAATTAGCGGCTCGAGTCGCCAACCATCCAAATCAATGTGCGGATGATTTTATGGCATTTTTAATCTCACCTACGGCACAAAAACATATTGTGACAGCCAATATTATGTTGCCAGTCATTCAAGGTGAAATTGAACCGCACTTTGATGCACTTAAAGCTCAACAAAAAACTCAAACTCCAATTAATCCAATGGTGAATGCGGAACACTTAAAAAATTGGATTAGCACTTGGCAAACTACATTAACAAAATAGTTTGATGTTGTCGTTATTTCATTATCCACAACTCCGCCCTCGTCATTATGTGGGCGGCGTTGTTGTTATTAGCTTTATTACTCTTTTTTATGGTAGCGCATTAAGTTCGATCTTTGCATTGGGCGATGAGTTACAATGGAAAACTTGGTTCACAGATGATTACCTACAGCATCTAATTCTTTTCAGTTTTGGACAAGCCTTACTTTCTACCGTTTTATCTATTTTTTTTGGTCTGCTTCTCGCTCGAGCATTGTTTTATCAAACCTTCTCAGGAAAAAAGTGGCTATTAAAATTAATGTCGCTAACTTTCGTCTTACCTGTTTTAGTGGCAATTTTTGGTTTGATCGGCATTTATGGTTCAAGCGGTTGGTTAGCTTGGTTTGCTAACCTTTTTGGAATGCAGTGGCAGGGACATATTTACGGACTTTCGGGAATTTTAATTGCCCATCTTTTTTTCAATATCCCGCTCGCAGCGCAGCTTTTCTTACAAAGTTTGCAAAGTATTCCTTATCAGCAACGTCAGCTTGCTGCGCAACTCAATTTACAAGGTTGGCAATTTGTTAAATTAGTGGAATGGCCTGTTTTTCGTCAACAATGTTTGCCCACATTTAGCTTGATTTTTATGCTTTGCTTCACCAGTTTTACAGTTGTTCTTACGCTAGGCGGTGGGCCTCAATATACAACATTAGAAACAGCAATCTACCAAGCGATTTTATTTGAATTTGATCTGCCAAAAGCAGCACTTTTTGCCATGTTGCAATTTGTATTTTGCTTAATTTTATTCAGCTTGACATCGCGTTTTTCACCTTCTAATCAAAATGGCTTGAGTAATAGCCATCCTTGGTTTGAGAAACCTAAAAGTGCGGTCAAAATTTTCCATGTTTTTGTCTTACTTCTTTTTGTATTTTTCCTTTTTTCGCCAGTATTGAATATTCTTATCAGCGCATTGAGTTCACCAAGTTTGCTCACTGTTTGGCATAATTCTCAACTTTGGCGTGCGTTAGGTTATTCTCTTTCTATTGCACCATTATCTGCATTGATTGCATTAATGATGGCGATTGCCTTACTGCTTTTATCACGCCGTTTAGAATGGTTACATTATCAGAAAATTGCTCAATTTATTATTAATGCTGGAATGGTGATTTTGGCAATCCCGATTTTAGTACTCGCAATGGGGCTATTTTTATTATTACAAGAGCGGGATTTTTCAAATGTTGATTTGTTTGCCATAGTTGTATTTTGCAATGCATTAAGTGCAATGCCTTTTGTTATACATATTTTGAGCGCACCTTTTCATAACAATATGCGTTATTACGAAAATCTGTGTAATAGTCTGGGAATTTTGGGCTGGCAACGTTTTTATCTGATTGAGTGGCAAACTTTACGTGCACCATTGCGCTATGCTTTTGCTTTAGCCTTGGCGCTATCGTTAGGGGATTTTACGGCTATTGCGTTGTTCGGCAATCAAGAGTTTACTTCTCTACCGCACTTGTTATATCAGCAGCTAGGTAATTATCGTAATCAAGATGCAGCTGTAACGGCAGGGATTTTATTATTGCTTTGTGGAGTATTGTTTGCCTTTATTCACACACATAGGGATGCCAATGATTTATCTAAATAATGTGATTTTGAACGATAAAACCTTACCGATGTGCTTTAATTTGAGCGTAAATGCTGGCGAACGTGTCGCAATTATTGGTGAAAGTGGGGCAGGGAAAAGTACGTTATTGAATTTAATCGCTGGATTTGAATTTCCTCATCAAGGAGAAATTTGGTTAAGCGATAAAAATCATACTCGTAGTGCACCTTACGAGCGTCCGGTTTCCATGTTATTTCAAGAAAATAATTTATTTCCCCATTTAACCGTACAGCAAAATCTTGCGTTGGGTTTAAAGCCCTCTTTAAAATTAACAGCACTTGAACAGGAAAAAATTGAACAGGTCGCTTGTTCTGTAGAATTGGGCGATTATTTACAACGTTTACCGAATTCTCTTTCTGGGGGGCAAAAACAGCGAGTGGCATTGGCTCGTTGTTTGTTGCGAGATAAACCCATCTTGTTATTAGATGAGCCTTTTTCCGCATTAGATCAGAAACTTCGTGTAGAAATGCTTGCTTTAATTGCCAAACTTTGTGATGAGAAACATCTGACGTTGTTACTTGTTACTCATCAACCATCGGAATTAGTTGATACGATAGATCGAGTATTGTTGGTGGAAAATGGTCAGATAAGTCAATTGCAAAAAGAGACGTAAAATTATATAGATTTTATAACCGATGAATTTATTCAATAGCTATCGATACTAGCCTATACACTGAATGAATATAAGATACAAAAATGCGGTGATTATTCACCGCACTTTCAAAGGAAAAATATGTTAACTGAAAAACTACAAATTAACTCCATTACACCACATCCAAGCGTTGAATATTGGTCTGTTTGCAAAGTTGAGGCGTTATTTGAAACGCCATTTTTGGAATTGGTTTACCGTGCTGCGCAAGTTCATCGCAAGCATTTTAATCCTCGAGCGATTCAGTTATCCACGTTAATGTCTATCAAAACGGGGGGATGTCCAGAAGATTGTGGTTATTGCCCTCAATCAGCCCGTTATCATACTGGCGTACAAAATCAGCAATTATTAGATGTTGATGAGATTGTTGCTAAAGCAAAAATTGCGAAAGCGCGTGGAGCGGGGCGTTTCTGTATGGGCGCAGCTTGGCGAGGCCCTAAGCCAAAAGATATTGAGAAAGTCACAGAAATTATTAAAGCAGTGAAATCGCTTGGTTTAGAAACTTGCGGTACTTTTGGTTTATTGCAAGACGGTATGGCAGAAGATTTAAAAGAAGCTGGTTTAGATTATTACAATCATAATCTTGATACAGCGCCAGAACATTATGCAGAAGTGATTGGTACTCGTCGTTTCGATGATCGCCTTAGCACGTTAGGAAAAGTACGCAAAGCTGGATTAAAAGTGTGTTGTGGTGGCATTGTGGGGATGAATGAAACTCGCAAAGAACGGGCAGGGTTAATCGCGAGCCTTGCAAATCTTGACCCGCAACCTGAGTCAGTGCCGATTAATCAACTCGTTAAGGTTGAAGGTACACCGTTAGCCGATGCGGAAGAATTAGATTGGACAGAATTTGTGCGAACGATTGCTGTTGCACGTATTACCATGCCAAAAAGTTATGTTCGCCTTTCTGCAGGCCGTAGTGGTATGAGTGAAGAAATGCAAGCAATGTGTTTTATGGCTGGTGCAAATTCGATTTTCTATGGTGATAAATTACTTGTCACGGGCAATCCAGAAGAAGATGGTGATCAGTTATTGATGGCAAAATTAGATTTAGAGCCAGAAAATGAGGAAAATAAAAAGTAGTAGTTTGCGTTAGATAGCTGAGAAATTAAGTATTAATCTACTCTTTTCTTTATTTCTATATATCATAATACTTTTCCAGTAGCCAATAACAATTCGCACAAAACGTCAATTTTTAGGCTCTCTTATAAAGCTCTATACTTCACAAGCCCTTAAAAGGGCTTGTGAGAATTGACAATCTATCTAATTATTTTCTTACCTTCCCTTAAAGAGAGCAAAAACATATGAATATATGTCTGGCATTATACACGCTCCAATTATCTCATATTCTTATAGACATATAACCGTTCGAATATTTGCCCTATATCTAATCTTCACCTTCTATAAATTGGTTTTCTCCTGCTTACTTTTCTTATGTACTTCGGAATAAAAACAATATGATACTTATCATTCCATTTTGTAAGTTATAGACTCCAGTCGTCATTAACTTTACTTACTATTATAATCGTCCTATATGTTGAATTTTGGTTGTCAGAATTGTTCATTATATAGCAAGGATTTTTCCTGTTAATCGCTTAAGCTATTTGACTCCATATGCATAGCGTATGTTTTTTATAGCCAAACGAAAATATGGCTATAAAAATAGAAAAACCAGCCTTTAGACTGGTTTTTTTATCTTTTATTTTATTCTCTATTCTGCTTTGCTTTATTCTATCTTATCTACTTCAAATAAATAGTTGTTAGTTAAAATCCATAAACAAAAACCCCAGTCCTTCAACTGGGGTTCTTATCTTTTATTCTACTCTGCTTTATTTATGTATTTGGTAACCTGGCGGTGCCCTACTCTCACATGGGGAAGCCCCACACTACCATCGGCATTACAGCGTTTCACTTCTGAGTTCGGTATGGTGTCAGGTGGTTCCACCGCACTATCGCCGCCAGGATAATTCTTT